>JAPLPO010000115.1 GCA_026400155.1 Burkholderiales bacterium | reverse complement strand
ACCACGCAGGTGAGGTGGTAATCGATGGGCGAAATTCATCTTTCCAAAAGTTAGTCAAGTTGTCTGTGCAACTTCACGATTACGGCGAAAATCGCCAGTTGCTACTCACCAGAGACGTGACAGAACTTGCACAAGCAGACGCTATGCGGCGGGATTTTGTGGCCAACGTTTCTCACGAAATTAGAACCCCTCTCACGGTAATGAGCGGCTTCATTGAAACCTTGCAAAGTTTGCCGCTTCAACCCCAAGAGCGAGATCATTACCTTGGTTTGATGGAAGTTCAAGCACTCCGAATGCAAGACTTGGTGAATGATTTATTGATACTCTCGCAGTTGGAAGGCAATAGCTTGCCTTCAACCAATGACGCAGTTGACTTGTCTGGCATGATGTCAACGATTGAATCTGAAGCAAGGGGCCTCTCTGCTGCTCAAAGAGAAGTGGGTGAAGCTGAACATGCCATTGTGATCGTGGTGCCACAGGGTTTGAAATTGCTTGGCGCTGCCAAAGAACTTCACAGCGCTATCTCTAACTTGGTGAACAATGCTGTGCGTTATACCCCTGCAGGGGGCCAAATCACAGCAACTTGGGACGTTTTGCCCGATCAAAGAATTCAGCTGTCTGTGGTTGACACAGGGCCTGGTATTGCTTCTGAGCATTTGCCGCGGCTTACTGAGCGTTTCTATCGTGTTGACCGCAGCCGCTCCAGAGAGTCTGGCGGCACTGGACTGGGGTTGGCCATTGTGAAGCACGTGATGCAACGTCATGGCGGTGAGTTGAAAATTGAGAGTGAGCTTGGAAAAGGGTCTAAGTTTTCACTGATTTTCCCTGTATCGCGAATGGTCACACCAGAAGTTGAAGCACTGATTTAACCTCTTGATTACTTAAAAATTTCACAGACCCTTCATAGATCTGTCATTGATTGTTGCAATAGTTGCCTCATTGTTTTTTTCAACAAGGAGTGCATCAAATGCCTATCAACGACGATATCAGCTACAACAATTCCAACAACCCCCACTTTCAGGATGTCCTGAAAGAAGCCCTCAAGAACCCATCACGCCGCAACATTTTGCGTGGTGGCCTTGGTTTGGCTTCCATGATGGCCTTGCCTATGCTGCCCGGTTGCGGTGGTGGTACAACTTCGCTTCCTGATTTGCCTGCTTCCGATCTTTTAAAATTCACGCCCGTCACAAAAAGCATCCTAGACCAAGTGACCGTACCTGCTGGTTACTCCGTCAAAGTGTTGCATGCCACCGGTGACCGTCTGACCACCAGCGTGTCTGCTTACTCCAACCAAGGTTCAGAAACAGACGACTGGAGCATGCGCGTTGGTGATCACCACGACGGCATGGACATCTTCTACATCGGCAGCAATGGCCGCTACAGCGCTACAGCTACCAACAGAGCCGTATTGGCAGTCAACCATGAAAGCTCGGCTGACTCACATTTGTTGCATCCCAAGGGCCAAACCTCTGGTGGCACCAATGGTAAAAAATTCACCCAATTTGGCGATTGGGATGTCAAAGCTCGTCCAGGTTTGGAAGTTTTGAAAGAAATCAACTTACACGGAATTTCTGTGTCAGAAATCAGCTTGGACAGCACCGGCAAACCAACAGGCTACATCCTCGACTCAGCTTTGAATCGCAGAATTACGCCTCAAACCGTGGCGGACGTTCAAGGCCCAGCTGCCCATTTGAGTGCCATTCGATCTATGTTTGTCACACGCTTTGACACCACTGGCGCCACTTCCCGCGGCACCTTGAACAATTGCGGTCATGGTATTACACCTTGGGGTACCTATCTGGGCTGCGAAGAAAACTGGGCTGTTTATTTCAACATGCCTGCTGGCGCCACATTGCCTGATGCAAAAATTATCGCCTCACGCAAACGCTATGGTGTGAGCAACGCTGTGTTGTCGAGCACAGCCACTGCAGGTTCTGGACAAGGCTGGTACACCCCCACCGACATGGACGACACAGACGCCCGCTTCACGCGTTGGAATGTGGCTGCCAGTGGTGCCTCTGCTGCTGCAGACTTCCGCAACGAGCCACACACTTTTGGTTACAACTTAGAGATTGACCCTCTGAACGCCACAGCCCGACCCGCCAAGCGCACAGCCATGGGCCGCTTTGCGCACGAGGCTGCCGTTTGCGGCATTCCTGTCGTGGGCAAGCCACTGGCTTTCTACATGGGTTGCGACAGCCGCAACGAATACATTTACAAATTTGTAACAGCTCAAAACTGGGACGCCGCAGACATTGGTGGCGGTATGGCGGCTGGCAACAAGTACCTCAACGAAGGCAAGCTGTATGTTGCCAAATTCAACAGCACCGGTGCGGGTGAGTGGATTGAGTTGTCTATCAGCAATCCTTTGATCACATCCTATGCTGGCGCACCAGGGTTCACATTTACCACTCAAGCTGAAATTTATGTGCACACACGTTTGGCAGCGGATGCCGTAGGCGCTACCAAAATGGACCGTCCTGAGTGGGGCGCTGTGAATTACGCCAATGGTGAAATCTATTTTGCATTGACCAACAACAGTGCCGCCAACCGCACACCCAATACAGCGGACGGTGCCAACCCACGCTCTTACAACGACACAGATGGCAAAAACGGTTCAGGCAACCCCAACGGCCATATCATTCGCTTTAAAGAGCAAGACAACTTGGCCACAGCCATGGGCTTCACATGGGACATCTTTGTGTTCGGTGCAGAAGAAGACATGCCTTCCAACGTCAATATTTCTAAGTTGACTGCCAATAACAGCTTCTCTTCACCTGATGGTTTGTGGTTCAGCAAGAGCACAGGTATCTGCTGGATTCAAACTGACGACGGTGCCTTCACAGACGAAACCAACTGCATGTTGTTGGCAGCTGTGCCCGGTAAAGTGGGCGATGGCGGAGAGTTCTTAGTCAACAACACATTGATATCTGGCACCTCCACAACCAACAACGCCACAAAGACCTTTGTTGGCGGTATTTTGGGTGAGTCTCGTCTGCGCCGTTTCTTGGTAGCCCCCAAAGGTGCCGAGGTGACGGGCATTACAGAGACGACGGATGGCAAAACAATTTTTGTCAACATCCAGCACCCTGGCGAGAACACAACCGCAATAGGCACAGCAGCATCTTTCACGCTAGAAAGCCAATGGCCAGGCAATGGCGGTGGATTGGCAGCCGCTCACGGCCCGACCGGACGCCCCCGCTCTGCCACCTTGATCATTACCAAAAACGACGGCGGTAAGATTGGCCTCTGATATCTTTTAATTGGGGTCAGATCAGAATTAATTTGCTTCACAGCGTCATTCTGGTCTGATCTCAAACTAGATTTAAAATTTGGACATGCGGTGCATGTCCATTTTTTTTGCTTTCCTCATTGCGACCTCTGCAAGTGCATGGAATCCTTTTTCATCCGAGGAATTCACGGACGTTCCATTGTCTAAGCCTGAGCTGCAAAAAGTGAAGTTCAATGCCGGTTGGGCCAAGGACGATGATCAGACTCTTATTTTTGAGGTGAGCAATGGGCTGAGAGGCCCTATTCAATGCAGCGCAGCCAATGTTGAGCTCATCACGGGCAAATCAGTGGGAAAAGTATTTGTACCCAAATTTGCCATTCCAGGCCAAGCCACTCGAAACGCCAGCATGCAGGTGGTCAAAGGCACGATGAAAGCCTATGCGCTCACTTGCTCTTGTTTCAAGAAAAAAGGGGAAGAGGCGTGTATCAACCCCATCGCGCGGTAATTCAGTTTAGATACTCAGCCCAGATAATCAGTCCAAGAAATCAGGCCAGATAGAGTGATTGCAGTTTGCTTTGCGCGGCAGGCGTTAAGCCCAATTGACTTTGCAAATAATTTTCAATGCTGTTGTGCCTCGATTGAATTTCATCCAGAGCCGCATTCAAAAAACTTTCTTGAACTTCCCACACAATTTTCATGACATCAGGCGACAGGGTGCTTGCGCCAGTGCTGTTGCGTTTGTAGAGCTGGTTGGTTAGAAGGTAGTCGTGCCAAATATCTGATTGAGAGACGCCCAAGGCGCTCAGTATGAGTGCCGCTGCCAAACCTGTTCGATCTTTGCCAGCGGTGCAATGGAACAGCAGCGGTTCTGGGTGGTCGAGCATGTGTTCAAACAATTGGGCAAAGCGGTGCGAGTCAGACTTTACAAAATCGCGGTAGGTGGTTTGCATGGCATCCAAGGCATCGGCAGCCGTGAGGGGCTTGCCAGTGAGGTGCTGGGCTTGAAGTCTTTGCACCACCGTTGGCTCAATGCTAAGGCTGTGCCGCTTGATCTGGGGCCACTCGTAGGCTTGTGCTTGACTCTCTTGAACGCCTCTGAAATCAAAGGCACGTTGAAGACCGAGGTTTTGCAACTGAGCCAGGTCTTCAGTTTCTAAATTGGCCAAATGATCTGAGCGAAACAGGGTGCGCCACTTGACGGGTCGACCTTCATGGCCCACATACCCACCTAAGTCGCGAAAGTTAGAGGCCCCTTTTAAAGGGATGTGGCGCTGTATGTTGTCTTGCATGAGGTGGTCAGGTTAGATGATGCGGCCGAATCTGGAAAAATTGCGCAGGCATGCCATCAAAATGAAAGCCATACCCAGCAGGGCCAAATAAGACGTGATTTCACTCAGTGCTCTTTTTTCAAACCGCAGCCGATAACCCAGCTGGTCATAAATTTTGGCCAGACCCTCTGTGCTGTCTGCCCTGTAATACGTCCCTTGAGTGATATTGGCCACTTTCTTCAAAGCTTCGTCTTCCAACTTGACCCGCATGCTGCGGCCTTGAATCTGAACCACATCACCTTCGGGCGTACCAATGCCCACGGTGTACACCTTGACTTCGTGAGAGGCCGCCAACTCGGCCATTTTGATCAACTCTGGCCCCATGTTGCTTTGCCCATCGCTCATGAGCACGATGGCCATATTGCGGCCGCGGCTGGCAGAGGCCTCTGTTTCTTTGGGCTTGGGGGTGTCTAAGGATTTGCCTGAGTCGGCTGGTTTTCGAGGTCCTCCATTGTCGGCAGATTCATTGATGATTTTTTGCGCATCAATGCCCGAGCCAGGGAGCAAGGCTTCTAAAGAAATTAACAAACCAGAGCCCAGTGCAGAGCCGTATTGCAGGGGTAAATTTTCGAGGGCGCGTCGGAGTGCGTCTTTTTCCTCTGTGGGGGCCTGAGCCAAGGCGGCAGTGCCAGCCACAGTGACCAAGCCAACCCGCAAGCGGGCCGGCTTGCTTTCAATGAACTTGAGGGCGGCTTGTTGGGCTGCTTCAATGCGTGATGGTTTTAAATCCTTGGCGCGCATGCTGCCTGATGTGTCCAATGCCAGCATCACGGTGGCTTCGCGCAAAGGGGCCATTAACACGGCTTGCGGCCTGGCCATGGCCACGCAGAGCATGACCATACCCAAGCTCAAAATAATGGGCGGAAAGCGTTTGGTTAAGTAGGCATAGCCAAGACCCAAAGCCGGCACCAAGATGGCGCTGTACAACATGAGGGGCCATAAAAAAGAAATGGAACTGAGGTCAGGCACGCCAAAGTCTCCTTTTTCTCAATTCGGAAAATCTCAACAGGGCTGCCGCAATGTCTTCATTGGTTGAAAGCTCCAGCGCATCGACGCCCGACTGAGAGAAAGTAGTTTGCAGTTGCATCTCTCTTTCTTCAACCAATTGGGCATAGCGCTTTCTGAATTTTGGATTGGCTGTATCAAGCAGCAATTGCTCAGATGACTCAGAGTCTTGCAGCGTTAAGAGGCCTGCATTGGGCAGCTGCATTTCAACAGGATCGTAGAGCCTGACTGCCACAGTATCGTGCCGTCGGCCTAGGTGAGACATTTGCTGCGCCCAATTGAAATTACCCATGAAGTCGGAAACCACAAAGATGCAAGAGCGGCGTTTGAGCAGGCCATTGGCACGCGCAAGCCATTGGTTCAAATCGGTTTGGTGCGGCGCTTTTGAAACGCCGGTTGTTTGTGCGGTGTGCAAAACATGCAGCAAATGACGCCGACCCATTCTGGCTGGAATGTATTTAAAGCCAGCCGCTTCGGTGGGGCTGAGGATCAGCGCACCAATTCGGTTGCCACGCTGCAAGAGCAACTTGGCCATGATGGCCACAAAAGACAACATGAGATCACGTTTGCTTTGGGCTGCGCTTGCAAAATCCATCGAGCCTGTGAGGTCCAGCAAAAACCAAGCACTGATTTCTCTATCTTCTTGATGCTCTCTGACATAGGGTGTTTGCATGCGCGCCGTGACATTCCAATCGATGTGCCGAACATCGTCGTGCGTTTGATATTCGCGCAGGTCGGCCAACTCCAGCCCTGCACCCCTGAACAAGGTTTTGTGATCTCCCTGCAGCAAGCCATCTAGCCGACGAAGAACCGTCCACTCAAGTTGCTGTAACAAGGCTTCAGCGGACATTCGACGCCAATGGCTTGTCTGGCATGGGCACGGCCTTCATGACTTCTTGGATGATGGCCTCGGGTGTTTTGCCTTCGGCCAAGGCCGTGTAAGACAGCACCAAACGATGCCTTAAGACATCGGGCACCAAGTCGGCTACGTCTTCAGGCAGCGCGTAATCGCGGCCGCGCATGAGAGCCAGTGCACGTGCACCCTCAATCAAGCCAATGCTGGCGCGTGGGCTGGCGCCAAAGCTCAAAAGTCCTTTGAGTTTTTCTAAGCCATAGCGTTCTGGGAAGCGGGTGGCAGAAACCAATTTGACGGCATAGTGCACCAAGCTGGGGTCGACATAGCAGTGTCGGCATTGCGCTTGGAGCATTTGCAAATCTTCTGGCGTGACCACGCCCGAAACTTGCGCGCCGCCGGCGATGACGCGCTGAACGATCACAAACTCATCGTCTTCGGAGGGATAGTCGATCAAAACTTTCATCATGAAGCGATCGACTTGCGCTTCTGGCAGCGGGTAAGTGCCTTCGGTTTCAATGGGGTTTTGGGTGGCCATGACCAAGAATGGCGAAGGCACACGGTGTGTTTGCCCTGCAATGGTGACTTGCCTTTCTTGCATGACCTCCAGCAAGGCACTTTGAACCTTGGCGGGTGCGCGGTTAATTTCGTCAGCCAACAACAGATTGGTAAAGACGGGCCCCAAAACCGTGCTGAACTGACTGGTTTGCTGATTGAAAATTCGGGTACCAACCAGGTCGGCGGGTAGCAAGTCAGGCGTGAATTGAATGCGGCTGAACTGGCCGTTTAGGGTTTTGGCCAGCGTGTTCACAGTCAGGGTTTTGGCCAAGCCAGGCACACCCTCAATGAGCAGGTGGCCTTGCGCCAAAAGGGCAATGAGCACGCGTTCTAAAAAAACATCTTGCCCCACCACCACGCGCTTGACCTCATAAAGCACGCGTTGCATGAGGGCCGCAGCTTCGGCGGGGTTCTTGAGTTGGGGTGAGGTGTTATGACCTCGCCAAGCTTCATTTGAAAGCGTCATGGTGTTGTCTCCGAAAATTAAAAGGGTGGCAGGCCAACCGCAGAGCCTGCACTTTCGATGGTGGTGGCAAAGCCGATGCCAATGAAAGTTCTGGCCGAAGTTGGATTCAAGATGGCGGTCACAATGCCAACCACTTCGCCCGACATATTGACCAAGGGCCCCCCTGAGTTGCCCGGATTGGCGGCGGCATCAAATTGAATCAGGCCTTGCAGAACTTGCGTGCCATCTGGCGATTTGAATTGGCGATTGAGCCCCGAAACAACGCCTGAAGAAACAGAGGGTCCAATGCCAAAGGGAAAGCCAACGGCGACCACCATGTCGCCCGGCAGAAGCTGTTGGCTGGAGCCTAAGATGGCGGGCTCAAGATCATCTGGAATTTTCTGCGGTTTGATCACGGCCAAATCTTTCTCGGGCTGCACTGAAACAACCGTTGCCTCAGCTTCGGTGCCATCAAAAAAAGTAACCTTCAATTTTTTGGCGCCTGCGATGACGTGAAAGTTGGTCAAGATGGTGCCATCGTCTTTGATGACCACACCGGTGCCCACACCACTTTCCTTGTCCTGGCCGAGGGCAGTTCTTTGGTTTGAAGCGTGTGCAATACAGCGCCATCAATGTCTTGTTGGGTGAGTACTTTAGGCACGTTGCGCTGTATGAGAAAAACTCCCATGACCAACATGCTCAAAAGGACGCCAAGCAAGAAGACGGCTACAAAATCCCAACGAAGCTTGTTGCGCCAAGAAGGGCGCGCAGCGGGTGAGGGGATGGGAACCGGTGTTTGGTTGGCTGAGTTTTGTGGGGGCGTGCTTGATTCCGCATCAGTGTGCGAGACCGAACCCACAGTTCGCGGGCTTTTGCTAAAAACCGCCTCTCGTTTCATCAAATAACCATAACATAAGCTTCAATGGTAAATTGTCGGAACTTGCGAAAACCCTATTGGCTATGCAATTTATACACACCCACATGCTTTGGTCGCTTTTGCTCTTGCCGCTCTTGGTGGCCGCTTATGTGTGGCTGCTAAGGCGAAAACGGCAGCAAGTGGTGGTGTTTTCGGGGGTCTCTTGGATCTTGCAAAACATGGCATTGCCATCACCTTGGCGGCGCCATGTTCCGCCTGCTTTGATCGGTTTGGCGGTGGCGTTGTTGTTATTGGCCAGTGCACGGCCCATGGCCAGAGTCACTTTGCCCGCCGACTACATGACCCTGATCATGGCCATGGACGTTTCCCGAAGCATGCTTGCAGAGGACGTGGACCCCAGCCGTATCAAGGCGGCACAAAAGGCCGCCAAGGAATTTTTACAAGATTTACCGCGCAATGTTCGCGTTGGTATTGTGTCCTTTGCTGGCAATGCGCAGGTTGTTCAGCATGTATCCCAAGACAAGGAAGAACTCGTTGCCGCCATCGATCGATTTCAATTGCAGCGCGGAACGGCCACAGGCAGTGGCCTCTTGTTGGCATTGAGCACATTGCGACCCGAAGCGGCCATTGATTTGGAGGCAGCGCTCTACACCCCCAATCCTTTTGGCTACAACCCTCAGGGCAATCAGGGGTCTGGGGGCGCGCAAAGTCTAGATGCCAAACCCAAGCCTGCAGAGCGTCCGCCAGAACCGCCGGGCTCATACAAGGGGGGTGCCATTGTTTTGCTGACCGATGGTCGCCGAACCACGGGCCCCGATCCTTTGGTGGCTGCGCAAAAAGCGGCCGATTTGGGTGTGCGGGTTTATACAGTGGGCTTTGGCACGCCCAATGGCTTTATTCCAGGCTACGAAGGCTATTCTTTTTTCACGCAAGTCGATGAAGAGACCTTAAAAAGAATTGCCAAAATCACAGAAGCAGACTACTTCAAGGCGGGCTCGGCAGACGATTTGAAGCAGGTTTACAAGCACCTTTCCACCCAATTCACCCTGGAAAAACGCGATACAGAAATTACAGCATTGCTTTCTGGGTTGGCACTTCTGCTGGTATTACTCGCCATCTTTCTCTCAGCGTTGTGGTTCAAAATCACGCCTCAAAATTCTTTTAAATCGGCTACGTAGGTTTCTCAATGCTTGAAAACGGTATCTTGAAAATTGAATCGATGAAAAATCGGTGCACCCCCGAAGAGTGGCAAGCCCGCGTGGACTTGGCAGCGTGTTACAGACTGGTCGATATATACGGCATGTCCGACATGATGGCCAACCATGTCTCCTGCAGCGTGCCCGGTGAAGAGGGCGCTTTTTTGATCAATGCCTACGGCATGATGTACGAAGAAATTACCGCTTCAAGCTTGATTAAAATTGACATTCACGGCAATATTTTGGACAAGCCAGACTTTGGTGAGTTGAACTATGGCATCAACAAAGCGGGTTATGTCATTCACAGCGCCATTCATGAAGCCCGGCCGGAAGTGAGGTGCATCATTCACACCCACAGTTGGGCTTCTATGGCCGTGTCATCGCTTGAGTGTGGCTTGCTGCCGTTAACACAAACAGCCATGCGCTTTTTGAAAATTGCTTACCATGACTATCAAGGCGTTGTGCTCAATCATGAAGAAAAAGCCTCGCTGCTTCAAGATTTGGGGCAAGGCGAAGCCTTGATTTTGCGCAATCACGGCGCCTTGACAGTTGGCAAGAGTGTGGGTGAGGCCTTTAACTGGATGCACCGATTGGAGTTGGCGTGCCACTCGCAGTTGGCTGCCATGGCGTGCAATACCGCTTTTGCAAAAGTAGCGCCAGACGTCTTGGAAGAAACTTGGAACAACTACCAACCCAGCACCCGCCGTCCCTACGGTTTGATGGAGTGGCCCGCACTGCTGCGCAAACTAGACCGCATGGATCCAAGTTACAAAACTTGATCACGCTTCAGAAAACTAGAGAAAACAAGAGGACACAAGAATGACGGTTTTTTCAACTAAAAATTTCTTGCATGCAGGCATGATCGCCCTTGGTATTTGCAGTGCGCTCATGACCAGCTCACATGCACAAACCAATGCCTATCCACAAAAGCCGGTGAAAGTGGTGGTGGCCTTTACCGCTGGTGGCACCACTGACATCTTGGCGCGCATCGTTGCACAGCAATTGACCGAAAAATTAAAGCAACCCTTTGTCATCGACAACAAGCCGGGTGCTGGCGGCAACTTAGGCACTGAGTTGGTGGTCCGTTCACCCGCCGATGGCTACACTTTGATTGTGAATTCAGTTGGCCCTATGGCCGTTAATTCCACTTTGTATGGCAAGCTGCCCTATAACCCCTTGACTGATTTGGTGCCCATTGTGCAAATTGCCGATGTACCCAATGTGTTGGTGGTCAATCCCAGCGTGCCTGTCAAAACCATGGAAGAGTTCATTGCCTATGCCAAAGCCAATGATGGCAAATTGAATTACGGCAGCACAGGGGTTGGCACATCGTCCCACTTGTCTAGCTTCATGTTGGCCAAGAGAGCGGGCTTCAATGCCACACATGTTCCCTACAAAGGTGCGGATGCCCTCAAAGATTTATTGGCTGGTCGTATTCAGTTTATGTTTGCCACCATTCCTTCAGTGATGCCGCATATTCAGGCCGGTAAATTGCGCTCCTTGGCCGTGAGTAGCTTAAAGCGTTCGCGATCAATGCCCGATGTTCCAACGGTGATTGAAATGGGAATGCCCAATTTCGAAGCCGGGTCTTGGTTCGGATTCTTTGCGCCGAAGGGTACCCCCGATATCGTGATTTCAACCGTGAACAAAGCGGTGAATGAAATTCTGAGTTCACCAGCCATCGAACAACAAATGGTGGCCCAGGGTGCCGATCCTGTGGGTGGAACAGCATTGCAATACGGACAATTTGTGCAACGCGAAACCGATAAATGGCGGGTCATCGTGAAAGAATCAGGCGCTAAAGCTGAGTAATGGCATGAATATTTTGCTGTCTGAGTTGGCCTTGCGTGGCTTGTCTTCGCAAATTGCGCGCGTCATGGCCGATCGGCCCTTTGAGTGTGTGAGCTTTGAGCAAGCAGTGGCGACAGGCCGACGCGATTTTGACTGTGCTTTTGTGTCCCGAGACGTCACTGGCTTGTCGACCAAACACGAACTCGCGCCCAGTTTGAAAGCTTGCTATCAAGTTTTAGAAGAGTCGCCAAATTTGCGTTGGGTTCACATTCACTCTGCGGGGGCTGATCGAGATGTGTATGTACGCCTCAGAGCAAATGGTGTGCAGGTGGCAACCTCCTCGGGTGCCAATGCCGAGGTGGTGGCCCAAACAGCCTTGGCAGGCTTGTTGGCTTTGTCGCGCAAATTTCCAGAGTTGGTTCATGCCATGCATGAGAAAAAATGGGCGCCGTTGTTGGGTTCCCAATTGCCACCAGATTTGGCAGGCCAAACAGCGATGCTCGTAGGCTGGGGTCCCATTGCACAAAGGGTGGCGCAGTTTCTGTCTATGCTGGGCCTTCGCTTGAAAGTGGTACGACAGCAAGCGCATGCTGGTACTTCCTCTTATTCTGCTGCTGGCGCATCGCAGATAGAAATGTTGACCTACGAAACACTCGATGCTTCACTGCCAAGCACCGACTGGCTTCTTTTGATGTGCCCCCTGACTGCCACCACTCGGGGGTTGATCGATGCCCGCAGATTGGCTTTGCTGCCGCAGGGCGCTGGCTTGGTCAATGTAGCGCGCGGTGAAGTGGTGGTCGAGAAGGATTTGATAGAAGCCTTGCAAACAGGCAAGTTGGGAAGTGCTTATTTGGATGTTTTTGAGCATGAACCGCTGCCCCCATCGTCAGCGCTTTGGAGCCTGGCCAATGTCATCGTGACGCCTCACTCTGCTGGTTTTTCAGCGGGCAATGAGGCTCGGGTGAGCCTCATGTTTTTAGACAATCTGGCTTCTTGGGCAAAAGAAGCAAAAAATACCGTGCTACAATCCAGAGCTTCGCGGCTGTAGCTCAGCTGGATAGAGTACTTGGCTACGAACCAAGGGGTCGTGGGTTCGATTCCTGCCAGCCGCACCAGATTTCGATTTTTCGAGACTAGAACACAGCTTAGAGGCTTACGCCCCTAGGCTGTTTTTCTTTGTGCCAACCGGACCAACCGGCCCAACCGGCCCAACAAGACCAAACGGATTCTTTTCAATCACGGCCATGAGCAAAGCTTTCACTCGCGAAACAGACGGCGCCGACGACGATGGCGAAGACCCCAGCCTGCCGCCTTTGCCCGCGGGCACACGCAACTACATGACCCCTCAGGGCTACGCTAATTTGCGCGCAGAGCTTTTCAGCCTGATGGACGATGAACGCCCCAAGGTGGTCGAAATTGTGCATTGGGCCGCCAGCAATGGCGACCGTTCAGAAAATGGTGATTACCTTTACGGCAAAAAAAGACTGCGCGAAATTGACCGGCGTATTCGCTTTTTGACCAAACGATTGGAAATTGCAGAAGTCACAGACCCAAGCGCGCACCATGGCAGGACCCAAGTTTTCTTTGGGGCCACCGTAACCTATGTGGAAGAGAGCGGAGTTGAGCGCACTGTCACCATTCGGGGTATTGATGAGGCCGACAGTTTGAAGGGTGAGGTGAGTTGGGTATCGCCCATTGCGCGCACCTTGCTCAAGTCGAGCATTGGCGATGTGTTGAAGTTGGTCACACCTCAGGGTTGGCGGGAAATTGAGGTGCTCGATGTGACGTATCCAGCGCCTTCAGAGCCTTAAAGAAACAAAAACCAACTGTACCCAAAGGACTCAATGGGTCTGCAGCCAAGTGCAGGCCATTATTTTTGATCTGAACTTTGGCCACGCGCCCGGTGCGTGATGCGCTCAGCATTCAAAACCGCTGGTGTGCGCTTCAAGTTTTTGAGCACAGCTTCAAGATGGCTCAAATCGCGCACAGAAATGATGAAAGTGTTTTCAGCAGCGTCTTGTGCACTGGCCTGTCCCATTTCAACGTGAACGATGTCAACCTCAGAGTCGGCCAGAGTGCCTGCCACGCGGGCCAACACACCTTTTGTATTGACCACAGTGACTCTGATGCTGGTTTCAAAGTTGCGCATGATTTCGTCTGACCACTCCACCCCAATGAAACGTTCGCTGTCTTTTTGCTGAAGCTTCATGCCCACGCTGCAGTCTGCGGTGTGAACTGCCAGACCTTCGCCGCGGCCTAAATAGCCAATGATCTTGTCGCCTGGCAGCGGGCGGCAGCAGTGTGAATAAACCACCGAGGCGTTTTCGGTGCCATCCAGCAAAATGGCGCCTTGCGAAATGGTGTCGTTGGCCATGAAGCGCTCGCGGGTCATGAGCAAGGGATCGGGCTTTTCGCCCATCTCCGAGAGCAACGCGGCCATGCGTTTGGCCACAATGCTGGCAATTCGTTTGCCAAGCCCCACATCAACCAACAGATCGCTGCGGCTTCGGTTGCCAGTGAATCGCAAAACTTTGTCCCACAAACCTTGATAGCGCGATGGATCGTCTGGCATTTTTTCGATGCCTTCGGCGCGCAAAGCTTGCGTGAGTAGTTTGAGCCCCAAGTCCATCGACTCACTGTGTGCCATGGTTTTGAGGTGGTGCCGAATTCTGGAGCGCGCACGGCCAGTTCTGACAAAGCCAAGCCATGAGGGGTTAGGTGCAGACACAGGTGCTGTCATGACCTCCACCACATCGCCGTTTTTGAGCTCTGTGCGCAAAGGAACTTGCTGATTGTTGATTTTGGCCGCCACCAAATGATCGCCCAGATTGCTGTGAATCATGTAAGCAAAATCGACCACTGTTGCACCGCGCGGCAGCGACATGATTTGGCTCTTGGGCGTGAACACATAAACCGCATCGGGAAACAAATCAACCTTGACGTGGTCCCAAAATTCAGACGCATCGCGTGTTTCTTTTTGGATATCGAGAAGGGATTGCAACCACTGCGTGCCCAAGCGCTCGGCTTCCATGCTGCTCGATGATTTGTCTTTGTAAAGCCAGTGCGCTGCAACGCCCGACTCGGCCACCACATTCATGGCTTCGGTGCGCATTTGAAACTCCACATTGACACCCGAAGGGCCGACCAAAGTGGTGTGCAAAGACTGATAACCGTTGACCTTGCCAATGGCAATGTGGTCTTTGAATCGGCCTGGCACTGGTTTGTACATCTGGTGCAATATGCCCAGCGCCGTATAGCAATCGATGACTGACGGCACAATGAGTCGAAAGCCGTAGATGTCGGTTACCTGTGCAAAGCTGAGGTGCTTGCCATCCATTTTTTTGTAGATGGAGTAGAGCGTTTTTTCACGGCCAGAAATTTGAACCTCAATGCCTGCCTTGGAGAAGGTGGACGCCAGTTCTGCTTGCACTTTTTGGATCAAATCACGGCGGCGATTGCGCGCTTTGGCCACCGCCTTTGACAGCACAGCGTAGCGCCAAGGCTTGAGGTGCTGAAAGGACAGTTCTTGCAACTCTCGATAGGTTTGATTCAAGCCCAAACGGTGCGCAATGGGGGCATAAATTTCGATGGTTTCTGAAGAAATGCGAGCCCATTTTTCTCGCGGCATGTCTGCCATGGTGCGCATGTTGTGCGTGCGATCGGCCAACTTGATCAAAATCACACGAACATCACGTGCCATGGCCAGAAGCATTTTGCGGAATGACTCTGCTTGGTTTTCTTCTCGGGTGTTGAATTCCAGTTTGTCCAATTTGGTCAGGCCATCGACCAGTTCAGCCACGGACGAGCCAAACTTTTCAATCAGGTCTGATTTGGTTACACCACAATCTTCCATGACGTCGTGCATCAGGGCCGCCATCAGAGCTTGAGCGTCAAGTTTCCACTCGGTGCATTGGGTGGCTACCGCAATAGGATGGGTGATGTAGGGCTCGCCATTCTTGCGAAGTTGGCCCAAGTGGGCTTCGTCTGCAACTCGGTAGGCTTTGCGCACCAGTTCGATGTCGGCTGCAGAGAGGTAGCTCAGTTGGGCGACCAAGGCGGCAAAACTGGCTGCGGCTGCATTGGCGGCACTGGTGCTGGGCATGCCTGCCTGAATGTTGTGGGCGTTCTCGCGCTTTCCGGGTATTGAAGTACTACCAGGCTTGTGAAAAATAGATGAAAAAGCTGCGCGCATGCCTCAAATGTAACGCGACTGAGACACCTTCTCATAGCCCTGGGGCAAGACCTGAATCCTTGGCTTCATACAGACACAAAAAAGCCCCAAGTTTAGAGACCTTGAGGCTGATTTTGGCCGTACCCGCAAGGGGCTGACGCGATGTAGAAATTAGTTTACTTTTTTGAGCATTTCCAAACCAACTTTGCCAGCTGCAATTTCGCGCAAGGCAGTGACGCCTGGCTTGTTTTTGCTCTCGACACGGGGTGTGTGGCCCTGGCTCAGCATGCGGGCGCGGTATGTCGCGGCCAAAACCAATTGGAAGCGGTTAGGGATTTGCTCGAGGCAATCTTCAACAGTAATGCGGGCCATGAAGGTCTCCGGTAAAAAATCAGGTGATATGAAGGGATTCGAAAGTTTCGGCACGGGCTCGGTGCTGGGCTGCATATTTCAGTCGCTGAGCGTGCACGATGGCCTTGAGATCAAACAAGGCGCGATCGAAAACTTCGTTGATTATAACGAAGTCGAATTCTTTGACCTGAGCCAACTCAATGGCCGCATTTTGTAGTCGCAGTTCGATGGTTTCGGAGCTGTCTTCGCCGCGGCGCTCCAAACGGCTGCGCAGTTCTTCCCAGCTGGGGGGGAGGATGAAGATCAAAATGGCATTGCCAAAGACCTTTTGGATTTGGATGGCACCTTGATAGTCAATTTCAAGAATGACGTCAGAGCCTTGCGTCATGCGCTCTTCCAGCATTTTCTTAGAGGTGCCATAGCGATGGCCGTGCACATGGGCCCATTCGACAAAGGCATCGCCTGCCACCATGGCATCAAACTCTTGCTGGGAAACAAAAAAGTACTCCCGGCCATGTTTTTCTTGGCCCCGAGGTGCTCGGGTGGTGTGAGACACCGAAGGCAAAACGCGGGAGTCTAGTTCCATGAGGGCCTTGACCAGGCTGGACTTGCCCGCTCCGCTGGGGGCGGCTACTACGTAGAGGTTTCCAGGATATTCCATGGCAAGGAGTGTAATGGTGTCTGGGGCTTGTGGAGAGGCTAGCTCGCCACTTATTCGATGTTTTGCACCTGCTCACGCATTTGTTCAATCAGCACCTTCATCTCAACCGATATGTTGGTGAGTTCGAGGGCCGCCGACTTGGAGCCCAAGGTGTTGGCCTCGCGGTGGAGTTCTTGAATGAGAAAGTCGAGACGCTTGCCAATGTCGCCGCCCTTTTTGACCAAGCGGCTAATTTCGTCTAAGTGGGACGCCAAACGTGTCAGTTCTTCAGCCACATCAATGCGAATGGCAAAGGCCGTGGCTTCTGTGAGTGCGCGGTCTTTGGCCACATCTGAGGAAACAGTGCCTTCTGACAAAGCCATGGCTTCGTTCCAACGGTCAATGAAGCGTTGGCGCTGCTGCTCAACCAATTGGGGCAGGAGGGGGGCGGCTTGTGACGCCAAATTGCGCAATTGGCCTAGGCGGTCTTGCAGCATGTCGGCCAAGCGGGCGCCTTCTCTGGCGCGAGCGTCTTTGAGGGCCTTCACGGCTTGGGTAACCAAGGGCATGAGATCGGCTTCGTTCAGACCGGTACCAGACTTTTCGTGAGAGGCCAGTTTGATGACATCCGATACGCTGAGGTCGCGAGCTCCTGGCAGCCAACTCTGGATTTTGTTTTGGAGGCTAAGCAGTTTTTGGAGGGTGCCAATGGAGGGGTCGGCAAGGTCGGTGTCTTGGTTGCTGTGATACACCGCGCGAACTTCGACCTTGCCGCGCTTGATGTGCTGGGTGATGTGCTCCCGCAGGGCGGGTTCGGTGTGGCGCAACTCGTCGGGCAGGCGAAAACTCAGATCTAAAAAGCGGCTGTTGACGGATCGAATTTCCAAGCCAAAACGGACAGAAGTGGCGGCTGAGTCATGGCTTTTGGCCTCTTCTGTTGGTGTGCTGGATTGCACACTGGCATACCCGGTCATACTGTAAACTGGCATTGATTCTTTCTAGGGTACGGCAGTGGAGCACTGCTGATCTGTTGGGGGCTTGGCCGCTGTGCCTCATGCCTCTAAGGCTAATTGGGCCCATTATCTCAAACTTGAACATCGCCTCACCATGACCCACACTTCCTCACCAATCACACGCGCACATGCACGACATCAAGATCAGTTGCGTGTGGTTCGAATCACACGCGGCTACACCGTGCACGCAGAAGGCTCTGTGCTCATTGAATTTGGCGATACCCGTGTTTTGTGCACCGCCTCGGTGGAAGAAAAAGTACCTGGACACAAAAAGGGCAGCGGCGAAGGCTGGGTCACAGCCGAATATGGCATGTTGCCCCGCGCAACGCACACGCGCGGCGACCGCGAAGCCGCGCGCGGCAAACAAAGTGGCCGAACACAAGAAATTCAGCGCCTGATTGGCCGCTCAATGCGTGCCGTGTTCGATTTGAAGAAACTGGGTGAGCGAACCATCCACCTCGATTGTGATGTGCTGCAAGCCGATGGCGGTACGCGCACGGCCAGCATCACTGGCGCTTTTGTGGCGGCACAAGATGCAGTTGACTGGCTCATGCATCAGGGCAAGTTAACTGAGTCGCCTATTTTGGATTCGGTGGCCGCCATTTCTGTGGGCTTAAAAGATGGCACGGCTTTGCTCGATTTAGACTACAACGAAGATTCTTCTTGCGACACCGACATGAACGTGGTCATGACGGGCGCTGGCAATTTTGTGGAAGTGCAGGGCACGGCAGAAGGCGTGGCCTTTACACGCAAAGAAATGGACAGTTTGCTGGCTTTGGCCGAGAAAGGCATTGCCGAGTTGGTGCAATTGCAAAAGCAATCGCGCCAAACGCACCTGCACGCTGGGGCTTGATGTCATGAAGATGGTTTTGGCGTCCAACAACGCAGGCAAGTTGGCCGAATTGCAAACCATGTTTGGCACACTCAATGTGCAACTGGTTCGGCAGTCTGAGTTGAATATTTCGGAAGCCGAAGAGCCCTACAAAACATTTGTCGAAAATGCGCTGGCCAAGGCGCGCCATGCTTCCGCGCACAGTGGCTTGCCAGCCGTAGCCGACGATGCGGGCTTGTGCATTGATGCATTTGGCGGTTTGCCTGGCGTTGACACGGCCTACTACTGCATGCAGTTTGGCTACGAAAAATCGGATGCCAACAACGTCAAGGCCGTGCTTGAGCAAATGGCTGCGGTTGAAAATAGGCTTGCGGCCATGGTGAGCACCTTGGTGGCTGTGAGGTCTGCATTTGACCCCGAGCCCCTGATTGCCGTGGGCCGTGTGGTGGTCAATATTGCGCCTGAACCTGCGGGTAGCAATGGGTTTGGCTTCGACCCCATTTTGTTTTTGCCAGAGTTTGGAAAAACTTTTGCGCAGTTGCCAGTTGACGTGAAAAATGCCAACAGCCATCGGGGTCGATCGTCTCTTGCCATGGTGGCGCTGATGCGCGAACGCTGGGGTCTTTGAATGAAGCAAGCCTTTGACGTGGTGCATGCCATGCGGCCCGGCTTGCTTCAGTTGCAGTCGTTGCCGCCCCTTTCTTTGTATGTGCATTTGCCTTGGTGCATTCAAAAATGTCCATATTGCGATTTCAACTCACACGAATGGCGCGATCCTTCTCAAGGGATGCCCGAAGCGCGCTACATCGACGCCCTGATTGCCGACTTAGAGACCAGCCTGCCGCTCATTTGGGGTCGACCTGTTCACAGTGTTTTCATTGGTGGCGGCACCCCCAGCTTGTTCACCCCCCAAAGCATCGATCGCCTGGTGAGTGCCATCCGAGCTCGCTTGCCTTTGGAAGCCGAGGCCGAGATTACCCTTGAAGCCAACCCAGGCACCTTTGAGAAAGATCGATTCAAAGCCTTCAGATCGGCAGGTGTGACGCGTTTGTCAATTGGTGTTCAAAGCTTCAATGATGCACACCTGAAAGCGCTGGGCCGAGTGCACAATGGCGAGCAAGCCATGGCCGCCATTGAAGAAGCGCAGTCTACCTTTGAAACCTTCAATTTGGATTTGATGTACGCCTTGCCCGGTCAAACCCTGCTCGAACTGAAGCGGGACGTTGAAACAGCATTGAGTTTCAAGCCACCCCACATTTCCATTTACCACCTCACCATCGAGCCCAACACCTTGTTTGCCAAACACCCACCGGTGTTGCCAGAGGACGACGACGCCTACGCCATGATGGACTTGATCACGGAGATGACTGACCAGCAGGGTTTAGAAAGGTACGAAGTGTCTGCTTATGCCAAACCAGGCCACCGGTGCTGGCACAACCTCAACTACTGGCAGTTTGGCGACTACCTGGGCATTGGGGCTGGCGCCCACAGCAAGCTCAGTTTTGCGCACCGCATTGCGCGGCAAGTTCGCTTTAGAGAGCCGCAGCTTTACATGGCGCAGGCACTGAAGGGAGAGCCAGCAACGCAGCATGAAGAAGTATTGCGCGAAGATTTACCCTTCGAGTACATGCTCAATTCATTGAGATTGAAAGAGGGTTTTAGTTTGACCGATTTCATGGCCCGTACCGGCTTGGCCGTGACGGCCATCCAAAAGGGTTTGGCGCAAGCTGAAACCAAAGGTTTGATCCAACGCGACATGGCCCATGTGAGGCCTACCGAAAGAGGATTTGATTTTTTAAGTGATCTGCAAGAACTGTTCTTAGCAGAGCCCCGAAAAGAGGCTTAAAGAGAAGCTTAGAAACCTGCCTGTTGGTCAAACAGGTGAGGCAACGGCAGTGTTCATTTTCTTACCAAAGTCGCCAAACAGGGTCATGGTTTTGTCTGTGGGAATGAGGTACTTGGCCCGCTTGTCGTCGGGTTGGTTGAAGGTCTTTAACAAATCTTTTTGACGCAGTCGGGTGATGCGCTTGTGCAGGGTGGCGGGCGAGCCCAGGTGCGTCAAGCCAATGGCTTCTCGCACCGTCATGACACGGTTTTCATACCAACGCAGCACAATTTCTTCAAGCAAGGCTTTTTCGTTGGCGTCTAACTGCGGCGCGTCAGGCAATTGTTGAACCGCTCTAGCCAGTTGCAAAAACCGCATGTAAGCATTGGCAGTGGCAGATTTGTTGTTTGAAGTCATAACCAATTCTATAAGCCGTAACTACATGCCAAATCAAATATTCATTACAAAAAGATTATAGCTTGGTATAGATCATGATATCTCACAATCCTTGAAGCTGTTCCCACAAACGGAATGGCGTCATTGGCATTTGAATCTTGCTGGCTTGTGGGCCCCGACCATTTCTGGCAAAAGCATCGGCCACAGCATTGACAACACAGGGGGTAGCCCCAATGGTGCCCAGTTCGCCAACGCCCTTCACGCCCAAGACATTGTTGGTGCTGGGCACGGTTTGGTTGGTTAATGTATGGAACATTTGGGGCATGATGTCGGCGCGCGGGGCTGCGTAGTCCATCAAGCTGCCCGTGACCAATTGACCGCTTTCAGCGTCATAGACCAAGCCTTCTAACAGGGCCTGACCCAGGCCTTGCACCGCACCACCGTCAAGCTGGCCTTCCACAATCATGGGGTTGACGATGCGGCCGGCATCGTTCATGGAGGTGTACGACACCACTTTGGTTTCACCCGTCTGGGGGTTGAGTTCAATTTCGCAAATATGGCAGCCATTAGGCCAAGTGGGGCCACTGGCCGTGGTGCTTGATTGAACTTCAATTCGGGCGTCTGGCTGGCGCTTGGCCAAGTCTGCCAATGAAATTTGCAGGTCAGTGCCCTTCACGCTGAACTTGCCACCTTGGTAAGTCAAATCGGCTGGTGAGGCTTCTAAAGCCTGTCCGGCCAAATCGCGAGCTTTGTCCAAGGTTTTCTCAGCGCCCACCCGCATGGCGGATCCGCCAGTAAAGAGAGACCTAGAGCCTGCGCTGCCAAAACCGTTGGCCCGGTCGGTATCGCCCAAAACCACCCGAACCTGAGAAATGTCGACGCCAAACACATCGACCACCAATTGGGCCAAAGAGGTGGCAATACCCTGGCCCATGGCATTGACGGCAGAGGCGACCTCAATCATGCCGTCGGCCAAAATTTGAACCTGCACGTTTTCTTCGAGTGCATTGCCGCCGGTCCATTCCAAGAACGTGGCAATGCCCAAACCGCGCCAGAGGCCTTGGGCTTTGGAGGCGGCTTCGCGTTTGGCAAAACCGTTCCAATCAGCCGCCTCAAGCGCTTCGTTCATGATCATTTCAAAGGCGCCCGTGTCGTACACCTGACCCATGGGGTTTTTGTAGGGCATTTGTTCGGGTTTGACAAAGTTTTTGCGGCGCAGTTCGATGCGGTCAATGCCGCTTACGCGCGAAGCCTCGTCCATCAAACGTTCCATGTTGTAGATGGCTTCGGGGCGGCCGGCCCCGCGGTAAGCGCCTGTGCTGGCGGTGTGAGTCATGACGCCAGTGAAGTGGTAGTCAATGGTTTGAATGTCGTAGACGCTGCTTTGCACCCAAGGCCCAATGAGCATTTGGATGGCCAGGCCGGTCATGGTGGGGTAGGCCCCTACATTGGCCAAGGTTTCGATGCGCAAGCCCACAATTTTGCCGTCTTGGGCCAAGGCCAAAGACGCTTTGGTTTGAATGTCGCGGCCGTGTGAACTGCTTAAAAATTCTTCGCTGCGATCGGCAATCCATTTGACGGGACGGGCCAGCGTGTGGGCGCAAAAAGCGGTAACCACGTCTTCTGCGTAGGCGCCGGTTTTCATGCCAAAGCCGCCCCCTACATCGCCAACAATGACACGGATTTTTTCTTTGTCGAGGCCAATCAAATCGGCAACGGTGTTGCGTACGCCCGTGGGCATTTGGCTGCTCATGCGGATGGTCAGGCGGCCGTTGTCTGGGTAGGCCAAAACGCTTCGGGGTTCAATAGAAAGCGCGGCCACACGCTGGTTGACAATGTCCAAATGGACCACATGGGCTGCTTGATCAAAAGCCTTTTGGGTGGCGGCGGCATCGCCGTAGCGCGTTTCAGCCACGATGTTGTCTGGGGCGTCTGTGAAAAGTGGCGCATTGGGCGCGAGGGCGTCGGCCAAGGTGCTTGCGCTTTGCAAGGGTTCATAGTCAATTTGAATGGCTTCAGCAGCATTGCGCGCGTTTTCTTCAGTGTCTGCCACAACCGCCACAACGGGTTCGCCCACAAATCTTACGGTGTCTGTCGCTAGGGGATAGCGTGTCGTGCAAGACAAGGGGCTGCCATCTGCCCGTTTAAAGTTCATGGGACGCGCCATGGGCTTGACGCCTGCCGCCAAGAGGTCTTGGCCTGTTATCAGGCCAAATACGCCCAGCATGGCTTTGGCAGCGATGGTGTCTAGGCGGGTAATTTTGGCGTGTGGGTAGGGGGAGCGGAGGAAAACCAAAAAAGACTGACCGGGCAGGGTGACGTCGTTGGTGTACTGACCTGCGCCTAAAAGGAGCTGCTGGTCTTCCAGTCGTTTGACCGATTTGCCACTGCCAAATCGGGGGGTCTCGAGGGATGTGTCTAAAGATGAGGTGGCAAAAGCTTGGTTCACGGACGAATTCTCCTTGGAGCGCAGTGTAGCTTTGAAGTGTATTTTTTGCTGAAGTGGGCGAAAATGGCCCATGACGAGTTGCCGCATGGGCGACAGTTGGGTAGGATGATGACAAATTGACGAAGTGAGGTTTGCTGTGGACAATTTTTTCCTGTTAGTGATAGCTGTCCTTTTTATCCTTTTGGCAGGTTTTCTGATTTTCTATTTTCAGACCCAGCAAAGTTTTCAAGAAATTACTGACAAGCTAGATGAAATTCAGCATCCTCACGCTAGCATGCTTTCTTCTGAAACGCTCAAACGTGAGTTGGCAATGCACCATGACAAGCTGGTATTGCTTGAGGCTGATATTTCTAAAAACCTTCGCGAGTCCTTGACGGAGGAAGAGTTGAAAATGTTTGATGTAGCGCGGCATCAAATTAAAGCTAGCATTGCCGGCCTCAAAGCCAGCGGTGAATGGGTGGGAATGCCCTTTGATTATGAGTGGGCGGAAATGTTGGATCGATTGCCCAATGTGCTTAGCTTGTACAGAAAGTCTGAGGCCGATAAACGGGCCAAAGAACTTGAACAAGGCGGAACGCCTGCCAACTAAGACAGAGCGTTAAAATGAAAGGCAAAGACATATTTGTCTATTTTTTTTGACTTCTACCAATTCTGGATGGGCATCTTCTGCGATCATTCAGGCACATGTTCAGCGTTTCCAATCTTTGTTGCTCCCGCGGTGAAAAACGTCTGTTTTCAGGCGTCTCCTTTTCATTGCAAGCCGGTGAGTACTTGCATTTGGAGGGAGACAATGGCGTTGGAAAAACCAGCTTGCTAAGGCTAGCTTGCGGATTAAGCCCTCTGGAAGAGGGGCAGATTTGCTGGCAAGGCCAGCCAGTTTCCGAAAATTCAGATGAATTTAGAGCCAATCTGGCCTATCTAGGGCACCAATTGGCCCTCAAAGAAGACCTGACCCCCCTAGAAAATCTGCTCTCTCATGCTGCGGTAGCTGGGAGACAGTTGTCTACCGCTAAGTTGTGGATCTTGGACGAGCCGTTTGTGGCATTGGACCCCGCAGCCCAACTTGCGTTCGCAGAAGTGGTCAACGCCCACCTGGCAAACCAGGGCATGGTGTTGTTAACAAGTCACCAAGCGGTTTCACTTGCTGGCCATGGCCGCTCTTACAGGTTGAGCGCATGAGTGCATTTGTTGCCATCGTGAAGCGCGACCTGACTTTGGCCTTAAGGCGCAAAAATGAGGTGATTACTTCCGTGTTTTTCTTTGTCGTGGTGGCGGCGCTTTTCCCTCTAGGCATTGGCCCTGAAATGAACACACTTCGATTGGTAGCCCCGGGTATCTTGTGGGTGGGGGCTTTGTTGGCCAGCATGCTGTCTTTGAGCCGAATGTTTGCCACCGACTTCGCCGATGGCAGCTTAGAGCAAATGGCCTTATCGCCCAACAGTTTATCTTTGCTGGTTGCCGCCAAAATATTGGCGCACTGGTTACTCTCTGGGTTGCCATTGGTTTTGTTGGCACCTATTTTGGGTCTCCAATTTGACCTGTCCACTAACGCACTTTGGGTTTTGACTTTGAGTTTGCTTTTGGGTACACCGGTGCTTTCCTTGATTGGCGCTGTTGGCGCTGCGCTCACTTTGGGCGTGCGGGGCGGCGATGTGCTGCTGTCGCTGTTGGTCTTGCCCTTGTATGTGCCAGCGCTTGTTTTTGGTGCCGGTGCAGTTCAAGCTGAAATCAGCGGTTTGGGCGCGGCGGCCCATTTGTCGGTTTTGGCTGCGTTGGTGTTGGTGGCGGCCGTGTTCAGCCCCTGGGCGAGTGCGGCATCGCTGCGCATTGCACTTGAATCCTAAGAAGTCGTTCATTCAATGATTCAAAAATTTTTTACTTACGCATCCCCCCAAAGCTTTTATCCATTGGCGGGCAAGCTTTGGCCCCTGTTTGCTTGTCTGGCCACAGCACTTGCAGTTTGGGGCTTGTGGTTGGGCATGTTTGTGGCGCCCACCGATTTTCAGCAGGGTGAGGGCTATCGGATTATTTTTGTGCATGTGCCAGTGTCATGGATGTCCATGTTGATTTATTTGGCCATGGCTTTTTGGGCTTTGCTGGGCCTGACTTTCAACACGCGCCTGTCGGGCATGATGACCAAAGCCCTTGCGCCTACCGGCGCCATTTTTGCATTCTTGTCACTGTGGACTGGCGCGCTTTGGGGCAAGCCCATGTGGGGCACTTGGTGGGTTTGGGATGCCCGACTCACCTCAGAGCTCATTTTGTTCTTTTTGTATTTGGGACATATTGCCTTGACCAACGCCATTGACGATCCGCGCCGCGCAGACAAAGCAGGCGCAATCTTGGCCTTGGTGGGTGCACTCAATGTGCCCGTCATTTATTTTTCTGTGAAGTGGTGGAATACTTTGCACCAAGGTGCTTCGGTGTCAATTACCAAAGGCTCGAGCATGGCGCAAGTGATGCTTGAAGCCATGCTCATCATGAGTGTGGCGTTTTGGATGTTTGCTGTGGCCATGGCCCTTTACCGGGTGCGCAGCATTATCTTGGTGCGCGAAAGGCATACCCAGTGGGTGGCCGACTTGCCAGAGGTCAAAGCGCTCATGCTGAAGAACACGGCTGGAGGTGCTCAAGCATGATTTGGAACAGCTGGAACGATTTTTGGGCCATGGGTGGGTATGGTCTTTATGTTTGGGGTAGCTTCGGAGTGACTGCGCTGTGCATGCTTGTCGAGATTTTTTGGGTCAAGCATGCACGCACGCAAGCTCTGAATCAAATTGCCAATGAGTTGGCTGCAGAACAAAACAGCAAGGAGTGGTCCTGATGAAACCTAGACACCAACGATTTTTATTGATTGCCGCGGGTATATCGGCTTTGGCCATTGCAGGCGCATTTGTTTTGAATGCTTTTCAGAGCAATTTGGTTTTCTTTTTCACGCCCACGCAAGTTTACAAAGGCGAAGCGCCCAAGGGCAAGGCCTTTCGGGTGGGCGGTATGGTGAAAGAGGGCAGCTTGATCAAAGATGGCGAAAACGTTCAATTTGTGGTCACCGATTTTGCGCACGATGTGCCCGTGACCTACAAGGGCATCTTGCCCGACTTGTTCAAAGAAGGTAAGGGCGTGGTGGCGCAGGGCAAAATCTCGGATGGCCAATTGTTTGCCGCCGCCGAGGTATTGGCCAAGCACGACGAAAATTACATGCCACCAGAGGCACAGCACGCATTGGACGAGGCCGCTGCTGCCAAGGCTGCACAATCTGTGAAGCCCTATAAATAATGGAAAAGAAATAATGGAAAAGAGTTTTGAATGATTGTTGAAATTGGTCACTTTGCCTTGATCCTGGCAGCCTGTGTGGCGCTTGTTCAAGGGGTCTTGCCGCTTGCCGGAACCATCAATGACAACCAACGCTGGCAAGCCTTGGCAAAACCGGCTGCAACGCTTCAATTTTTGTTGATTGCTTTCTCTTTTGCGGTGTTGGCGCATGGGGCTTTGACCGATGACTTCTCGATCAAATACATTGCGGGTCATTCCAATTCGCTGCTACCTACTCAGTACAAGTTTGCTTCGGTGTGGGGTGGCCACGAAGGCTCCTTGTTGCTCTGGATGCTGATGTTGTCTGGTTGGACCTTGGCCGTTGCCATTTTTTCTCGCACATTGCCTTTGGCCATGGTGGCACGCGTCATTGGCATTTTGGGCTTGGTGTCAACCGGCTTCCTGATGTTCATCTTGATCACGTCCAGTCCGTTTGAACGTCTGTTACCGGCGCCTCTTGACGGTAAAGATTTGAACCCCTTGCTGCAAGACCCGGGCTTGGTCATTCACCCGCCCATGTTGTACATGGGCTATGTGGGGTTCTCGGTGGCCTTTGCTTTTGCTGTGTCTGCTTTGCTATCGGGCCGGATGGACGCTGCGTGGGCACGTTGGTCTAGGCCATGGACCATTGTGGCTTGGATTTTCATGACGGCAGGCATTGCCTTGGGTTCATGGTGGGCCTATTACGAATTGGGCTGGGGCGGTTGGTGGTTTTGGGATCCGGTCGAAAACGCATCGCTCATGCCTTGGTTGTTTGGCACAGCCCTCATTCACGCCCTCATGGTGACCGACAAGCGAGGCGGCTTCAAAGCTTGGTCGGTGTTGCTGGCCATCGGCGCTTTTTCACTGTCGCTCTTGGGCACCTTCTTGGTTCGATCCGGTGTGCTCACATCGGTTCATGCGTTTGCATCCGACCCTAAGCGAGGCGTCTTCATTCTGATTTTCTTGGCGGTGGTGGTCGGCGTTTCTTTAACTTTGTTTGCTTGGCGCGCACCCAAAGCCACACTGGGCGGCAAGATGGGCTTGGTGTCGCGTGAATCCATGCTGATTGCCAACAGTGTGTTGCTGGTGGTGGCCACAGGTGCAGTTTTGTTGGGCACCATTTATCCGCTCATTGTGGACGCGCTTAATTTAGGCAAACTCTCTGTGGGTGCGCCTTACTTCAATGCGGTGTTTGTGCCCCTCATGGTGCCCGTGGTGTTTTTGATGGTGCCAGGCGGCATTGCGCATTGGCGCGAAGCGCGTTGGGCACAGTTGGGCCACGATTTGCGATTGCCTGCATTGGCCGCTTTGGTGGCGGGTATTGCCATCTGGATGCTCACCGAACGCGGCACTTGGCTCACTGGCATGGGCATGGCCTTGGCCACGTGGGTGGTGGTGGGTTTGCTGATGCAAATTTTCATTCGCATGAAAAAGCCAGGTCGCATTCCGCCTTCATTTTGGGGCATGCACTTGGCGCACTTGGGCATTGCAGTAATAACGGTAGGCATCACCATGGTGAAAAGTTATGAGGTCGAGCGCGATGTGCGCATGGGCTTGAACGATACCGTCACCATTGAAAATTACAGCTTTGAGTTAACGGGCGTCTCGGATGTGGATGGCCCCAATTACAGAGCCCTTCGCGGTGATATCAAGGTGACCAAAGACGGCAAATACCTTGAAATGCTGTACCCCGAAAAACGCAAGTATTTTTCTTCGGCCATGCCCATGACCGAAGCAGGAATTGATTCGGGCCTGTTCCGCGATTTGTATGTATCTTTGGGTGAGCCCATTGAAGGTGAGCGCCTACAGTGGAGTGTGAGGGTGTTTTACAAGCCCTTTGTGTCATGGCTTTGGTATGGCGCCATCTTGATGGTTTTGGGCGGTTTGTTGGCCGTGAGCGATCGACGCTATCGCAAGTCTGCAAACACGTTGGCTTAGTTCAATGCAACGCAAGACCCATCCGCTGTTCACATTGAGAGCATTGTCTTGAAAAAGTTTTTAATTCCGCTCGGACTTTTTTTGGGTCTGGTTATTTTTTTAGCCGTAGGCCTGAACCGCGACCCGCGCGAAATTCCATCGCCTTTGGTGGGCAAACCAGCCCCTGCATTTTCTTTGGACACGCTGGATGTCAATGCACCCAAGTTTGGGCCTCAGGATATGAAGGGCAAAGTCTGGATGCTGAATGTGTGGGCCACTTGGTGTGTGGCTTGCCGTGAGGAGCATCCCATTTTGGTCGCTTTTTCCAAAGCCAACCAATTGCCCATTGTGGGCTTGAGCTACAAGGAAGTTCAGCCACAAGATGAGCCAGCCGGCAAGAAGATGTCGCCTGAACAGAAGCTGCAATTTGCCCGCGATCGCAGTGCACTTTGGCTCAAGCGGCATGGCAACCCTTATGTGCTGTCTGCCATGGATTTGGACGGCCGAGTGGGCATCGATTATGGTGTTTATGGTGTGCCAGAAACTTATGTCATTGATAAAGAAGGCGTGATTCGCTACAAGCGTGTGGGTGTGGTCACGCCAGAATTGTTGAAGTCCACCATTCTGCCTTTGGTGCAGAAATTGAACGCCTCGTAACGCCTCGAAATGCCTAGTAAGGACTTGTGAAAGACCGCATGAATTTGCAATCTGTATTTTTAAAGTGGCTGTGTGTGGCCAGCTTGCTGGTGTGGTCTGCTATGTCAGCTTTGGCACCTGCTCAAGCCAGAGAGGCTGCCCTCTTGGCAGAAGACCCACTGGTTGAAAAACGCTTGATTCACATCTCTGAAGAGTTGCGTTGCATGGTTTGCCAAAACGAATCGCTGGCTTCTTCGCGTGCAGAGTTGGCCAACGATTTGCGAGAAGAGGTGAGAAAACTCATTCGAGAAGATCGAAGTGATTCGCAAATCAAAGAATACTTGGTTACCCGATATGGCGACTTTGTGCTTTACAAACCAGAAGTGAAGCCACTCACTTGGGTCTTGTGGTTTGGCCCCTTTTTGTTGTTGGTGCTGGCCATTGTTGGCATGGCGTATTACTTGCGCCAACGTCAGTCCGCTCAAAATAGCCGGTCAACTTGTGTTTTTGTGGGTCTTGTTGCGTGAGCGAAAGCCTGTCACACAGGCCAGCCAAGCCAATGCCAACGCCAAGGTATATCGCGACCAAATTTTAGATCTTGATCGAGAGCACGACAGTGGTCACATCAGTGACGAAGAATGGCAGCAGTCTAGAGATGAGCTGAGCATGCGCTTGCTTGAAGACACATCGGCAGCCGATGACCCTGTTGCCAAAACTGAAAAACCTGCGGTGTGGACAGCTGTGGTGTTGGCTGTTGCCTTGCCAATCAGTGCCATGGGCATTTACATGTGGGTGGGGCAGCCGGAAGCTTTGAACCCCATGGCGCTCAAATCGCCTGATCAAGTAGATCAAAAAGATTTGGCCAAACTGGCGGAGACCTTGGCAGACAAGCTGCAAAGCCAACCCGAGAATTTGCAAGGTTGGGTGATGCTCGGCCGCACCTACCGAACCCTCGAGAATTTTGATGCGTCCCTCAAAGCCTATGACACGGCGCTCAAGCTCTCGGCCGACGACGATTTGCAGTTGGAACGCATCGAGGTGATGGCCATGCAACGCCAAGGCAATTTTGATGGTGAGCCTTGGCGCGTCATTCGGGAGATTTTGCAAAAAGACCCTCAGCATTTTGGTGCCTTGCTCACCGCAGGCAGTGCCTCCTATGCTGGAGGTAAGTATGCAGATGCTTTGAAGTATTGGGAACAAGCTCGAAAGCCTTTAGAGGCCAACCACCCTGACCTGGCTGGTTTAGAGAATGCCATTGCCACGGTGCGTGACAAGATGGGCTTGCCACCGAAGGCGGCATCTACTGGCCCATCAGCATCTTCAGGTCCTGCTGCTGCTTCTGCGCTCAATGTCAGTGGGCAAGTCAGTTTGTCAGCTGCGCTGAAGGCCAAGGCCAGTCCCAACGATGCGGTCTTTGTGTATGCTACCCCTGCCAATGGCGATCGCATGCCCTTGGCCATCATGAAAACCACCGTTTCTCAGTTGCCCTTGAACTTCACGTTGGACGATTCAACGGCCATGACCCCAGAGCGCAAGCTTTCAACAGCAGGTGAAGTGCTGATTAAGGTGCGTGTGTCCAAGTCTGGCAATGCCATGCCCCAATCGGGTGATTTAACTGGCGCCAGTGATGGGCCAGTGAAAGTGGGCTCCAAAGGTTTGAAAATAGAAATCAAGGATCAGATACCTTGATGCTTGATTTCTGAGAATAGGCCACAATATCGGCATGAGAATATTGCTCGTCGAAGACGAAATAAAAATTGCCGAATTTGTATCAGAAGGCTTGAAACAATCCGGCCTTGATGTCACGCATGCTTCTGATGGCTTGATGGCCAAACAAGTGATCGCGGCGCAAAAATTTGATGTGATGCTTTTGGATGTGATGCTTCCGCATATTGATGGCTTCACACTTTTGAAAGATCTTCGCCAAGCCAAAGACAAAACCCCTGTGATCGTGCTCAGTGCAAAGTCGGATCTGACGGACCGACTTCAGGGGTTTGAGCTGGGCGCAGACGACTACTTGCCCAAACCTTTCTTCTTAGAAGAACTGGTAGCCCGCATTAAAGCTGTGACCATGCGGGGCGGCTTGGAGCCGTCGGAGACGGAAGTGATGGTTGATCAACTCAAGTTGGATTTGGTCAACCGGCAAGTAAGTTGGTATGACGTCACAGCTGTACTGAGTCAGCGAGAATTTATGCTTCTGAAATTTCTGATGCGATCTCCTGGCACCATTTTTTCTAGAAAACAAATTTTGCAAAGTGTCTGGAATATTGGCTTTGATCCGCAAACCAATTTGGTAGACGCTTGCATACAGAGGATCAAGCGAAAATTGATGCGCAATAACGAAGACTTTGAGTCGCCCATTGAGTCTGTGCGCGGTATAGGCTATCGCATTCGAGTGGCGTGAATGGTGTGAAGCGCTCACTCAAAATTCACCTCTTCATTCACGTCTTGATCGTGGCGTCTCTCATTGTCGTTGCCAACCGAATGATTGCGCAATGGCTTTTGCTAGATCAGATGAAGGGGTTGTTGCGCACCGAGCTCGTGACATCGTTTGTGACATGTGAATCCGATATCGATCACGGCGAAGATTTTTACAGCTGCCACCGAAAGATCAATCCTGGAAATATCTTAAACAGCTTTGCAGACTCTTTTGTGCTTTGCCCCTCTCTGGCGCAGTCAGCGGTGTCTGCAAAACCCAAAGAGTGTGATCTGGCCTCTTCCAAGGGTGCACTGTGGGCCAATGCACAGCCATTGCAAAAGGGAGTCTTGGAGCTTGCCACTGCCCCTGTGAATGATCAAGTTTGGATTGGAGTGAGGCGAACAGGCCATGCAGGGGTGGAAGGCCCGGTGCTTTTGGTCAATGAGTCTAGTGCCCTCAACATGTTGAATCAGATGTGGTCATACAGAGATCGAAATTTGGTATTTGCCTTGCCCGTCATTGTGGTGATGCTCATGATGCTGGCCATTTACATGGCCTACTTGCTAACACGTGCTATTGCATCCCTTGAAGCTGCGGTGACCCGCATGAATGCCAACAATCTGGATACGGCCCAGCACATAGAAGCACCTTATAGCGAATTTGATAAGTTGCTGGCCGTCTTTGAAGACCTGCGCCAACGATTGTTGGAAAGTTTTGCTAAAACCAGACGATTTGCTGCAGATGCTTCGCACGAACTCCGAACACCGCTGACCATTTTGCGAGGCAACTCTGAGCTGATGATCAATGAATTGCCAGTGGGGTCCAAAATTTACGAACAAGTAAACAAGATTCATGGCGAGGCAGAGCGCTTGATTGACATCACTGAAAAGCTTTTGATGTTGTCTAGAGCCGATGCCAACAACATTGTCTTGGCATCAACCAATATGCATGTGAGCGAATTCTTGAATGAGTTGCTAGAAGAGAGCAAGGAATCTTTCCTAAACATCAAGTTTTCAAGTGACATTCAGCCCGATGTTTATTGGCATTGCGATGAAGCCTTGATGGCGCAGCTCATTCACAATCTTTTGGCCAACGCCATCAAATACAACACGCCCAATGGATGGGTTCAGCTGGTGTTGAAACAAACAAGCGCATTGATTGAAATCAAGGTTTCAAATGCCGCAAGCGGCATCCCTCACGATTTGAATGAGCGCGCTTTCGAGAGGTTTTACAGAGGCAATTATTCACACTCAAGGCAAGCCGATGGCCAAGGTTTGGGCTTGAGCATTGCTTTGGAAATTGCCAAGGTTCACCAAGGAAAATTGTCAATTCAGGGTCAAGATGGTGCTGTGACCCTGAATTTTGAAGCCCCTGTAAAAAGGTTGACCTAGGGGCTGCATTAGGGGCTGCTTTAGAGGTTGATCTAGATTTTATTCAGGCAAGTCAAGAATTGTTCACCCATGATTTGAGCGCGCCCTTCAAACAAAACATTCACCTTGTCTGACCCTGAGAAGGTTTGCCGCAGTGCCAAGCGCTCTTCGTGGTTATTGGCCAGCCTAACGGCAGCTTTGACATAGTCGTCTTCCGTTGGCGTGATCAGCCAATCAGGGAGTCCAAGCCGACGGAACAAACCCTCGTCAATGTGCTCATGCACCTCTGGGCCCGTTTTGCAAATGCCCACCAAGCCTGCACTGATGGTGTCGATAATGCCGTTGGTGTTGCCAAAGGGGAAGGGGTTGATGAACATATCGCAGCCCGCAATGACATCCATGTAGGCCGTGTAATGTTGGTGTGGAAACACAGTGACGTGAGGTCCTAAATACTGGTGCACTACGCGCTGCAAGTTGGGAAAGCTGAGCCCCATGGCGTGGCCAATGAGAAATTGAAAATGAACCGGTACTTTGCTTTCTTTCACAATGCGTGCGCATGTGTTTAAAAAGCGCGGGTTGATTTTCATGGTGGTGGCGCACATGGCAATGAGCACCACATCAGGTTTGGGTTTGGGTTGAACAATGACCTTCAAACCCTCTGCCGCGGCGGAGGGGCGATAGGGCATGCCGTCTTTCGGTAGCTTCAAAAGTTTTTCGCTAAAGCAGGCTTCGTTGCCCACATAGTCTTCTTCAACCACCACATAGTCGATGGCATGTGAATGGGTGGTGGCTGGGTGACCTAGCGCAATCATTTGCAGAGGCGCAACTCGCAAATTGGTAAGCCACATGGTGAGAGGAAACATCCCCACACTGGGCATGTACAGAACCTTGGCATTCCTTTGACTCGCTTCATTCTGGATAAAGCGAATTTGGTCGAGCAAGCTGCTTTGACGAGGAATGGTGACAACTTCATCAAAGACCTTGCGCGTGATGTCGTCGGTGCAGTTTTCATAAGCCAACGCAACCACTTCAAATTGCGCGCGGGCCGCTTCCATCGTGAGTGAATGAGTGCGGTAGATTGAGTGGCTGCTGGTAAACCACTCGAGTACCACCATTAGAACGGGCTTTTTCTTTATTGGCTTTTTGCTGCGCTTGGCTGCTGTGGGTTGAAGGTCTTTGAAACCATTCAAGCTGAGCTTGCGCCTAATGAGTTCGTTGATAGGTTTTTTGATGTCGTGCTTATCGGCCCGATCGGCGTAGCTGCAGTGCATGTAAAGGTCGTGCAGCACGCCCAATGGCAGTTGTTCTATGTCATCAATTTGAGCTAAATGCTGAGTGAGCCACGGCAGTATTTTTTCGCGCTTGGTGTGTGCAGAGGGGGAGCCCAGAAACCTTGGGGACAGCAACACCAAACACAAGCCGGCAGCCAACACTTTGTCGGCTTTCCACAGTGCGTCCAAATCCAGAGGCACTTCTGACTCTGGGGAATACAGCAAGCAAAACTTCAGTAAATCGGCTTCACCAATTTGCAGTTGATGCAAATTTGACTTTTGATCGCCCTCGCTCATATTGAGTGCTCGCATCACATGATCGGCATTGCGAAAGGGGGTGGCCGCAAACAAAGTGGACAACCAACGATGGTGAGCCAATACGTTTTGGCGCCATTCTGGTGCAAAAAACAAGGCGTCGTCTGCTAGCAAACAGGATGCCGCTGCTGCTGCGCGCGTCCAAATGTGCTGGTTCAGTTCTCGTTCTGAAACGGACTGCAAAGGCAAGGCGCTGAATTGAGCGCCCACGTTGCCGTAGTGTTCGTCGAGGTCGTGCAAAAGTGCCAACAACTCCCGCATGCCCATTTCTCGATTTCGGCTATAGGCCAAGGACTCAAATTTTTCTAGCGAAAACGCCATTGCCAATCCATCCTTTAAAAAATTAAAAAAGAAATTTCCTTTTACTGCTGCGTGTATTCAATACAGAGTAAATAAAAATCACAAAAAAATTAAATTAAATTTTTTTCACTGTCTTTGTTGAAGTGTGCGACAGCGAAGGAAAAAATTTAAACAGAAAAATGACATTTTCATCATTATCTAAATCTTCATTGATCTAACTGTATTCTCAAAACTCCAAATTTGTATTAAGAATTTTTAAGCCAGGTTACTTCAGTTCCTCGGTCAGCCTAGCCAATGCGATTTTTCAGAAGACAGATCTGTCGTGTTTTAGATTTTTCTAAGCCGCAGACGCCAAAAGCACGCTCATTGCAGAGAAGGCTTCAACACGATTTGTTCAAGGGCGAAGGCTTGGTTGCGCCATGAACAAGATACACCGCGTTCTCTGGAATAAAAACACACTCACTTTTGTGGCGGTGGCTGAGACCGCCAAGTCAGCTGGTAAAGGTGCCAAGGGCGCAACCGATTGCAATGCAGCCGGTACTTTGGCCAGTGGTGCTGAAGGTGGCATTGGCGCTGCCTTTCATCTTGGGCTTAAGTCGCTCTTGACGGCTTTTGCTGGCGCTGGCTTGTGTTGGAGTGCTGCCTTTGCACAACATGTGGCGCCTACACAACTGCCAACCGGTGGTCAAGTGATGGCAGGCACCGCCAAAATTACGCAAATTGATGCCTTGATGGCCATTACTCAAAGCAGCCAGCGAGCTGCCATCAATTGGCAAAGCTTCAATGTGGGCTCGCAGGCCAAGATCAACATAACGCAGCCCTCAAGCAGTAGCGTGTTGTTGAACCGTATTTTGGGCAACTCTGCCTCTCAAATTTACGGCCAGATCAATGCCAACGGCCAAGTGATCATGTCCAACCCATCGGGCGTGTATTTCTCGCCTACAGCGACGGTGGACGTGCACTCCTTCACGGCTACCACCCACGGCATTAGCGATACCGACTTCATGGCTGGCATCATGAAGTTCAACCGCAACGGTGCCACCGGCAAAATTGTCAACGACGGCCAAATTAGTGCAGCTTTGGGCGGCTATGTGGCCTTGTTGGCCCCCGAAGTTCGCAATGGCGGATTGGTGGTGGCCAAACTGGGTACGGTGGCCTTGGCCGCTGGCGATTCGTTTGAGCTGGAATTTAACAAGCAAAACAGCCTGACCAACATTTTGGTAAGCCCTGCCACCATGGCCACTTTGGTTGAAAACGGCCATGCCGTGCAAGCGCCTGGTGGCTTGATTATTTTGTCTGCTCAGGCGGCCAATCAGTTGCAAAGTGGCGTGGTTAAAAACTCGGGCAGTCTGCAAGCCACGGGGTTTGTGAACAACGGCGGTGTGATTCGGCTTTCTGCCTCGCGCAAGATAGAAAACACCGGCACTATTACGGCAGATGCCGCGCCTGGCAGCAAAGGCAAGGGTGGCGACATTGTTTTGATTGCTGATTTTAGCAATCCCGATAGCACGGCCATCATTGGCGGAACTCTGTCGGCCAAAGGTGGTGATCTTGGGGGCGATGGTGGTTTTGTAGAGACCTCGGGTTCCAAGGTGAGCATTCAGGATGACGCCAAGGTGATTACGTTGGCGCCTAAGGGGAAGACGGGTACTTGGTTGGTGGATCCTACGGACTTTACGATTAGCAGTGGTACGGGGAACCAGGTTACAAATGGAACAGCCAGTGGCATAGGTGCCACCACCCTACAGAACAGTCTTGCAACATCTGATGTCAGCATTACCACCAACAACACCGCAGGGACCGACAGCGGTGATTTGAATGTCAATGCTGCAGTGTCTTGGTCTGCCAATACCACTCTCAGTCTGTCTGCTTATCGCGATGTCAACGTCAATGCTGCCATCAGTGCAACTGGCACAAGCAGTGGTTTGAACATCACATCCAAAGTAGGTCCTGGAACCGGCACTATCAATTTAGGCGCCAACATCACCACAGGTGGCGATCAAACTTATAACGGCAGTGTGGTTGTGAATGGAACTGACATTGCTTTGTCCTCAACAACTGGCGGCTTGTCGATCGTCGGGGGTGTTAGCGTTGGCACTGTTGGTGCTGGAAAATTAACGATCACAAGCGCTACGGCAAGTAATGTTTCAGATGCGATGACTGGCAGCTTGCAATTAGTTAAGGCAGGCGCTGGTACCCTGACATTGATTGGAAACAATACTTTTACAGGTGGTACTACTGTTAGTGCAGGCACTTTGGAAATTGGTAATGGCACAACAGGTGGAACAAGCTTTACTGGCAATATCGTTAACAGTGGCGTTGTGAATTTCAATTTATCAGCGGCCACTACCATTGCTTATAGCAACATCATTTCTGGTACTGGTTCATTGACTAAATTAGGCGCAGGAACACTTTCGTTGTCTGGCGCAAACACCTACAGTGGTGGCACCACGTTTAGCGCTGGTACTCTCAAAGCTGGAAGTGCCACAGCATTGGGCACTGGCGCTGTAGCAATTGGCTCTTCAGGTGTATTGGATTTGACGTACAGCGGCACTGTCAGTTTAGGTTCTACCTTGTCGATGAGTTCAGGTGCAGCCATTACCAATAGCGTTAACACGTCTAACTTGTCTGTAGCAGGTACTAGCTCATTGGTTGGCAATATCAATACTGCGGGCAATCAAACCTATACCGGTGCAGTCACATTGAGTGGCAATACAACGCTGACGACATTGGATACAAGTCAAGTCAATACCAATGGCACCATTACGTTTGGCGGCGCTGTGGATGGCACTGCTTCTGGTGCTCAAAGCCTAACTGTGACCTCTGGTACTGGCGCTGTGTCGTTTGGAAGCACAGTGGGTAACACCGCGGCTTTGAGTTCAATCACCATTTCAGGTGGTGCTACATCGACGGAACAAACCACGACTTTGGGAGGTAATGTCACCACTTCTGGCAATCAGAGTTTTGGTGGCAATCTCACATTGGATGCAAACACTGTACTGACCTCCACAGCCAATAGTGGCAATGGTTCAGTGACAATTGCAGGCGCAGTAAATTCAACATCTGTGGGTGGTGTTTCATCTGGCATTATTGAATTTTTAGGCTCTGGTTACTGGGGATTGAGCACAACGAACGGAAGTACTTGGGCTTATTACCTCTCCAACAGTACCGGTAAGACCTATCAGTCAAGTATTTCAGTTGGCAGTGCCAACTACATATCCACTCTTGCCTCCAACAGTAGTCTTCCTTCCATTCTTTACAGCTCTGGCAATTATTCTTGGAACCCCGCTACGACAGCAACGGTTTCTTACCTCGTTGTTGGCGGTGGCGGCGGCGGAAGTAGCGGCGGCGGCGGCGGCGGCGGCGTTCTTCAGTCCACTTCGATGAGCGCAAGTTCGGCCGTGACATACGCAATCACAGTTGGAGCGGGTGGTGCAGGTTCATCAAGCATTGGAACGCTCAATGGAACCAATGGTGGAAACTCCTCCATTACTGGAAGTGGCCTTACATCGGTCATAGCTTACGGTGGTGGAGGTGGCAGCAGAGGCGCATTTCAAAACGTCACAGCAGGATCTGATGGATCCTCTGGCGGAGGTGGTGGCTCACAATCTACGCCTGCCTCACCTGGAGGCGCTGCAATTTACGGCTCTCAAGGGTTTGCTGGCGGTGCCACAAATAATGCAAGCTTTACTGCTGGTGGCGGTGGCGGTGCGGGTAGCGTTGGTGGGGCAGGTACTTCAACAGCTGGAGGAAGCGGCGGATCGGGGGTATTGGGCAATATCTCAACATCTTTAAGCGCAACTACATCAAATTACTTTGGTGGTGGTGGTGGTGGTGGCACTTACTACGGAACATCAGCAGGTGCAAACATTCAAGGCACTGGTGGATCAGGTGGCGGTGCATCCAGCGGAAAAACAACCACCAATGCTGGTATCACAAACAGTGGCGGCGGTGGCGGCGGTCAATGCTTTACTTCATGTAGCGGTTTAGGAGGAGCGGGTGGCTCAGGCATTGTCGCTTTGTCTGGCTCGCTTTTGAATTTATTCACACAAAATTCTTATTCCCTCACCATCAAATCTGGAACTGGCGCCGCACAGATCAGTGGCAGTGTTTCGAATTTAACGGCATTGGACATCAACTCTAAATCTGCTTCAAACCTTGTGAGTGGTGCAATTGGCGGATCTGCTGCTTTGAGCTACAACTCTGCAGTTGGCTACACGGGATCCAGTGGCGCTACGGGTGTTTTGAATTTAGCTGGCACCAATACCTACACAGGTGGCACTACGGTTTCGGGCGGCACATTACAAGCAGGAAGCACAACAGCCTTTGGGGGCGCATCTGGCGCATTGACCGTTAACACTGGCGCGGTACTTGATTTGAATGGCAAAGCACTTGCCAACGCCAACAGCCTGAGCTTGAATGGAACAGGCATCAGTGCTGGTGGCGCATTAAAGAACAGCAGCGTTACAGGTGCCACCTACGCAGGCCTTGTTGCGCTGGGATCAAACAGCAGCATTGTGGGTGATACAGGCACCATTGCGCTTAGCAACGTTGGCAACTTAACGGGTGCCTTTGCACTTACTTTAGGTGGTACTCAAGGTGGTAGTGTGGCCAGCATCATTGGCACCGACACAGGTACCTTGGTGAAGGAGGGTGCGGGCACTTGGACCCTGGCTGGCGCGAACACTTACAGCGGTGGCACCACCATTAGCGCTGGTACTCTTAAAGCTGGAAGCGCCACAGCATTTGGAACTGGCGTTGTTGGTGTGACCAGTGGTGCAACATTAGATTTGAATGGTCAGACGATGACAAGTACTGGCGTGCTGACTTTGAATGGCACAGGCATCAGCAGTGGTGGTGCATTAAAGAACAGCAGCGTTACAGGTGCCACCTACGCAGGCCTTGTTGCGCTGGGATCAAACAGCAGCATTGTGGGTG
>JAPLPO010000091.1 GCA_026400155.1 Burkholderiales bacterium | reverse complement strand
GTTGGGATCCCAAAATGCCCTACTCCTGCAAGTTACTTGGTTTCAAATCTCAAATCTTGCCCAGTATTCAAGTGATGAACTCCGATGGCCGCCCCTGCTTAGGGTTTGATCCTAAAAATAGTCCCAACAAACCGAAAACTTAAGGCCATAGTACCTTGAATCAGTGATCCAACGTTCGGGTTTTTACTCCCACCTCTATCCTTGGTTCTTTCTAAAATTCGAGGATGAACGAACGCTTACCTCAAATCTCTTATGCTGAATTGCCAGATTCAGTTCGACCCTTGGCGGATGACATCCTCAAAGTTTCCAGTGCCGCACTCGGGGGGCCCTACAACGCACTGCTGCGAAGTCCAGAAATGGCAAGGCGCTGCTTTGATTTTCTAGATTACCTCCGATTCAGAACTAGCGTTAACAAGCGTCTGAATGAGTTTGCCATTTTGATTCAAGCCAGAATTTCAAATGCGCAATACGAATGGTGGGCTCACGAAACCATTGCCCGCAAAGCAGGCTTGTCGGATGCGGTCATGAAGGATTTGCAGTTGTGCAAACGCCCCACCAGCATGCAAGAAGACGAACGCTTGGTATACGACTACTGCATTCAATTGAGCTTGAACCACAGAGTGCCAGATGCACTCTGGCAAGAAGCTGTAGACAAGATGGGTGAACAAGCCGTGATTGATCTCACGGTGCTATCGGGCACTTACGTGATGGTTTCGATGCTCCTCAATGCTACCCAGGTTGGCATTCCTGGTGGTGGCGCATGGCCACTGGAAGTGCTTGACCCGATCGAAATCAGGCAGCGCCTGCTGGCATAAAACAGAACATTTTTTTCATTGAATTCAACAGGACCTTCACCATGAACTCGACATTTATTCCAGCTCGATCTTTTCAAGCCAAGCTTTGCAAGGTAGTGGGTGCGTTGCTCCTTGGCGCTGCCAGCTGTGTGTCCGCGCAAGACTTTCCAGCCAAGCCTATCACCATGGTCATGCCTTATGCGGCTGGCGGCCCTGGCGACACCATTACCCGACTGTTTGCAGGCTCGATGCAAAAAATACTGGGCCAACAAATATTGGTAGACAACACGTCTGGCGCTTCAGGCAGCATTGGAACAACGAAGGTTGCCAGATCTAGACCAGATGGCTATACCTTGCTCATGATTCATGTAAGCCATGCCACCAATTTGGCCATGTACAAAAATTTAAGTTACCACCCCGTCGATGATTTTGAACCCATTGGTTCGGCCACCAGCGGCCCCATGGTCATTGTGGCGAGAAACGAATTTCCACCCAAAGATTTGAATGAATTTGTAGCCTACCTCAAAACCAATCAAAACAAAGTCAGCCTTGCGCATGCAGGCGTTGGCTCTGCCTCACACTTATGTGGCTTGATGATGATGAATGTGTTGGGCGTCAAACTCAACGAAATTCCTTACAAAGGCACAGGTCCAGCCCTGACTGACTTGATGGGTGGACAGGTCGATATCCTGTGCGATCAAACTTCTGGCACCGTACCCTCGGTGAAGACCAACAAAATCAAGGCCTATGCAGCGGCCGGCAAAAGCAGACTGCCTTCCTTGCCAGACACACCGGCCATTGCTGAAGCTGGGGTGAAGGGCTTTGACATCAATATTTCGTTTGGCCTCTATGCACCTAAGGGCACACCCAAACCTGTCTTAGACAAATTAACAGCTGCATTGCAAAAGTCTGTCACCGATCCAGATGTGGTGAAGCGTTTGGATGGCATGGGTGTCTCTGCAGTCAGCGTTGAGCAGGCCACTCCCAATGCGCTGAGAGCCCATTTGAAAAATGAGATTGAAACCTTGGGTGGCCTTCTGATCAAAGCTGGCGTGCAGGCCAATTGAACCAGTCGAGCCATTAGATTTGATTGGAAGGTCAGCCAAGCTATGACGGTCGATAGAAGAAAATGGGTGGTCGGTGCATCGTCCTTGCTACTTTCGCAAACTTTACTGGCTCAAACCGAGAGCCATCACGGGCATCACGGCTCTCATCCTCCACTGCCCAAAGCCAATCCTTCCGCAGAGCCCTACGCCAAACTGCAAGGCGGAGTACCGCACCACTTAACGGCAGACCAAGAGTCGCAGCGCTCATTTAACAGCACCGCTCCGAAAGGGCCTGCTGGTCGCTGGGTCACCCGTGCATCGCTGCCCATCCCTCGCAGTGAAATGGCATGGGCCACTGAATGGGCCGGCAGGCTTCATGTCATTGGAGGCTATGGCGAAGGGCGTGTCGACAGGGGTTACCACCACGTCTATGAACCGCGCAACGATCAATGGCATTTGGCCGCTCCGCTCCCCAGGGGCGCCAACCACGTTGCCGTTGTCTCTCTGGAAGGCCGAATCTATGCTTTTGGCGGCTTCATTGAACAAAACCGCAACCCAGACAACCATGCTTATGTGTATGAAGTCTCCCAAGACAAATGGACATCGATTGCACCACTGCCTAGGCCCCGAGGTGCCGCCGCCGCCGTGGCCTTGAATGGCAAACTGCACTTGATTGGCGGTGCATCTTCGCCCACGGACGAACGCGCCAGCGTGGGTTGGCATGAGGTTTACGATCCCAAAACAGATCAATGGTCCCGAAAAAAAGCCCTGCCTGGCGCGCGCGACCATGTGGGCTGTGTCGCTTACAAGGGGCGAATTCACGTCATTGGTGGTCGCTTCAACACCTTCGAATACAACACCGACTTGCATCAGGTGTATCTGCCAGAAAGAGACACTTGGGAAAACCTTGCGCCCTTGCCAACAGCACGTTCAGGCCATGGCTTGGTGATTTACCGAGATCGCCTTTATGCCATGGGCGGAGAAGGCGGAATCATCAACCGACCTGGACAACAAACGGTGTTTGGTCAAATGGAAAGTTACGATCCTGCCACCAACACTTGGCAATCACACGCGGCCATGCCTATCCCACGCCATGCAGTGGCGGCCGTCACCATTGGCGATTGGATTTATGTGGCTGGTGGTGGTGCAGTATTGGGTGGCAGTGTGCAATCTGCTGTGCATGAGGCGTTTAGTTTGAGTGGCGTTTAAATTCCCCTTGTGATTACCAAGGAGCTAAGACGTAACTTGGCCATTCAAAACCAAGCTCACCTCAGGCGCCAAGGACTGACCTAAAGCTGCGTGCAAGTAGCAGGTGCGGGCCGACATTTGCATGAGTCGTTCCATTACCTCGTCGGTTTCTTCTGTATGAACAAACACGTGGGTGTCTAAAGGCTGGGCCTGAGCCACACTCGACTCAATGCGGCAAGGGCTGAGTTGCACCATGCGCAGCGCCCGCACTTTCATGTGATGGTGCTCTACGTAGCGCAGCAGTTGCGTCATGAAACAAAACGCAATGCCAGCATAGGCATGCGCAAGTGCGCTGGGGGCTTGGTCACCCATAAGGCGGTCATCGCTTTGAATGGCGAAGGCAGAGCCGCCCAACCGATTGGCCCAAGTGACGCTGCGACCCAAACCACCCGCCGACTCGGAATGACCATGGATGGGAATATCTACCCTTCCTGACTCCCAGCCTGAAGGCGAGGTCGGGTTTTTCACTTCAACGGGTTTGGCTTTGCTCACGATGTCTTGCAACATATCGGCATGAGTTGAGTTAGCAAGCGGAGTGGGCGCCTGCGACCAGGTTTTGAAGGGGTCATCGACGGTGGCCGTGCTGGAGGCCAATTCGCGCAAAGTGACGCGCCGTCCGTTGGCGTACAACGCAAAGGTGTTGTGCAAAGGCGTGGCCCATGAAGCCAAAATGGGCGAAGCCGCCACCGCCTGCCGCACAAGGCCCTGCAATTGCTCGGCAGACGCTGAGCTTTGAGCCCGAACCTGAAATCGCGGCGCATACGCATGCCCTACGCCGGTACCTTTGAAAAAAGAGCCCTCGAACATGTAGTCGTTTTCCAGGCTGCTGCTCAAGCTGGTCAGAGGAATGTTCTCTGCATCTGCCAGCTGTCTAATGCGTTGCAGCAGATCGGCTTGCAAGCCGGCCGACATGTAGCCCAGCGGAAACGGCGCAAGATCGGTGCCTTTGAGCGCCGGCCCTTCGTCACTGACCATGCGCCAGCTCGAGCCCGCCTGCCCCTCTTTCACCACCGCTTCTTTCTGATGCCCACCCATGGCGCGCGCATGCGTGATGAACACATCTTGGGCGTCGTGGACACCCAGCACGTCAGGGCGGCTCTGTCCTGCTTGGGTTTTGAAGCAAAGTGGATGGCCATGGCCATCAATGGAATCGGTGCGGTGAATGCTCTCGGCCATGTTCAAATCTCGCCTGTGTACTCACCGCGAGCGGGGTAATCTTTCTGAATCGCGAAGTCGACGGCTGCCAGCAAATCGCCAAAGGATGGACGCGCGAAAGGCATGGTTTGCGTCGATCCATAGTAGAGGGTTTGATCTGGCTTGATGAGAAAAACCCCAGGCTCGCTGAACAAGGCTGGCTCTTCCAATCCAATCGAAGTTTTGCCCTTGGAAGTGCTGATGTACAAGCCCCATTGCCTGGCCAAGCCAAGATCCAAACCGTAGGCAAACTCAATGAAGCGGCCTTGCACCTTGTCGGCCATGGCCTGACCCCGAGTGACCTCATCGCTGCTGATAGCAACGATTCTCACGCCCCGTTTTTGGAAATCTTCTCCCAAGCGCTCCAACTCCAACAAATATTTGGCGCAAATGGGGCAATGCAAGCCTCGATAAAAAACCAGCAAATCGAAACGTTCGCCCGAGTTTTGACCGCCGACATAGCGACCACCAGAAGTCAAAGCCAAATCCAGAGCAGGCACAGTTTGGCGGGGCATCAATGCAATAGGGTTCATGGTCACTCCAATAAAAAGATAAAGGCCATGTTGCTGTACGATTGGTTACTTAAAATTCTTTTTTTGATGCAAATCGTTCAAATGAGCACCCGACTCGATCGTCTCTCCGCCTTGCTTGATGGCGTCGCACCCGTCTTCAGCGTCATCGAAACCATGTCGCAGTTGGGCGCTTCAGACCTGACCGCGCCACAGTTCGACCCTAGCCTGGTGATGGTGATCAATCCATTGGGACACGAGCATCAAGCTCACCCCAATCAGCCCAGACCGCCGGGCCCAAGTCTGTGGATTGGACACCTGTCGCACTGGGCCGCTTTGAATGCCAAGCAATTGGCAAACACAAGGGCGCAAATCTGCATTCGAGCCCAATTGACCGGGCCATTAGGTCCCTTGTTGATGGAGGAGTTTGCTGAACCCGCAGACTTGCTTACTGGTTCGGATGAAACGGCGCTGTCTGTGCCCATGACCCTGATTCAGCAAGAGGTTAGCCACCCACGTTGCGGGCAACCTGCCCTGCTCAAAAGCGCCGGCGACATTCTTTTTATTGGCATCTTGCGACATCTGGTGGCCAACCCAAACCCAGATCGACCAGGGCTTCTGCATGCGCTGTCTGACGTGCGCATTGCCAAGGCTCTCGTGGCCATGCACCAATCGCCCCATTTCAATTGGAACCTGTCGGCATTGGCTCTGGAAGCGGGAATGTCACGCACCTCATTTGCCACGGCCTTTAAAAAAGCCATGGACAAAACACCGGGCAAGTATTTGGTGACGCTTCGTTTGGCTTTGGCCCGTAGAGCTTTGGACAGCGGCAAAACTGTGAAAGAAGCTGCCAGAATTTCTGGGTATCGAAACCCTGCATCCATTGCCAGGGCTTTGAAGTCCAGTATCGCTCAAAAGCGCTAATCGCCTATCTCTAATCGATCATGGCAACATCTGAGTCACACCTCTAACGATGGCCGCTGCATCAACACCAAAATAATCTCGCAATGCGGCCCGAGTGTCGCTCCGACCAAATCCATCTGTTCCTAAAGTTTTATAAGTTCGGCCTTCTGGCACAAAAGCTCTAACGCATTCGGTCACAGCGCAAACATAATCGGAAGCAGCCAACACGGGGCCTTTGCGTTGAGATAGCAAGTTCGTTAGGTAGGGTACCTTCTGCGTATCATCTTTAGAGCATGTCCGACCATCACGGGCCAACTCACTCCAACTTGTGACACTGATCACTTCGACATCGAAACCTTGTTCCAGCAAAGTCTTGGCTGCAATTAGAACTTCTAACAAAATGGCACCCGATCCCATCAAAGTCACACATTGTTTTGGGGTGCAGTTTTCAGGTGTGAAGTTAGCAAAATGATACGCACCACGCAACACGCCCTTGGCATTTTCCAGAGAGATGTCTGGATTCGAGTAGTTCTCATTCATCAAGGTGACGTAATAAAAAACATCGATCTGTTGCTCTACCATTTCACGCATGCCTGCGTCCAAAATGATCGCCAGCTCGCCTGCAAAAGCCGGGTCATACGCTTTGCAATTGGGAATGGTTGAAGCCACCAAATGACTGCTGCCATCTTGATGCTGTAATCCTTCGCCACCCAATGTCGTTCTGCCAGATGTTGCGCCCAACAAAAAGCCTCGCGCTCTTTGATCAGCCGCAGCCCAAATGGCATCGCCCACTCTTTGGAACCCAAACATGGAGTAATAAATATAAAACGGCAACATGGCAAAACCGTGCACGCTGTAGCTGGTGGCAGCAGCGGTCCAACTTGCAAGCGCACCCGCTTCGCTGATGCCCTCCTCCAAAATTTGGCCGTCCAATGCTTCGCGGTAACTCAACACAGAGCCAATGTCTTCTGGCGCATAACTTTGCCCAACACTGCTGTAGATTCCCACTTGCTTGAACAGATTGGCCATTCCAAAGGTACGCGCTTCATCTGCCACGATGGGAACCAAGCGTTTTCCCAAAACAGGGTCTTTCAACAAGTTCGCCAACATGCGCACAAAAGCCATGGTGGTGCTCATCTCTTTGCCTTCTGCTGCAATCGCAAACTGGGCATATGTCTCTAATGGGGGAACAGGCAAAATTGCGCAATGAGTTTCGCGCTTGGGCATGCTGCCGCCTAGATCTTGGCGATGCTTTAACAGGTATGACATCTCTGCGCTGTCTGGCTCAGGTTTGTAAAACGCCAAACTTTTTGCTTGGTCATCTGTGAGCGGCAAATTGAATCGATTGCGGTATTCAATCAATTCTTGTTCATCAAACTTCTTATGACTGTGCGTTGTCATCTTTCCTTGACCGGCGCTGCCCATGCCAAAGCCCTTTTTGGTGTGCGCCAAGATCACAACGGGCTGCCCTTCATGCGCAAGCGCAGCAGCATAAGCGGAATAAATTTTCACGACATCATGCCCGCCGCGTTTTAAACGATCAATTTGCTCGTCGGTCATTCCCTCTGCCAAGCGTTTCAAGTCTTCGTTTTGTCCAAAGAAATTTTCACGGTTGTAACGCCCATTTTTTGCAGCAAATGTTTGCATTTGCCCATCGACAGTTTGGGAAAATGCTTTCAACAAGGCGCCCGTGGCATCACGTGCAAACAAACCGTCCCAGTCACTCCCCCACACCAACTTGATAACCTTCCAGCCTGCGCCAGAAAATAGTTTTTCCAGCTCATCGATGATTCGTCCATTGCCTCGCACTGGGCCATCTAGGCGCTGCAAATTGCAGTTCACCACCCACACCAAGTTGTCTAGCCGTTCGCGTGCAGCCAAGGTCAGAGCACTCATACTCTCGGGTTCGTCCATCTCACCATCACCAAAGACGCCCCAAACCTTGCGGCCTTCGCATTGCAATAAATTTCGGTGCGTCAAATAGCGCATGAATCGAGCGTGATAGATTGAGCTGATCGGTCCCAGCCCCATCGATCCCGTCGGAAACTGCCAAAAATCGGGCATCAACCAAGGATGCGGATAACTTGACAATCCGCGCGCACCGACTTTGTTCACATTGATTTCTTGACGGTAATGCATCAAGTCGTCTTCCGTTAAACGCCCCTCAAGAAATGCTCGCGCATAAACACCTGGCGCACTGTGCGGTTGAAAAAATACCAAGTCGCCGCCGTGTTCTGGGGTGCGCGCTTGAAAGAAATGGTGAAAACCAGTTTCAAACAAATCTGCAACACTCGCATAGCTTGCAATGTGCCCGCCTAATTCACCGTAGGCTTGATTGGCGCGAACAACCATGGCCAATGCGTTCCAACGCATGATGGACGTTAATCGCTCTTCAATTTGAATGTCGCCAAGAAACTCCGGTTGGTCTTCAACAGAAATGGAGTTGGCATAGGGCGTGTTGAGCTCAGGCTGCCATCCTGTCCTGTGCTGCCGCGCAAGCACAGTCAAACTGCTCAGTATTTGATTCACACGCTCTGGCCCCTCATTGGCAAGCAAAGACAACAAGGCGTCTCGCCACTCCGCGGTTTCTTCTGGGTTGGCGTCTTGGGCTAATTGGGCTGGGTCAATTAAAGCATTCATGCACAGAACTTTAAATCCCAAATGACAAAATTAGCTATCAATTTCGCCTACTTAATCGTATATTTAAAGCATAAAATGCCAATTAAATTGAATTAACGGCATATGAATTTAGATAAAACCGATTTACGCATCTTGGATCATCTGCAGCGCGACGGAAGTTTGACCAACGTGGAGCTCGCTCGAAAAATTGGTCTTTCGCCATCCCCTTGCCTTACCCGGGTCAAAGCGCTGGAGGCTGCAGGCGTCATTGAAAAATACGTGGCACTGGCAAACGCAAGTGCTTTGGGCTTGGGCCTCACCGTTTTTATTTCAATCAGCCTGAAAACCCAAAGCAAAGAAGCCTTGGCAAACTTCTAAGCCCACATTGCCCAACACGATGAAGTGATGGAGTGCTATTTGATGACGGGAGACAGCGACTACTTATTGCGAATAGCGGTCAAAGACATGCAAGCACTCGAAAAATTTATATTGGAGCAACTCTCACCCATTCCGGGCGTTGAGAAAATTAGATCCAGCTTTGCGCTCAAACAAGTGCGTTACAAAACGGCACTGCCATTGGGCTTGGGTTGACTGACCCATATCAAGCTGCAAGCTGCAACTAGCAGCCTGCATCATGTTGGATCATGTAATTACATAGGGAGTTGAATAGGCAGAGAGTATTTTTTCTGCTTCATTTCTATCTGTAGGTGACGCATTTTTGAGATGAACAGTCATCGCAAGTCCACTGCCACCCGTATTCACAATGTCCAAAT
>JAPLPO010000035.1 GCA_026400155.1 Burkholderiales bacterium | reverse complement strand
GGGCTTGAATTTAAAAGAAGGCAGTGTGGTGGGGTCCATTGCTTGGAACAATCACCGCCACCTTGAAGCTTATTACGCAGTCTCTGGCAGTGGCATGGTGATGCACACGTGCAATCCACGTTTGCACCCGCAGCAACTCATTTACATCATCAACCACGCCGAAGATGAAGTGGTGTTGTTTGACATCACCTTTGCACCACTTATTAAAGGCATTGCGGCGCATTGCCCCAAAGTGCGCGCTTGGGTGTGCCTCACTGAGCGTGCCCACATGCCCGACATTGAAGGCGTGGCCAATGTGCTCTGCTATGACGAACTCATAGCACCCGCCAGCGATGTGTTTGAGTGGCCCGATTTTGACGAGCGATCGGCTGCCGCCATTTGCTACACATCAGGCACCACGGGCAATCCCAAAGGCGCCATGTATTCGCACCGCGCCATTGTGATCAACGCACTGTCGGGTTGCTTGCCCAGCATTCTGAATTTGTCGCCCGAAGAGGCCATTCTGCCTGTGGTGCCCATGTTCCACATCAACGCGTGGTGCATTCCTTATGCAGCGCCCATTGCGGGTGCCAAGTTGGTTTTGCCTGGCCCCAAACTGGATGGTGCCAGTTTGTACGAGCTCATTGAAGCCGAAAAAGTCACCATCAGTGCCGGTGTACCCACCATTTGGATGGCCCTCATTCAGCACCTTGAACAAAACAAATTGCGTTTCAGCAGCATGAAGCGCACTGCAGTGGGCGGCTCGGCCATGCCCACCGCTCTCATCGCCAAATTCAGCGATGACTACGGTGTGGAAGTGCGCCATGGTTGGGGAATGACCGAAACCACAGCGGTGGCCACCATGAGCAGCATGACACCTCAGCAGCGCGCCATGCCTGCGGCCGACCGCCATGCTTTGGTGGGTAAACAAGGCCGCTCGGTATTTGGTACAGACATCAAAGTGGTGGACGAAGAAGGCAACACCTTGCCGCGCGATGGCACCTCGCAAGGCGAGTTGATGGTGCGCGGTCAGTGGATCATTTCGGGCTACTACAAAGGCGAAAAATCACCCTTGGTGGACGGCTGGTTTCCCACAGGAGATATAGCCACCATCGATGCGCAAGGCGTGATGCAAATTCGCGACCGCACCAAAGACGTGATTAAAACGGGCGGTGAATGGATTAGCTCCATTGATTTGGAAAATGCCGCAATTGCTCACCCCGCAGTGGCCATGGCGGCGGTCATTGGTGTGAAACACCCCAAGTGGGATGAGCGGCCTTTGATGTTTGTGGTGCGCAAGCCTGGGCAGGCCGTTGAGAAAGAAGAGATCTTGTCTTTCCTCGAAGGCCGCGTGGCCAAGTGGTGGGTGCCCGACGATGTGATCTTCTTGGAATCCTTGCCCGTGGGTGGCACCGGCAAGGTTCAAAAAGGTGATTTGCGCAAAACCTATGGCGGCGTGTTCAGCTGAACTCGCTATGCCAGCTTAAAAGCGATAGCCAAGACCCATCCCAATGAGTGTGGGATCAAGCTTCAGCACACCTTTGTTGTCGGTTCCCACAAACACGTCTGTCTTCAAGTTGATCTTTTTAAAGTCAATATTGAAGCTCAAGTTTTTGTCAATGGGAAAGTCGACCCCAGCTTGCAAAGCGGTGCCCCAGCTGTGGCTGTTGATGTTGGCGCCACCATCCAGTAAATTGACTTTTGTGATTTGTGTGTAGTTCAAGCCTGCACCCACATAAGGCTTGATGCCCGAACCTGTGTCAAAGTGATATTGGAGTGTGAGCACGGGTGGCAAATGCTTGAAGGTGCCAATGTCCCTTGTCAATGCCACTGAATTGACTGTTTGTTTTTGCGGCACAGTCAAAATCAATTCAACGGCCACATTCTTGTTAAAGAAGTAGCTGACATCAATTTCAGGAATTGTTTTGTTGTTCACGCTCAAACCCAAGCCAGTGCCATCTTTGTTAGCCATGTCGAGACCTACTGCGCGAGCGCGAACCATCCATGGACCTTGTTCGGCCAAGGCGACACCAGACAAGAAAGTGCAAACTGCAACAGTAACAACGAGTTTTTTCATGATTAGATTTCCTTCATACGACGATTTAATTAACCGTTAAACCATTGGAAATCGTTCACTCACCGATCGAATTGATCTGCATCAATTGACTCCCAGCCGTTGTTTGATGAAGCTCAACAAAAACTCAGAACGAGTTTAAAAGTACCTACTGCGAGGCTTTGCATTTGCTCAGGGCTGGGCACACCAGACATTGCCACCATTGCTCACCCCGCAGTGGCCAAGTGGTGTGTTTAGCTAAACAGTCTTCAATGCCCCAGGATCTTTGACAAAAAGTCCTGCGCCCTGTCGGTTTGTGGCGCGTCAAAGAATTGCTGAGGCGGTGCCTGCTCTACCACCTGGCCTTGGTCCATGAAGATCACACGGTCGGCCACTGCCTTGGCAAAGCCCATCTCGTGCGTCACGCACAACATGGTCATGCCTTGGCTAGTCAATTCAATCATCACGTCCAGCACTTCCTTGATCATCTCGGGGTCGAGGGCCGACGTGGGCTCATCGAACAGCATGATCTTAGGCGTGAGGCACAGCGCACGGGCAATGGCCACGCGCTGCTGCTGACCGCCAGACAACTGCAGAGGGTATTTGTTGGCATGCTCGGCAATGCGCACGCGCTCCAGTTGCACCATGGCTTTGTCGATGGCTTCCTTGCGCGGCATCTTGGCCACCCAGGTGGGTGACAAGATGAGATTTTCCATCACCGTCAGGTGCGGGAACAGGTTGAACTGCTGGAACACCATGCCAACTTCTCGGCGCACTTGGTCAATGCCCTTGAGGTCATCGCCTAAAACCGTGCCATCCACGGTGAGGGTGCCTTCCTGGTATTCCTCCAGGGCGTTGATGCAGCGAATCAGGGTGGATTTGCCCGAGCCCGAGGGGCCACAAATGACCACTTTTTCGCCTTTGGCAAACTGCAGGTTGACGTCGCGCAGAACGTGGTAACCATTGCTGGCATACCACTTGTTCACGCCTTTGAATTCAATGATGGGAGTCGCGGTGGAGGTCATAGGTCTCTTTCAATCAGCGGACTTTGCTCACGGCCGTGCGCTCTTCGATCCACAGGCTGTAGCGCGACATGGCAAAGCAGAACGCGAAATAAATGAAGGTGATGAAAAGGTAAGCTTCGATCTTGAAGGGGCGCCAGTCGGCGTCCGAGTTGAGCGCCAAGCCCAAAGCACCGGTGAGCTCATAGAGCGACACAATGGTCACCAACGAGGTGTCTTTGAACAGGCCAATGAAGGTGTTCATGATGGACGGCACCACGGTGGCCAAAGCTTGTGGCAATACGATCATGCGCTGGGTTTGCCAATACGTGAGGCCCAAGGTGGCCGCCGCCTCGGTCTGGCCTTTAGGCAAAGCCTGCAAGCCGCCGCGAATGACTTCGGCCATATAAGCCGCTGAAAACAGCGTGATGCCCACCACCACACGCACCAGCACGTCGATCTTCACGCCCTCGGGCATGAATAAGGGCAGCATGAACGAGGCCATGAACAACACGGTAATGAGCGGCACGCCACGAATTAGCTCCACATACAGGGTGCACAAAGCCTTGATGGCGGGCATGTTGGAGCGACGGCCCAACGCCACAAAAATGGCCAGCGGAAAAGCCAGCGTCATGGAGATCACAGTGAGCATGACCGTGAGCGGAAAGCCGCCCCACTGGTCGGTGTCTACCTCGGTCAGGCCCATCAAGCCGCCCTTCATGAGCATGAAATAAACCACCAGCATCAGGGCCCAAATGAGGGGCAAAGCCTTGTTCCAAAAACGCGGCATGCAACTGATGACCACCACGCCAAGCATGAGGGCGGTGGCAATCACCGGACGCCAATGCTCGGCCTCCGGGTAACGGCCCATCACAATTAGACGGCCTTTTTCGGTGATCACACCCCAGCAAGCCCCTACGCCGCGCACATCGTTGCAAGCCTGCAAGTTGGCGCCAAACACGGCATGCACAAGAGCCCAGTCCATGGACGACATTAGCGTCCAGACGCCCAACGCCAAGAGCAACAAGGTCATCACACTGTTGCTGACGCTCGAAAACAAGTTGACGCGCAGCCAAGCCAGTGGGCCGGCACTGCTACCCGGCATGGGCCGAGCTGCGATGGATTTGAAAACAAACATGTCAGCGCTCCTGGATAGCGGCACTGGCGTTGAACCAGTTCATGAGGGCCGAAGTGATGAGGGACAAGGTGAGGTACACCAGCATCACAATAGACAGCGCTTCGATGGCACGGCCAGTCTGGTTGAGCGTGGTGTTGGCAATCGAGACCAATTCGGGGTAGCCGATGGCCACCGCGAGAGAAGAGTTTTTGGTCAGATTCAGGTACTGGCTGGTCAATGGTGGGATGATCACGCGAAGGGCTTGTGGCAGCACTACCAAGCGCATGGCCTGCCTTTTGCTCAGGCCCAAGGATGCCGCAGCCTCGTGCTGCCCCAACGACACCGAAGCGATGCCCGAGCGCACCACTTCGGCAATGAAGGCGGCCGTGTAGAACACCAAGCCAAACAACAAAGCCATGAATTCAGGGCTAAAAGCACCGCCATCTTCAATCTGGAAATCACCCATCTTGGGTAAATCCCACTCCATCGGAGCGCCCCCAGCCAGCCAGCCCAACACCGACATACCCAGAGTAGCGGCCAATGCCACCCACAATACGGGGCGCGGCTGACCTGTTAGATCAAAGTGCGCACGCGCCAAGTGCCGGTAATACAGCCCAAAGACCAGGCCCAAACCTGCACCCACCAAGGCCAGTGTTTGCCCCAGCTGCCAAACGGGCCAAGGGAAAGATATACCGTTTTTGCTAAGGTAAAAATGACCTGCATTCCAAGCGCCGTCCAAATCGGGTAAGGCTTCCGCAAACACCAAATACCAAATTAGCAATTGCAAATAAACCGGCACGTTACGGAAAAACTCGACATAGGCATAACAGATTTTCTGCACCAAAAAATTGGCTGAAAATCGGCCAATACCGATGAGCACGCCCACCACAGTGGCCAAGGCAATGCCGATGATGGCCACCTTGATGGTGTTGAGCATGCCGATTGCAAAAGCCACAAAGTAGGAACTGTTGTGCGCGTACTCGATGACCGTTTCGCTAATATCAAAGCCAAACGGTTGAAACAAAAAGTCGTATCCGCTCTGAATGCCACGCAAACGCATGTTGGCCAGGGTGTTGCGCACCAGCAAGGCGATAAGCGCAAAAGCCGACAAAATTGCGACAATTTGGTAGATGACCGAACGCCCCTCACGGCTACGCCACGAAATGGTCCGGTTTTTCTTGTCAGGTGAGGGTCGGGCCTCGGTCATTGAAAAGTGGGACATGCTTGTTGCCTAAACTAAAACAGACTGACAAAAAATACGCCCCACAAAGGGGCGTATTCATTGCTTTCAAAGAGGCAAAAAATCAACGCAGCGGTGCAGCGTACTGCAAGCCGCCTTGACTCCATTGACGGTTCATGCCGCGTGGCAGGTTGATGGAAGTTTTGGGACCCACATTGCGCTCAAACATTTCGCCGTAGTTGCCGGTGACCTTGATGGCACGGTACAGCCACTCTTTGTCCAAGCCCAAGTGCTTGCCCAAATCTTCCGTCACGCCAAGCAAACGACCGACTTGCGGATTGTCGCTGGTCTTCATCTGGTCTGCGTTGGCCTGGGTGATGCCATACTCTTCGGCTTCAATCAAACCGGCCAACACCCACTTGTTGATGGCCAACCACTCGTCATCACCACGACGCACCATGGGGCCCAGGGGCTCTTTGGAAATGAGGTCGGGCAAGATCAAGTGGGTTGCTGGGTCTTTGGCTTCCTTGGCGCGCACAGAAGCCAAGCCCGATGCGTCGGTGGTGTATGCCTGGCAACGGCCAGCAAAGTAAGCACCAGTGGCCGCTTCAACTTTTTCAAACACCACAGGCTTGAGGTTGAGCTTGTTGGCGCGTGAGTAATCGGTCAAATTCTTCTCGGTGGTGGTGCCTGATTGCACGCAGACCGTGGCGCCCTTGAGCTGCTTGGCGCTGGTGATTTTGCCTTTGGGGACCATGAAGCCTTGGCCGTCGTAGTAGTTGGCACCCACAAAATGCAGGCCCAAAGAGGCGTCACGGCTCATGGTGCTGGTGGTGTTGCGGGCCAACACATCGATCTCGCCAGACTGCAGGGCTGTGAAGCGCTGCTGGGCTGTCAGAGGCACGTATTTGACCTTGGTGGCGTCGCTCAAGACAGCGGCAGCCACGGCACGGCAGTGGTCCACGTCCAAACCAGACCAGTTGCCACTGGAATCAGCTGCAGAAAAACCTGCCAAACCTGTGTTAACACCGCAGACGACCTGGCCCCGTTGCTTGATTTGATCAAGCGTTTTGCCGGCCATGGCAGAAGTTGCAGCCATCAAGCCAGCAGCAGCCAGCACAGATCCGATCAAAGTGCGTGTGTATTTCTTCATGAATAGAATCTTTCTAAATTGATGAGTAGCCAATCGCTACACGAATGATTACATGCCAAAACATCAAAACCCCCCTTAAAGGAAGCATTTTTAAGCTTTTGCAATACAAGGGATTCATCCTGACGACGCACCAGACAAGTGCAGACCGACAAGATAGGTTTTCCAGTTTGCACAATATGTGCCAACTCTAACCCACAGATCAAATATATTCAATTTGTGGTCTAGGTTGGATCAGGGTGTACCCTTAATGGCTTCAAGACCATTCTATTTTTGGCGCCGGCCAAGACTGCTCTGTAGGCTTGCATGGCAAGGGACAAATCAATCATGTCGGCAGCTGCAACTGGAAAAGGTTTTAGAGTGCCATCTTCAAAACCTGGGCGAAGCTCGTCCAACAATTCGCAAGAACGCACGCAATCTAGGGCCAGTGTGTCGATGCCCACAAAGTTGTGCATGCCGCGGTAAAACTTGAACACATCAAAGGCTACCGTTTGTCCCTTGGTGGCGATGATGAAAATTTGGCTGGCGCCTTTGGCCATGATGGCGTGACCTACTTCCCAATACACTTTATCGACTGTGTTGAACACCAAGTTGGCGCCTCGGCCCTGCGTCAATTCCATGATGCGTGCAGTGGGTTCAGTGTGGGTGCTGTTGATCACTTCAACGGGGGTACATGCAAAACCTTCTAATTGATCTTGACGCTGTACAGCAATAACTTTGGCGCCGGCACGCGCTGCAATTTGGACTGCAGCTTGGCCAACTTTGCCATTGGCGCCGAGCACCACCACGGTTTGGCCGGCTTTGACGCCACCGGCTCGGCTAAAGCCTTCACAGGCGGTGACAAAGGGCACGCCTACAGCGCCAGCCTCTTCCATGCTGATGCCCTTTGGCACTTGCTTCACTGCGGCATTAGGCAACACCAAATAGCGTGCATGACTGCCATTGCGGGTAATGCCAATGTCCCCACCGGAGCCCCAAACTGAAAGCCCCTTCAATGCTTCGGGGCCCTCCACCACCAGGCCCGCGAAGTCGCGCCCCGGAGTTCTTGGAAAAATCGCATGCGGCATGATGCCCAAAGTGGCTTTCACGTCGCTGGGGTTGACCGCTGCAGCCACCACTTGAATCAGCACTTCATGAGGTGCAATGATGGGTTTGCTTTGAGATTGGCAATCGAGTTGCAGGGTGTCGATGCTGCTGCCTTTGGCTGCAACGTGCAATGCAAATGAGGGTGTCTCAGAACTCATGAAATTTGAAGAGAGGTTGTTGTATTAAGGAATAGGGGGCATTGGAAAATGCATTTCGCCAGCCTGCAAAACAAAGTCGTACTCAAGTGAGTAACCCACCTCGCCAGGCGCAGTGCGTTTTTTGAATTTACCGACCAAGCTTTCCACCACAGAGAATGTGACATCGGTGTGCAGGCGGTGATCGTCGTCTGCAAACACTTGGGTGATTAAGACCTGATAGCCAGGTTTGGAAATCATGTAGTGCACGTGAGCAGGGCGATAGGGATCGCGCTGTTGTGCGCGCAGCAAATCGCCGCAGGGCCCATCTACAGGCACGGGATAGCCGGAGGGCCTGACCGATTTGAAACTGAACTTTCCGGTGACATCGGTTTTGAAGCGGCCACGCAAATTCATGTCGGGTTGTTCTTCATCTTGGTTTTCGTAAAAGCCCAGTGGGGAGGCTTGCCATACATCCACTTCGGCGCCTTCGATGGGCTGGCCTTGTGCATCGCGCACATGGCCAGTGACTTCAAACAATTGATCGGCTTGCTTGGATTCTGGGCCGTGTGAAATGTTGCCACCTGCTTCATACACAGGCGCATTTTTTCGCCAAAAGGGCCCCAACAGCGCAGACTCGGTTTGGTATTGGCCTGCTTTTTCAGCACGCTTCACATTGTTGAGCAGCGTGATGAGGGTGGATTCGCCCAAAATATCGGAAGCCAAAATGACTTCGTTCTTTTTCTCGCTGGTGTTTTTTCCAAGGCCCACCAAAAACTCACAGCCCTTTTCGAACTCAGCATCGGATGGCTCAACCTCGCGAACAAAGGCGTGAAGGTGCTTTACAAGCGACTGCATGACTTCTCGCAGGCGTGGGTCGGGGGTTCGTTCAAACACCTCCAAGACTTGTTCGGTGATGTTTTCTTGGGTCACATAGGTCATCTAAAGCTCCAGACGGGCGTGAGCAAAATTTTGCATTGGGGATTATTATGAATTCTGCGCTTGTTTGTGGACATCGTACAAATACTCATAAGACAAGCCAAACAATTCAAAATAGTAAGAGATCAAGATGAAATTCAATCGAAGAGTGCTGTGTACTGGTTTGGCCTCCCTGCCTCCATGCAGCAGTCAGTCAATCAGAGTTTTGCAAGTTATTTGTATTTGGCTTCCAAAGCGTCAAACAATGGTTTTTGCACCAATGCTTGGCGTTCTGCAAACGTGGCTACCACACTAGCGTCTTCTTGCAATTGGCCCTGATTTTTGAGCAGGGTGAGGGCTTGGGTCATGCCGCGAACAGCGCCTTGAAGCGCTGCATTGGCATAGAGCACCAAGCCAAACCCCATTTCAGCCAACACGGGCTGCGCCAAAGCGGGGGTTTTGCCGCCAATGACCACATTGACAATTTGCGGGCAACTCAGCTCTTTGGCAATGCGCTGCATTTCCTCGATGCTCTCGGGTGCTTCTACAAACGTCATGTCAGCACCATGTTCTGCATAGGCCGCGGCTCGGTCTAGCGCTTCATTGATGCCAAACACTGCGCGTGCATCTGTGCGAGCAATGATTAAGAAATCTGAGTGCTGACGAGCATCCACAGCTGCCTTGATTTTGCCAATCATCTCCTCTGCTGAAACAACTGCTTTGCCTGCAAAGTGACCACACTTCTTAGGCATCAGTTGATCTTCAAGTTGAATTGCATTAGCACCCGAACGTTCTAAGGTGCGCACAGTTTGGCGCACATTCAGTGCGTTGCCAAAGCCTGTGTCGGCATCGACAATGATGGGCAATTCAACGGCATCTCTGGTGGCGGCAGTGTGCTGGGCTAAGTCGTTTAAGCCAATAAAGCCCAAGTCGGGAATGCCATAAAAAGTATTGGTAATGCCTGCGCCGCTGAGGTAGACGGCTTCAAATCCAACCTGTTGAATGACTCTTGCGGCCAATGCGTTGGCAGCACCGGCAACCAACAGGCCGTTTTTGGCATTCACTTTTTGCCGAAGCAAAGTGCCAGGGTGTAGGCTCTGAGATAAAGAAGTCACTTAATCTTCTTTCATGCCAGCGGCGCGAATGATGTTGCCCAACTTGGCGCGCTCTGCATTCACAAATTCATTGAAGCTGGCGCGTGTGCCACCCACGGGTTCAATGCCCATGGCTTTGAGTCGATCGGTAATGGCGGGATTTTTCATGGCTGCATCGACGGCTGAAGCCAGCTTGTCCATGATTTCTGGCGGCACGCCGACGGGTGCATGAATGCCTGCCCAATGTGCAATCTGAATTTCAGGAAAACCCAGCTCAGCTGTGGTGGGCAGGTCGGGCGCTGCAGACATGCGCTTGGTCCAGGTGGTGGCCAATGCCCTGAACTTGCCGCCAGGTTGAGTGTGCGGTAGCGACACAATGCTGGCCTCTGAAGTGCCTTCGACCTGTCCGCCCATGACTGCCGTAGAGCCTTCAGAGC
>JAPLPO010000068.1 GCA_026400155.1 Burkholderiales bacterium | reverse complement strand
CCCGCCTTCTGCAAATCTGGAAAGTAGCCCCTGGCCAGATCGGCTGCGCCAGATTCCAAACTTTCGGCAGCGGCATGTCTTGGCATGGCCAAAGTGCACAGTTTCAATTGAGGTGCATCGCGCGTCAACATGGCCAAGATGCGAGGCAAAAAATTGGCTTCGCCAATGTCGGGCATCAACACCGTGAAAGTTCGAGTGGACGAGCGAGCTTCAAACTGGGCGGGTTGCAATATTTCGCTTTGCACGATCTGAACAACCTGCCTGACCGCCGCGCTCAACTGCAAAGCGCGGGGTGTGGGTTTCATTTCTAATCCAGCTCGAATGAACAAAGGGTCATCTAGCAAGAGTCGCAAACGACGCAAAGCCGAACTCATGGCGGGTTGACTCAGGCCAATGGCTTCGCCAGCGCGGGTTACATTGCGGTGTTCCAGCATGGCGTGAAAGGCCACCAGAAGGTTTAAATCGACGGCTGCAATATTCATCGGGTCAATTCTACCTATTCAAAAAATTGTCTGGATGAATTAATTGTCGGTCTCTAAACTGGGTGGCTTGGATCTAGTTCCAATCTTTGGAGACTCCCAATGAATGTTCTCAATTAACATGAACAGCTTAGCGACATGCCCTTGCGGTGTCGATGTGCATTCGCACATCATTCCGCACGATTTTCCAGATTATTTGGGTGGCACTGCCCCTGCAGGTTGGCCTTCCATGGCGCCAGCGCATGCGTGCCATCGGCACGTCATGATTGACGGCAAAAACTACCGCACCGTTTCAGACAAAAGCTGGTCTACCACCAAGCGTTTGGCTGATTTTGATGAGATGGGTCTGAGCCTCCAGGCCATTTCGCCCATGCCAGAGTTGCTCTCGTATTGGCTTGCGCCAGCAGCCGGAGCGCAGCTGGTCCGCTACCTGAATGAACAGATTGCTCTCATGGTGGCAGAGTCCTCTGGACGTCTGGTGGGCCTGGGCGCAGTGCCTTTGCAAGACATCGATTTAGCACTCAAAGAACTGGCCTATCTCAAGCACAGCCTTGGTTTTGCAGGCGTGGAAATTGGCAGCAACATCAATGGTGTGCCCATTGGCGACATGCGTTTCGATCCGTTCTTTGAAGCTTGCGAAGCGCTTGACTTGGCGGTCTTTGTGCATGCGCTCCGACCCACAGGCATGGACCGCCTGGTGGGCCCAGCCCCTTTGCAACAGGTGCTTGCCTATCCTACGGATGTGGGCTTGGCGGCTGCTTCTGCAATCACAAGCAATTTGATGCTTCGCCGTCCACGCTTGCGCATCGCATTCAGCCACGGGGGTGGTACCTTGGCCATGCTCTTGCCTAGGTTAGAGCAGGCTATATCGGTGTTTCCTGACCTGCGTGAAACGGTACAAAATTCCCCCATCAATCAGGCTCGCTCTTTTTATTTCGACACACTCGTTTTTGATACACCGACGTTGAAACACTTGGTGGCATTGTTCGGCGATACGCAATTGATGATTGGCACCGACTACCCGTTCAACTTCCATGAGCCTCGACCTGTGCAGCGCATTGCGCAAGCCGGCTTCGATGCTGGGGTCGTCCAACAATTGGTCCAGACCAATGGTCTGAGATTTTTGGGCTTGCCCGCACGTCCTTGAAAACGATTTATGACCCACGCCTCCTCATTGATTTCTGCCCTGCGCAGTGTTGCGCTCACGGTGCCAGACCTTACTTTGGCCGAAGATTTCTTCACTCGCACCTGGCATTTGCAGGTGGTGGCCCGCACGAACAACGCTTTGTATTTTCGCGGCGCAGGTTCAGACCACCATCTGCTGGCATTGCACCATGCCCCAGGCGCAGCGCGTATTCTGCACATCACGCTTAGAGCGCGCAGTTTGAATGCGCTGTCACTGGCTGCGCAAAAGACGGTGTCGGCAGGTGGCCATGTGCTGGCGCCGACCGCGCCTTTGACTGAACCTGGCGGTGGCCAGGCTGTGACCTTGACAGACCGCGATGGCCGCGTTTTCCGTTTGGTGTACGAAGACGAGCAACTCGATCCCATCGATGTGCCCGACATGCCTCTGCGCCTGGCCCATGTGGTGCTCAACAGCAGCCATGTTGAGAACACGCGCCAATTCATGGAGGCGGCATTGGACTTTTCGATGTCGGATCGCACCCGCATCATGGCTTTCATGCGTTGCAACAACGACCACCACAGTGTGGCGCTGGGTGACACCGATAACAATGCGCTGAACCACATTGCTTTTTTGATGCCTGACATCGACGCCGTCATGCGCGGTGGTGGACGCATGCAAGAGGCAGGCTTCCCCATCGAATGGGGGCCAGGGCGACACGGTCCGGGTGACAACGCCTTCAACTATTTCATTGGCCCCTTTGACCTTGTCATTGAGTACACCGCCGAGGTGGAGCAAATCGATGACAGCTACCAGACCGGCCAACCGAGCGACTGGACCTGGCCGCCTGGCCGAGTCGATCAGTGGGGCATTTCGCCACCACCCAGTGCACGCCTGAAAGAGGCGCAGCGTGCTGTTGTGTTTGCCAGTTGAAGGAGACCTCAGTGTTTGATGTCGCCATCGTTGGATTTGGCCCTACAGGCGCGGTGGCAGCGGGCCTATTGGGTTTGCAAGGCATCCGTACGTTCGTGTGCGATGAACAGACTGCGGTGTATGACAAGCCGCGCGCGATTGCACTAGACCACGAAATCATGCGTGTGTTTCAGCAACTGGGCATCGCTGAAGCACTAGAGCCCTATATGGAGCCCTTCACCAACTCTGAGTTTTATGGTGTAGAGGGTCAGCTCATTAAATGCATGTCCACTGTGGCGCCGCCTTACCCGCTGGGCTTCTCGCCTTCCTTGGTGTTTACACAACCCGCATTAGAAGCTGTGTTGCGCCAGCGTATCGGCAGCATGCCATCTGTGCAAGTGAAGTTAGGTCATCAAGTGACAGGTTTGCAGACAAGCGATGACGCGGTCTCACTGACCGTCACCGATGCACAAGGACAGCTTAGCCAAGTGACAGCGCGCTATCTGATTGCATGCGATGGGGCTTCGAGTTTTGTCCGAAAACAGGTTGGCATTGAATTAGAAGATTTAGGCTTTGACGAACCTTGGCTGGTGGTCGATGTCAAAGTGAACGACAAAGGCATGGCCAAACTGCCCAAAGTCAGCGTGCAATATTGCGAACCGCAAAGGCCTTGCACTTATGTCATCGGCCCCAAAAACCACCGGCGCTGGGAAATCGCCATCAACCCGGGCGAGGACCCGCAGCAGATGGCCACACCCGAAGCGACTTGGAAACTTTTGTCGCGCTGGCTGAAGCCTGATGAGGCCACCTTGTGGCGGCAGGCTAGCTATCAGTTTCATGCACTGGTGGCCAAAGAGTGGCGTCACAAGCGAGTGTTTCTTGCGGGCGATGCCGCACACCAACAGCCGCCATTCTTAGGCCAAGGCATGTGCCAAGGCATTCGTGATGCGGCCAATCTTTGCTGGAAGCTTGCCGATGTGGTTCGCGAGCGCGCAAGCGATGCATTGCTCGACAGCTATTGCACTGAACGTAAGGGCCATGTGACCGAGTTGACTTCACGCATCAAAGGTATTGGTCAATTGGTGGGCCAGCGTGATATGCAAAATGCCAGGGAGCGTGACGCCAGATTGCTGGCTGAATGCGGCGGTCAGGTGCAGCCCACACCGCGGCAAAACGTTCAGCCAGCACTTGTTGATGGCTGTCTGGATACGTCCAAGCATTCGGCGGTGGGCACCTTGTTTCCGCAAGCCTGGATTGAACAAGCGACCAGTCCCGTGCGCATGGATGAGTTGCTCGGCTGTGGCTGGCGCTTGCTGCTGCAATCTGATGTGGATGCCTCTTGGACACACGCTGCAAGCGCTGCTCAGCCTGGCTTGAAACTGAAAGTGCAAAGACTGAATGCGACCGGTTTTCAAGAGTCTTCTGGGGTGCTGGCGTCATGGTTTGCGCGCATGGCTTGCCAGGCGGCGCTTGTGCGCCCAGACCACTATGTCTTTGGCGCTTTCAACAGCGCACAAGAGCTTCAGGCTGCGCTACTGGCGTTAAAGCCTTGAGTTTTGTTTGATTTGACGCACCTTATTGACTTTACTTTTTTACCTCTAAAACCACCATGAAATTTCTCAGCTATTCTTTTCAAAATCAAGCCTCATGGGGATTGGCCACCGACACTGGCGTTGTCTCTTTGTTCAGCGCCCAATTCCCAACATTGCGCAGCGCTCTGGTCGCTGGCATGTTGGAAAAACTAGGCGCCTCGGCGCAAGGTCAAGCTGATACTTGCAGATTGGCGCAAATCCAATACTTACCCGTTATTACCGACCCCGGTAAGATCATTTGCATTGGCCACAACTACGAAGAACACCGCGTTGAAACCGAGCGCGACAAGACCGAAAACCCCACCGTATTTTTGCGTGTGGCCGACTCACAAACAGGCCACCTGCAGCCCTTGCTCATGCCGCCTGAATCAGATCACTTTGACTACGAAGGTGAAATAGCCGTGGTGATCGGTCAAGGCGGTCGACGCATTGCGCGCGATCAGGCATGGAAGCACGTTGCCGGTTACAGCGCTTACAACGATGGCTCGGTGCGAGATTGGCAGCGTCATACCACGCAGTTCACACCTGGTAAAAACTTTGTTGGCACGGGCGCCTTTGGTCCTGTCTTGGTGACACGCGGCGAAATAGCCGATGGTGAGGAGTTGAGTTTGACCACCCGTTTGAATGGTCAAGTAATGCAACATGCCACCACCGCCATGTTAATTTTTCCAATCCCTCGCTTGATTGAATACGTTTCGACGTTCACCACATTGGCACCTGGCGATGTGATTGTGAGTGGCACACCCGGTGGTGTGGGCGCACGGCGCAAGCCACCCGTCTGGATGAAAGAGGGCGATCTGGTCGAGATTGAGGTGTCCAAGATTGGGGTTCTCAGCAATCGAGTTGAAAAAGAAAAAATTTGAAGACAAGCCCTTCACTTTAAGCGGGGCCTTCATAAGCGACAGTTTCAGAAGAGTGTCATATTTTTAAAAATGAAACAGGAGACAAGCATGCAAAGAAGATCATTCAATAAAGCTTTGTTATCGGCAGCTGCCGCATTGACAGCAGGTACGCAGGGAGTGGCCTTGGCGCAGGCTTGGCCTGCTCGGCCTGTCAAGTGGATTTTGTCGCAGCCTCCAGGTTCAGGGCCAGATATCTTGGCGCGTTTTGTCGCTGACAATTTGAGCCGTCGCCTGGGCCAGCCCATTGTGGTGGACAACCGACCTGGTGGACAAAACGTCATTGGTGCTCAAGCAGCCATGCGTTCTCCGGCCGACGGCTACACTTTTTATTACGCCACCACCGCGGCCATGGTCACCAACGTCTTTACTTTCAAGGCTTTGCCTTACGACCCAGAGAAGGACTTTGCGCCTGTGCGCTTGATTGGTCGCAGTCCGTTTGTCATCGCTGCAGGTCCCGCTTTCAAAGGCAACACCTTGGCCGATGCCATTGCTCTGGCCAAAGCTCAGCCCGAAAAAGAGGCCATTGCCACGGAAGGTCCCAAAACCTTTTCGGGCATGTTGGCCGATTCTTTTGCCGCTATGGCGGGTATCAAGTACACCCACGTGCCGTACAACAAGGCACCTGAGGCCATTCAGGATTTGATCGGCGGTCGAGTGAACTTCATTTGTCTACCAGAGGCCGCACTCTTAAGCTACATCCGCTCTGGCCAGATCAAGGCGCTGGCAGTCAGCTCAGCCCAACGAACAGCCAACTTGCCCAATGTGCCCACCTTGTCCGAGACCTTTGCTGGTTTTGAATACACCGGCTGGAACGGGCTGTTCGCGCCTGCAGGAACGCCTGCGGCTATTTTGGAAAATGTCAATCGTGAACTGGAGGCGGTACTCAAACAGCCTGAAGTGGGTCAGCGCTTGTTGGCATTGGGTTCAATTCCGGAAGTCAAAATGAATGTGGCTGAGTTTGACGCATTCATGCGCGCTGAAAGAACACGCTGGGCGGGCATTGTGAAGGCGATTGGCATCAAGCCGGAATGAGTCAAATGGAGGGCTGACATGATTTGACGATCCAAACTCTCAGCCTTAGCAAAACCATTTGGATTAGCGCCAAGCCAATATTCAAAGCGACTTGGCCAAATCCGAAACCAACTGGCGAAACCAACGATGGCTGGGCTCATTGTGAGTCCGTTCGTGCCAGTACATGGCTTGTCTGATTTCTGCAATCGCCATTGGAATAGGCACCACCTGCAGTGCAAATTTGGTTGCCAGAACGCGTGCAAAACGCTCTGGCAGGGTGCCGATCAGGTCTGAATTTGTCACCACGTTGCACAGAGCTAAAGCGTCCTGTACTTTGTACTTAACCTCTAGGTGCCGATGGCGCAACAACACGGCCGCTTCTATTGCCCGCCTGGCACTCGTCATCCGTTCGCTCTGGACCACATGTGGAATGGATATGAATTGTTCTTCAGTGATCGATCCTTTGATCAATGGATGACCAGCGCGCGCCACGCAAACCAAGGGGTCGCGCATCAGCCTTTTGGCGCGCAGTGCTGGCGCAGACTCGGGCCACCAGCCCAAACGAAAATCTAGTTCACCACGCTCAAGCCACTCCAAAGCCCTGGCGGGTTGGGCGCTTCGAAAAGTCACGCGCACCATGGGCGCTTCTTCATTGAGCCGCGCAATCAGCTTTGGCAACAAAAGGTATTCAACGTACTCGGCCGTCATGACGGTGAACTCATGGCTTGATTCGGCTGGCCGAAAAACAGATCGCTTTTCCATCAGTCGGTAGGCTGCCGACAAGGCTTCTCTCACTTGCGGCTCCAGCACCAGCGCCCGTGCGGTGGGTGTCATGGCATCCCGCCCTCGAGCCAGCAGCGGGTCGTCAAACAGCGTGCGCAACCTGCCAAGTGCGTGGCTCATGGCGGGCTGACTCAGGTTCAGCCGCTTGGCGGCTCGGGACACGCTGCGCTCCGTCAGCAAGGCTTCAAAGCAGCGAAGCAGCTGAAGGTCAAAATTCAGATTGATATTCACGTCATCAATATTTGACATTGATCAAGACTCGTTTCCAAAATAATTCTACTAATTATGATGGAACGCACATTTGAACATCATCCTCCTTAAAAAAGGCCATCATGAGTGCAGTTATAAATGGTGAATTGAAGCCGATGACGGCGCAAGAAACATCTTTCAAAAGCGCAGTCCTTCCCATCGTAGACGGGCGCTTGTACGCCTTGCAAAACTCGTTTGCACTTGGAGGGCGGGCCAGTGCTTATCCAGCCAATGCAGAAGGTTATTCGGTCTGTAATTGCTACCTTCTCAAGGAGGGCAACCGCGCGGTTCTGCTCGACTCCGGCCTCACAGTGCATGCCGAATCTCTAATTTCTCAAGTTGCCAGCCTCATTGACCCTGGTACCCGCTTGTCGGTGTACCCCTTGCGCATCAATGAATTTATGTCGGTTGCCAACGTCGAGGCGCTGGCAGATGCGTTTGATGTGGAGCAGTGCTATTCGAGCAACGCTGACGCAGCGGTATGGGTGGACTTTGGTGCGCGTTCTGACAAGCCTGGCGCCAAGGTTTCGCCGCTGGTCACCACCATGGTCAAGCGCAGCCAGCGGCTTTTTGTGGGTGATGAGGACCGGGGCCGCGCCCTTGAGGCCTTTCAAGCGCCCATCCGTCTCATCGGCACGCGCTGGATCTACGACGAAGTAACGCGCACTCTGTTTACCTCAGACAGCTTTTCGTGGGAGTGGAGCCAATCAGAAGACGGGCCTTGGTTTCTGGACAACGCCATGTGCAACACCACTGCAGCACATGTGCGCAGCTTTTTGCTGAACACCCGTTATTGGTGGCTAGAAGGTGGTGACACCGCAACGCTGCGCCGCAAACTCGCGATGGTTTTTGAGCAATACGACATCGAAAATCTGGCCCCCGGCTACGGACGAGTTTTGCGCGGTCGGGACTTGGTCCAACGCCAATACCAGTTGCTCGATCAAGTGCTGGCTGGGTTGGACAAGAGCGTGGTGCAAGCGCGCTACGTAGACCGTGACGAAATCAGATAACAGATAAGGCACTTCAAATGCAAACTCAAAAAACACTGCCGCGCGAACTGGTCCCTGGACTCTTCTGGCTGGGCGATTGCCTGGAACAAAAGACGGCCGGAAAGATTTACCACACCTACAACGCCGCTTACCTGCTGGTTGGCACCAATGCCTGCGCCATTGTGGAGACCGGCCACCCGAAAGACTTTCCGCTGATCAGCCGTCAGCTAGACGGTTTGTTGCCTGGCCTGCCGCCCCTCAAATATCTTTTTGTCACGCATCAGGAAACTCCGCATTCGGGTGGCCTGGGTCGGATCATGCACAAATACCCAGAGGTATTGCTGTGCGGCGACATGTGTGACTACGCGCTGGCTTTTCCGCAATTTGCCCATCGCATGGTGGCCATGAAGGGCGGAGACGAAATCGATCTTGGCGGACGTGCGCTCAGGTTGGTAGAGCCCGTGATCAGAGACTTGCGCACAACCTGGTGGGGCTTTGACACCCAGGAAAAAGTGCTGTTTCCGGCTGACGGTTTTGCTTACAGCCACTACCATGAAGATGGCCACTGCGGCATGTGCGCCGAAGAGGCTATCTCGCTAGACATTCCCGAAGTTTCGGCCGTCTTTGCCGACCGGGCTTTGTTCTGGACCAAGTTCACCGACATGAACATCTACATCGACCGCTTGCAATGGCTGCTGGACACCCTTGAGGTTAAAGCCATTGCCCCGACGCACGGGCTGCCCATCATGGATCCCGCACTCACTGTGCCGCGCATCAAAGAGGGTCTGCTTTATGGCAGTGCGGTGGCCGAAATGGGGCCAGACGCTGGCGGTCTGGCGGCAGACCCTATGGAGAAAAGAGTCATTGAAAGGATCTGACCCATCGCATGGGGTCATGAACTTAAGGTCAGATTTTTTTGTGCGTAACAGGTGTTGGTGTATTTGTGCAAACTATTAAATAAGGAGACAAGACAATGAAATTCGGTAGCCACTCAAGGTTTTTTTCCAGTGACTCAGCCCTGGCTTTTTTGCCAGCCAAAAGTTCCTCAAGGCGCAAGCTGGCAGCGGCGCTGGTGCTTGGTTTCAATGCGCTGCTCATGGGCGGTATCAGTCCTGCCTTGGCTCAAACTTACCCCAGCAGGCCCATCACGGTCGTGGTGCCTCAAGCAGCGGGTGGTGGCATGGACGCTATTGCACGCGCCGTCACCCTGAAGATGGGTACCCTGCTCAACACCTCGTTTGTCATTGACAACAAACCAGGTGCTGGTGGCAACATCGGCGCCGCCCAAGTGGTCAAAGCGCAGGCCGACGGGCACACCATCTTGCTTCAAGGATCTGGTTCCCGTGGTCATGCTGGCTGATGCGCCCAACGTGATTGTGGTGGGCGCTGACTCACCTTTTCGCACACTCGCCGACATTGTGGCCGCTGCAAAAGCCAGCAAAAACTTGCTTGATTTCGCTACACCGGGCGCCGGCACACCTTCGCACCTGATTGGCGAGATGTTCCAGGATGTGGCCGGTATCAAATTGGTTCACGTCCCCTACAAAGGCGCGCCTGCGGCCATCACCGACACCATTGCCGGCCGCACCGCCTTCATGCTGTCTTCCATCCCATCGGCCTTGACTCAGATTCGCAACGGCAAGATGCGCGCCATTGCCGTGTCTGCAGACAAGCGCAGCCCCTCTTTGCCTGACGTGCCCACCATTGCAGAGGCGGGTTACCAGGGTTTTAATGCAGGCACTTGGTACGGCTTGTTTGTACCCGCTAAAACACCTGAAGCGGTCATACAGCGCCTGAACGCCGCTGCCAATGAGGCTCTGAAGGCAGAAGACGTGATTGGCCGCGTTAAGAACGAAGGCGGCACGATTCTGGGTGGCACCAAAGAAATATTTGCCGAAAAGATCCGCCAAGACCACGCCAAACTTGGCAAGGCCGTGCGGGACTCTGGCGCCAAGATCGACTAAGGCTGGGCCAAGACCATGCAAACGCTAGACATATTCAATGTCCCCACCGCTAGCCGATGGCGTCTGTGCATTGGTTTGGCCATTGTGTTTGGTGGCATTGCTGTAGTGGTCAACGCTTTGTATGTGCGAATGACCCTAGACGATGCCCGCATGGGTGGCGCTTTGCTAGGCGGGCTGATGGCCGCCTTGGCTACGGCGCTGGGTACCTTGCCTGTGCTGCTTTCACATCAGTTGTCACAAAAAACCTACGACACCTTGCTTGGGTTTGGCGCTGGCGTGATGCTCGCGGCCTGCTCGTTTTCTCTGATCATCCCCGCTCTGGCAGCTGCAAAATTGCAAGGCGCTGGCGCGTGGGGTTCTGGGGGGATGGTTGGCGCAGGCATGTTGCTAGGCGCTGGCTTTTTGCTTTGGGTTGACCGGGCCTTGCCCCATGAGCATTTATTCAAAGGGCTGGATGGCTCGCAGGCCATCGCCATCAAGAGGGTTTGGCTTTTTGTTTTTGCAATTGGTCTTCACAACCTGCCGGAAGGATTGGCCATTGGTGTGGCGTTTGCGGGCTCTGACTCAACAGGCGCGGTGGCGTTGGCAACCGGCATTTCCATTCAGGATGTACCCGAGGGCCTGGTGGTTGCACTGGCCCTCCGAAGTGTTGGCTACAGCAAGGGCGTGTCGGCGGGCCTTGGTGCCTTGTCCGGGCTTGTAGAGCCCTTGGCTGCAGTTTTTGGGGCCATGGTTGTTGGATTGTCTGCAACTCTGCTTCCCTGGGGCCTGGCCTCAGCAGCAGGCGCCATGCTTTTTGTGATCAGCCACCAGATTATTCCAGAGTCGCACCGCAAAGGACACGAGTCCTTTGCCACCACCGGCCTCTTGCTGGGCTTTGTTCTCATGATGCTGCTGGATACTGCATTGGGCTAGCCCATTTGCAACACCTACCTGATCCACTGAGTCAAGTTTCAGTTGGCAATTCATCAGTGCCCCGAAGGGAAATGACATGATTCGAATCAACAGCAAATTTCTTCTCATTCCCGCAACGATGATGTTGCTTGTTGGCTGTGCGGGCATGACCAACAGCCCGCCCGCAAACGATCCCGTCACGCTGCGCGTCAATGTATTCCGAAGTGCAACCAACATTCCCATTTACATGGCAGAAGAAAAGGGGGCCTTTGCCAAGCGAAATGTTCGTCTGGAGCTGCAGTTCACACCCAACTCTTCTGAACAGCGCGCAGGACTTGCTGCCGGGCGAAGTGACATTGCGCACACTGCGGCCGACAATTCCGTGGCAATGGTTGAAGTTGCCAAGGTGGACACCGTGATCGTTGGGGGTGGCGACAGTGGCCTGTTAGAGCTTTTCGTTCGTCCCGAAATTAAATCGCTTGCGGATGTCAAAGGCAAAGCGATGGTGGTGGATGCACCCAACACCGCCTACGCATTGGTTGCTAGAAAAATTCTCAAGAATGCTGGTTTGATCGATGGGCGAGATTACCGACTTGCGCCCATCGGTGGTTCCGAAGGCCGTGCCAATTCGTTTTCTCAGAGCCCAGACAATGCTGTGGGCATGTTGAACCCACCTTGGACATTTGTTGCGGAAAGTCGTGGGGCTCGAAGCTTTGGTCAGGCAAAAGATTTGTTTGGGCCCTATCAAGCCATCGTGCCAATTGCAATGCGTTCTTGGGCGCAGTCAAACAGTGGTGCGCTTGAGCGCTATTTGGCTGCTTACATTGAGGGCTGCCGCATGACATTCGATCCATCAAACCGTGCGGAAGTGATAGCTGTCCTTCGCAAACGACTGAACTTGACTCAAGAGGTTGCAACTCGCAGCTATGAAGGTTTGATTCAACCAGGTTATGGACTTTCGCGCGACTGCCGCTTTGACATGGCGGGCTTTCGCAATGCACTGTCCTTGCGTGCCGAAATAGAGGGTCAGTGGGGTGGCGTTCCACCTGAACCTGATAAGTATCTTGAGCTCAAGTACTACGAGCGTGCAATGAAGTTTGCAGCGCCTTGAGTTAGCTAGCTAAATTGACGAGATCGAGCCGTCGGTCTGACCCAGTAATGGCTCGGGTTTTGTATGACTCAATGATATGATCAATGAAACATTTAGATTGACTAGGAGACAATAGATGAGCCGCAGGAACAGCATCAAATTTCTCGCGACCCTTTCCCTCCTGGCTGCCATGGGCACAGTCCATGCTCAGGCCAACTATCCGAACAAGCCCATACGTCTGGTTGTGCCCGCAGCCCCTGGCGGTGCAGCCGATTTCTTCGCCCGTCTGGTTGGCCCCAAGCTGGCCGAAGCTCTTGGCCAGTCAGTGGTCATCGAAAACCGCTCGGGTGCCTCGGGCACCATTGCAGCCGATTTGGTCGCCAAGTCTGCTGGCGATGGCTACACAGTTTTGATCGGTCAATCGACCAGCGTGGTGGTGGCGCCGCACATGTACGCCAAGCTCAATTACGACACCCGAAAAGATCTCACACCGATCACGTTGGTGGCCGAGATTCCCAACGTGCTGGTGGTGCACCCCAGCGTGCCCGTCAACAGCGTGCAAGACTTGATCAACCTGGGGCGTTCTAAGCCCGACACTTTGAACTACGGATCCTCCGGCAATGGGGCTCCTACCCACTTGGCTGGCGAGATGTTTGAAATGGCCACCGGCGCCAAAATTCGCCATGTGCCTTACCGCGGTGCTGGCCCTGCCACCAATGCCCTGCTGGCTGGAGAGGTTCAGGTCATGTTTGGCCCAGCGGTTGCTGTGATGCCGCAAGTGCGTTCGGGGCGGGCCTCAAGGATTTTGAAATCACTTCTTGGTTTGGCTTGTTTGTGCCGTCTAGTACGCCAGCGGCCATTGTCGACAAGCTGCACCGCGAAACCGCCAAGGTGCTGCGCCTGCCCGACGTTCAAGAACGCTTTGCCAAAGAAGGTGCCACAGCGGGTGGCAATGCGCCAGCTGCCTTTGCCGACTTTGTGCGTGCCGAGTACGACAAGTTTGGCAAGCTTGTTAAAAGCAAGGGCATCACTGCCGATTAAAACCACGGGGGCAACCCCCTCTATTGCTCATTTTTACAGGAACATTCATGAACAAAACCGAACTCACTTCCTTGCGGCCTCGGGCCGACCAGCCCATGTCGCTCAACATGAAGCTGATCTCCCACAACGAGCTGCAAGGTTTCGGTGGCATGGGCGAGGGCGTTGCCATGCAGATGGCCGACGACGGTCGTCGGATTCTTTGGCTGGCGCATGAGTCGGCCCCCAAGAACTTCACCGGCGTTGACGTCACAGACCCCAAAAACCCAAAGGTGATCGTCCAGACTGAGCTGCCGCACATGAAGATGCGCTCCAACTCCTTGGATGTGGTGGGCAACATCATGGTGGTGGCCAACCAGG
>JAPLPO010000100.1 GCA_026400155.1 Burkholderiales bacterium | reverse complement strand
CAGAGGATTCTGACGCTCCCTAACCACACAGGTCGAGCGTCAAATCGAGCAGATGGTGAAGTTCATTCGACAGGAAGCTGAGGACCCCGCGTCAAATTCTCTCGCGTATCAGACAGCCGGTTTTCTGTTTCGCGTCGACGCTCTTTGTATTTGGAAACGCCAGCCGCCTCTTCAAGAAACAAACGCAACTCTTCGGGTCTTGATTCAATGATGCGACTGATGGTGCCCTGACCAATGATGGCGTAAGCGCGAGGGCCAAGCCCTGTGCCCAAGAAAACATCTTGAACATCCCGCCGGCGAACGGGCTGGTTGTTGATGAAATAACTGCTGTTGCCATCGCGCGTTAAAACACGCTTGACCGCAATTTCTGCAAACTGCCCCCATTGGCCGCCAGCGCGATGGTCAGCATTGTCAAAAACCAACTCAACGCTGGCTCGGCTTGCCGCTTTTCGGGTGTTGGTGCCATTGAAGATCACGTCTTGCATGGACTCGCCCCGCAGCTCAGAGGCTTTGGACTCGCCTAAAACCCAGCGACAGGCATCCATGATGTTGGATTTACCGCAACCGTTAGGTCCGACAACACCAACCAATTGACCAGGCAGGACAAAATTGGTGGGTTCTGCAAAGGATTTGAATCCAGATAATTTGATGGAATTGAGGCGCACAGCAATCAGAAATAGGGTCGAGGGGCACACCTTGTGCCCGAAGATGCCATGTTAACCGACCCAATGAGCCCATCAGGCCAGAATTCACTTGAAATTGAGAGCAAAAATGACACCACAATCCCGGATAATTGGGGGATGAATCCCCTACTGGCCACCCTCCAACCCTACCCTTTCGAGCGCCTGCGTCAATTGTTTGCTGGCGCTACTCCCCCTTCAGACCGCGCCCACATCAGCCTCGGTATTGGCGAGCCCAAACACGCCACCCCCGAGTTCATCAAAAGGGCGCTGGAAAAGTCTCTCGATACAGCACTGTCTGGATATCCAGCCACAGCGGGCGAATTGCGCATGAGGGAGGCCTGCGCTGAGTGGCTCAAACGCCGATATCGCATTGAAATTGCAGCCGCTACGCAAATTTTGCCAGTCAATGGATCAAGGGAAGCCCTGTTTTCCCTTGCCCAAGCCGTCCTAGACCCTAGCCAAGATGGCGCGCGCGTCGTCAGCCCCAATCCCTTTTATCAAATTTATGAAGGTGCCGCCCTGCTGGGAGGGGCTGAGCCCTACTATGTGGCCAATTCGCCAGAAAACGACTTTACGGCCGACTGGAAAGCAGTTCCTGAGGCTATTTGGCGCAAAACACAGCTTGTGTTTGTCTGCTCACCAGGCAACCCCACCGGAAAAATCATGCCCCTGTCGGAGTGGCAAACACTGTTTGAACTGAGCGAAAAATACGGCTTTGTGATTGCTTCCGACGAGTGCTACAGCGAAATTTATTTCAGAGATGAGCCGCCATTGGGTGGGCTAGAAGCGGCTTCTCTTTTAGGCTACAAGGATTTCAAACGCTTGATTGCCTTCACCAGTTTGTCAAAGCGGAGCAATGTGCCAGGCTTGCGAAGTGGCTTTGTGGCCGGCGATGCCGCCATCATCAAAGACTTTTTGCTGTACCGCACCTACCATGGGTGCGCCATGAGCGGCGTAGTTCAAGCTGCCAGCATTGCAGCCTGGAACGATGAAGCCCACGTCATTGAAAACCGCAATCTGTACCGCACTAAATTTGCGCAAGTCACACCCGTTCTAAGCAAAGTGATGGACGTCAAATTGCCAGATGCCAGCTTTTATTTGTGGGCGGGTGTTCCAGCCGAATGGCACAACAGCGATACCGATTTTGCGCGCGAACTGTATGCCAAGGAGCACGTCACTGTGTTGCCTGGTAGTTTTATCGGACGAACCATGAACGGGGCCAATCCCGGACAAGGCCGCGTTCGAATGGCCTTGGTTGCCGAGACATCAGAGTGCTTAGAAGCCGCACAACGCATTGCTCGCTTCATTCGTTCGGGTAGGCCATCATGAGCGCCACACTCAGACTGGCAGAGCAGCTGATCTCGAAGCCCTCGGTCACACCCGAAGATGGCGGCTGCACGGCATTGATCAGTGCGCAACTAGAACCTTTGGGGTTTCAATGTGAAGTGATTGACTTAGGACCTGACAACTTTCGAGTTCGCAATCTTTGGGCCAAAAAATCGGGCACTTCAGGTCAAACATTGGCGTTTGCAGGCCACGTTGATGTGGTGCCCACGGGCCCACTACAGCAATGGACCAGCGATCCCTTTACCCCCACACACCGCGATGGCAAATTGTTTGGGCGCGGCGCAAGTGACATGAAAACCTCGCTGGCTGCCATGGTGGTCGCCACCCAAGAGTTTTTCCAAGAATGTCCCAACCCAGCCTTGGGCATTGCATTTCTACTCACCAGCGATGAGGAAGGCCCCGCCCTGGATGGCACTGTGCGCATTTGCCAAATGCTCCACGAACGCAAGGAAACACCCGACTACTGCATCGTTGGCGAACCCACTTCCGTCAAACAAACTGGCGACATGATCAAAAATGGCCGCCGTGGCTCGCTCAGTGGCAAGTTGCTTGTGAAAGGCATACAAGGACATATCGCCTATCCACAGTTGGCCGATAACCCGGTTCACCGTGCAGCACCGGCTTTGGCCGAATTGTCCAGCATGGTGTGGGATGAGGGCAATGAATTTTTCCCGCCCACCAGCTGGCAGATTAGCAATGTCCAAGCCGGCACGGGCGCCACCAATGTCATTCCTGGCGAAATGACCATTGACTTCAACTTTCGTTTTTGCACCGAGTCAACAGAAGCCACTCTGAAAAAGAGACTCACAGATGTTTTGCTCAAGCATCACTTGAATTTTGATATCAATTGGACTTTAGGTGGTCTACCCTTTCTCACAACACCTGGCACCTTGGTGAAAGCGGTGCAAGAAGCCATCCATGCTGTGACGGGTCTTCAAACAGAACTCTCCACCACGGGGGGTACCAGCGATGGCCGATTCATTGCGCAAACTTGCCCCCAAGTGATCGAACTGGGCCCGCCCAATGCCACCATTCACAAAATTGATGAGCATGTTGCTCTGGCCGACATCGAGCCATTGAAAAACATCTACAAAAAAGTCTTGCTGAATTTGAACCAAGCCTGCGCTCTAGACAAGGGTCAAGCGCCTTAAGGCTTTTTCGCAATGGATTTGAAACAACTCATACAAACCAGCGCTGACCAACTGGAACAAGCTCAACTTGCTTACGGTCAGGGTACATTGACCGCCTTAGACGAAGCAACATGGCTTGTTTTGTGGCAACTCAAATTGCCATTAGACCTTGACCTGACCGAAGATCTCAAGCAACTCCAATTGCAGGTCTTGGCATTGCAGCCTCAGCTTGATGTCACCAATCTGGCGTTGGCAAACATTCAAGCATGCCAAGCCCTCATAGCCCAGCGCATTCAAACCCGCAAACCCGCGGCCTATCTCACGCAAGAGGCCTGGCTCCAAGGCATTTCCTTTTATGTGGACGAACGAAGCATTGTGCCGCGCAGTTTCATTGCTGAGCTCATTGCCGATGGCGCATTTGATGGCTGGCTTTCTGAAAGTTCGCATGCATTTTTAGACCTCTGCACTGGCAATGGCAGCCTGGCTGTTTTGTGCGCCATGGCCTACCCTGACATTCAGGTCACGGCTGTCGACATCTCAAAAGATGCCTTGGCTGTTGCCCAAGTCAATGTTGAAAAGCATCAACTCACCGATCGCATTCAGCTGCTTGAAGGTGATGGTCTGAAAAACCTCACTCAGAAGTTTGATTGCATCATTTGCAATCCGCCCTATGTGTGTGAGGCCAGCATGCAAAAGCTGCCAGAAGAGTTTTTGGCAGAGCCTTCGTTGGCCCTGGCTGGCGGATCAGATGGCATGGATTTCATTCAAGCCATGTTCATTGATCTACCAGATCGCATGAACGATCGAGCCATCTTGGTTCTTGAAATTGGCAACGAGCGAGAACACTTTGAAGCCGCTTTTCCCCGACTTGAAGCGGTCTGGTTAGATACCAGTGCTGGCGAAGATCAAGTCTTATTGCTTACCAAAGAAGCACTTCTTAAGTTTAAAACTCTTTCATGATTCAACTCAAAAATGTCACCTTGCGCAGAAGCGCCAAAGTGTTGCTCGATGCTGCTTCCGTTACTTTGAATCCCGGTGAAAAAGTGGGTTTGGTGGGGCGCAATGGCGCTGGCAAATCCACCCTCTTCGCTCTTTTCAATGGCACGCTCCATGAAGACGGCGGCGACTTCTCCATGCCAAAGCAATGGCGCCTAGCCCAAGTGTCGCAAAACATGCCGGAGACAGAAGAAAGTGCCACAGACTTTGTGCTCGGTGGCGATACGCGCTTGGCAGAATTAAGGGCCACACTTCACGCGGCGGAGCTTGCAGAAGATGGCATGGCGATGGCCCATGCTCACGTCGACCTGGCCGATGCTGGCGAACATGACGCGGTTCCTCGTGCTCAATCTCTCATTTTAGGTCTTGGCTTCAGAACAACCGAGTTAGATCAGCCTGTCAACAGCTTCTCAGGTGGTTGGCGAATGCGGCTTCAGTTGGCTCGCGCTCTTATGTGCCCATCCGATTTGTTAATTCTGGATGAGCCCACCAACCACTTGGACTTGGATGCTTTGGTTTGGCTTGAAGCTTGGCTGAAGCGCTATGTGGGCACCATGATTGTCATTAGCCACGATCGCGAATTTCTGGATGCCGTCACCGACGTCACCTTGCACATTGAACACGCCAAGCTGAATCGATATGGCGGCAATTACAGTTCTTTTGAAACTCTCAGAGTCCAACAACTTGAATTGCAACAAGCCTCCTTCTCTAAGCAACAAGACAAGATTGCACATTTGCAAAAATTCATCGACCGCTTCAAAGCCAAAGCCAGCAAAGCCAAGCAAGCACAAAGTCGTGTGAAGGCGCTTGAGCGCATGGAAAAAATTGCCCCAGTCCTTGCAGATGCCGACTTCACCTTCGAATTCAAAGAACCTGTCAATTTGCCCAATCCCATGCTGGCCATCAGCGATGCCAACCTTGGCTATTCAGTGGATGGCGAAGAAAAAATCATCGTACGGCAAGTCAATAAGTCGGTATTGGCCGGCCAGCGCATTGGTATTTTGGGTGCCAATGGACAAGGTAAATCGACCTTGGTCAAAACCATTGCAAGAAGTATCAAAGCGCTATCGGGTGAACTCACAGAAGGCAAGGGTTTGAACATTGGTTATTTTGCGCAGCAAGAACTGGATGTTCTTCACCCGGCAGACAACCCGCTAGAACACATGATTCGATTGGTCAAGGAACTCGGTCCCACGCCAGGCCAGTCTGGCCGCGAACAAGACCTTCGAAATTTTTTAGGCACATTCAACTTCACGGGCGACATGGTCAAGCAAAGCGTCGGCTCGATGAGCGGCGGTGAAAAAGCCAGACTGGTCTTGGCCATGATTGTTTGGCAAAGACCCAATTTATTGCTGCTCGATGAACCCACCAACCACTTGGATTTAGCCACGCGTGAAGCTCTCTCCATGGCGCTCAATGAGTTTGAAGGCACGGTCATGCTGGTCAGCCATGATCGAGCGCTTCTGCGCGCTGTGTGCGACGAGTTTTGGCTTGTGGGACGGGGTGAAATCAAGCCTTTTGATGGCGACCTTGATGATTACCAGCGCTACTTGCTAGAAGAATCAAAACGACTTCGTGAAGAAGCTAAAGCGAGCGACTCACATAAAGATTCACAAGTTCAGACATCCCTATCCAGTCCTGCAGTCGAATTGGCTGCAAAGCCTGTTGTCCACGTCAATATCGCCAGCAAGCAAGTCAATCGCACGCCCGAGCAAAAAAAAGAAGACGCTATGCAACGGCAACAAAAGTCGGCACTGAAAAAGCCTTTGAAAAAATCGATTGAGCAAGCTGACCAAAAAATGGCGCAATTAGAAGCACAAAAGCTAAGTCTCGAAAGTAAACTCGCCTCCCAGCTGTCGCCAACCGAAATTGCCGAGACCGGAAAACTGCTTAAATCAGTCAATGTGGAGTTGGAAGAATTGGAAGCTCAGTGGCTGTCTTGGTCAGAGGCGCTCGAAAAACTAGAGCTGGAGACGGGATCGGCTTGAAACTGTATGCTACTTTCTGCATGTACAGTTGAAACACCCCAAGAAAAAACCCCACATCGGCTAGCGATGCAGGGTTTAGAAAGGGTTTGAGTATTTGGTGGGTCGGGCGAGATTCGAACTCGCGACCAACGGATTAAAAGTCCGCTGCTCTACCGACTGAGCTACCGACCCATCTACTCAAGCCTTAAATTATAGCTTCATTTTTTTGGCTTTGCCAAGCCAGTCGCAAGAAAATTTACCACCATGGAGGCAGCCACCAAGCCAAAGGTGGCGGTCACGGTCACGACCGAACCGTACCCATGGCAATTGAGTGAGCCGTCGCTGTCCACATCACCAACCGCATCACCTTCTAACAGGCAGGAGGCATCGGGAGGCGCCACATTCTCACGACTGAACACGCAATGCACGCCCATCTTTTTGCCATCTTTGGGGGCGCCCTTTTCTTTTCTAAGTCTGTAGCGAAGCTGCGCTAACAAGGGGTCATGAGTCACTTGCGAAAGGTCAGCCTGTTCAACACGGTGTGCTTCTCTTTTGCCACCAGCAGCGCCCAAGCTCACAAAAAAAACATTCTGACGAATGGCCCAGTCTGCCATCGTGACTTTGGCTCTCACTTGATCACACGCATCAATCACTGCGCTAACTTTTGCAATATGAGGTGGAACGCAATTGGCGTCAGTTGCAAGTTGCAACCAATTTTCAGGCGTGACAAAGTTGTCCACCACATGCACATGGCAATCAGGATTGATCTGCGCGATCCTTTCCTTCATGGCCAGCACTTTGGCTTGACCCAGTGTGTTCTCCAAAGCGTGAATTTGACGATTGATATTGGATTCAGCAATGTGGTCCATGTCGATCAAAGTGATTTCACCAACGCCGCATCTGGCCAAAGCTTCTGCAGTCCAAGAACCAACACCTCCGATACCTGCAATCAAGACATGGGCATTGGCAATTTGAGCTGCACCTGATACACCATACAGCCTGGCCATACCACCAAACCTTCGACTCGATAGGGGTGATGGCTTCACAAAATGCGATCGAGATATTGGCGGCTCAATCAAGCTTGCCGCATGTCGTATTGCAAGGCAGCGTAGGCGCCCGCAATAATAGCCAAGGTGGCGATGAAGCTGGCAATGCTGAGTGTCGAAAATCCACTTAAGCCTTGGCCAATTGAACAGCCCATGGCAAGCACAGCGCCCAAGCCCATCAGGCTTGCACCCACCAGATGCCTGCGCATGTCTGCCACATTGGTAAAGCCTTCAAGCCTCAGTGTGCCTTGGTGCCAGGCACTGATCCAAGCCCCTGCGCAAACACCCATGACACTCACAAGTCCAATGGTCCATCGCTTGGTGCCGTCACTGAAATATGCCAAGGCATCAATGGCTTGAGCAACTGGGCTGGTGAAACTGAGTGCTTCCATTTTTCGGCTGGCGGTGGCCAGAAAAAACTCTTCCAAGGTTTCAGGGTGCTCCATGCCGTGACCCAACACACCAGAAATAAACCAAACGGCACAAATGACAAGACCGACCCCAACACCCGTTGATAAGTGATGCAGCGTTAAGAAATTTGAGTCTTTCAAAACCCATAAAAGCAAGATGGATGTCACCAAGCAAGCAGCCCACAAACTACCCGCTTGCAAGCTGGTGTTGAAATAATGGCTAAACCACTCTCCCAAGAACAGACCTTGGGGTATTTCAATTTTGACAACATCAATGTATTGAACTCTGGCAACGGCCAGTACACCCTTCATGGCCGAAAGCGCGACAAGGCCCATGACAAGCAAGACAAACAAGGATTTCAAATTGCCTGCACCGAGCCTGACCAAAGACTTTGAACCACAGCCCGAAGCCCACACCATGCCCCAGCCAAAAAGCAGGCCTCCGAGCAAAGTGGATAGCCAGAATAAATCTTTGGTGGCGTACATCGATTGAAGGGGATTGATCAGGCCCGCATAGGTCATGCAGCCAAAGCCAAAAACGGCAACTGCCAACGCCAGGGCCCATTGACGCAAACGGTCAAAATTTTCCATCACCACCATGTCACTGACTGCACCCATGGTGCAGAAGTGTGTGCGATGCAACAGAACCCCTAAAAAAAGTGACACCAGTGCAGCCGCGGCCAAAACCATCCACTGCAACTGTGCCAGTTGAAGCTCATTCATATCGGATCACTTGAAACGAGTGAGGCGCTGTTTGGCAGTTTGGGCCGCTTCACTGGCTGGGTGAAGCTTCACAAGGTCTTCCATGGCTTTTTTGGCCGCCTTCAAATCTTTGAGCTCTACCCAACAATTGGAGACAGCCAGCATGGCCTCTGGTGCACGAGGGTGCTCAGGCGCCATGCTAAGGAGCTTGCGGAAATTGGCAATGGATTCTTTGTAGTCTTTGATGGCGTATTGCGCATTGCCTAACCAGAACAATGTAGAAGGTGCATAGCCACTGGCGGGGTATTTAAGCAAGAAAGCCAACAAGCTGTTTTGCGCGGCAGCAAAGTCGCCTGTTCTAAAGACTGCCAAAGCAGTATCAAATTGTTTTTTTTCTGCGGGATCAGCCAGAAACTCAAGACCGTCTAAAACAACTTTGATGGGCTCAAACTTGCTCAGTCGGGAATCTACAGTTTGCAACACATCTTTCTGTTTGAGCTGGACTTCCGACAGCTCTTTCAAAAACTGTTCGAATGAGCCACGCATTACTGCTTGGTCTCTTTTCAAACTGTCAATTTGATTTTGAAGTTCAAGCAGGGATCGTCTTAAGATGGCGTTGTCTTCAGATTGCAATTTGACAGATTGTTGCGTAGTCTCTAGCCTCTGCTGAGTTGCGTCGAGCTTTTGCTGTGTAGCCTCTAATCTTTGGCGCAAATCTAAGATGGCCCTGCGTGCCTCATCATCGCCAAACAAGGCAGCGTTGGCCACAAAGCTCAGGCTAGACAATGCAATGACCAAAGTCAATTTGAACATGGACTGGCTGGCAAGTGAGCTCATGTGGTAAACCGATTAGTATTTAATTTCAACGCGTCTGTTTTTGGCAAAAGAAGCTTCGTCGGCACCTTGAGCCGCAGGTTTTTCTTTGCCAAAGCTAACAGCCTCAAGCTGTGCGTCACTGACGCCCAACAGCGTTAAAGCGCGGCGAACTGTTTCAGCACGTTTTTGTCCAAGAGCCAAGTTGTACTCACGACCACCGCGCTCATCGGTATGGCCTTCGAGTTGAACTTTGAATTGTTTGTTGGCTTGAAGATGCGCTGCATTGCGCTCCAAGACCGCGCGAGCTTCAGGCAATAAAGTGAAACTGTCGTAATCAAAATAAACCACATTGACGCCAGCAGGAGCAACACCCTGAGATCCTGCCTTGCCACCTACTACCGTGGTCACACTGCTTTGGGCAGTGCTAGAGACAGGTGAAGAAGCCGCGTTGGAGTCTGCTGAAGAAGACGAAGCAGCGGCAGAAGCATTTTTGTCCTCGACAGGAATATCGTTTAACTTCACACCAGAAGAACAGCCGGAAAGAAAGGCCACTGTCGCCAGTATCCAAAGACTACGTTTGATCATGAAAACTCCACATTCAATAAACTATCGGTAAGGGCCCCAAGCGGGCTCACGAATGTCACCACCTTGACCGGCCAATCTGGCTTTGATTTTGCCGTCCAACGTACTGGTCATAAGCGCCTCTCGGCCTTGAAGCACAGTGGCATAAACGATCAACTTGCTATTGGGTGCAAAGCTGGGGCGCTCATCGGCTGAAGTTTCAGTGATGGCGCTGGCCTGGCCGGTGCTCAAATTCAAGACTTGAACTTTGAACTGCCCCCCAACGCGTGAGATGTACGTTAACCACCGCCCATCTGGACTAAGTGCAGGTGAGATATTGTAACTTCCAGTGAATGTGACTCTTTCGGCACCGGAGCCGTTGGCATTCATTCTGTAAATTTGAGGACTACCACCCCGATCAGAGACAAAATAGATCTTAGAACCATCTTGAGAATAGCTAGGCTCCGTGTCGATGCCTGGGTTTTGAGTTAAGCGCTTCGCCTCGCCTGAAGCAACATCAATTTGATACAGCTGTGAGCCCCCATCGCGGCTCAGTGTGGCCAACAGGGAGTTGCTGTCGGGTGACCAAGCAGGCGCGCTGTTTGAACCTCTGAAATTGGCCATCACTTTGCGCTTGCCGGTTGCCAACTCATGCACGTAAATGACTGGTTTTCGAGACTCGAAGGAAACGTAGGCCAGTTGAGTTCCTTTGGGTGACCAAGCAGGCGAAATGATAGGTTCAGCACTGGTGAGTGCCGATTGTGCGTTCTCACCATCAGAGTCGGCAATCCAAAGGTTGTACTTGTTGGATGTTTTGGTAATGTAGGCAATGCGAGTGGCAAAGACGCCCTTCTCACCCGTGAGCCTTTCATAAACCCAATCGGCCAAACGGTGCGCCGACAAACGTAAATCTGCTGCGGCCACAGTCTCGCGATAATCACCGCGTTCTTGCCCAGACACCACGTCCCACAATCTGGCGCGAATTTCATAACGGCCATCGGCCAAACGGGTTGAACTTCCGGCCACCAAGGCATCGGCACTTTTTTGACGCAACATGGCGTGATCTGGGCGAGATAGTTCGTCCATCGTTAAGCCCAAATTGGGCACCACTCTAAACTGCCCACTTCTTTCTAAATCAGCAGACAAAATGGCCGAAGTTTTCTGTGGCGCAGCTTCTTCACCCTTGAAAGTTGCAATAGCAATGGGCACTTGCGTCAAACCAACGCCAGAAACTTCCACTTTGAACTGAGCCCAGGCCATGTTGGCGGCCAAGGAAAAACAGAGCAAGGAGGCGCTCAAATACCACTTCAAAGGAAAGAAAAAGGTGAAAAATGAGATGTGCTTCATATGAAATATTGGTCCGTACACCGCTAATTTAGCATTTTGACACGCAGTAAAATCATTTCAATGACACAAACCGCCCACGACAGCAGCCCACAGGACTTAAGTTACCTGAAACGGATGCGCCGTCTTTGGCCCTACTTTGGCCAACAACGAGGCGTTTGGGCGCTTGCCATTCTTGCTACCGTGGTGGCTGCGGCCACGGAGCCTCTCATTCCAGCCCTCTTTAAGCCTCTTCTGGATGAGGGTTTTGCTGAAAATAGCCTTCCTCTTTGGGTGGTGCCTGCCGCGGTCATTGGTATTTTTTTGGTGCGGGGAATGGCTTTTTTCGTCTCTCAATATGCCCTTGCACGCATTGCAAATGACGGTATGCAAGCACTTCGGGAGGCCCTGTTCAAACGATTGATCAAGGCGGAGATGTCTATCTTCAGTCAACAGTCTGCAAGCGCTCTGTCCAACACATTGGTCTATGAAGTTCAAACAGGGGCCACCCAACTCATTTCTGCGCTCTTGGGTTTGTCCAGAGACGGCTTTACCTTGATTGCCCTGATCACTTATTTGATGTTTCTGAACTGGAAACTCACCATGCTGGTATTTATTGTGGTTCCAGGCACTGCTTGGATCATGAAATATCTATCGAAAAGACTTTACGCCTTAACCAAGGACAGCCAAAAAGCCACAGACGATTTGGCTTACGTTGTCGAAGAAAACGTCTTGGCGCACCGTGTTGTTCGGCTGCATGGCGCCCAAACCAGCCAAATCTCGCGTTTTCAGGCTCTAAGCCGTCGCCTTAGAGGTTTGGCGCTCAAGTCAACCATCGCCTCAGCTGCCATGTCGCCTCTCACCCAATTGATGGCGGCCGTTGCTTTGTCCACCGTTTTGGTGGTTGCCTTGATTCAAAGCCGAACGGGAATGCAAGGCGCTACAGTGGGGGGCTTCGTGGCCTTTATTGCGGCCATGCTAATGCTGGTTTCGCCTATCAAACGTTTGGCCGACATTGCAACACCCATTACCAGAGGTTTGGCTGCTCTTGAGAGAGGCCTGCGTTTGTTGGAAGAAGTTCAAATTGAAACAGAGGGCTCTTCCACTCATCCGAATGTTGAGAAAAATGATGCTCAGAAACAGGCTGCTCTTGGCCAAACAATTGAATTTGAAAACATTGATGTGCGCTATGCATCAGATGCTTCACCAGCTTTGAAGAATTTAAACCTCAGCATTCAAGCCGGAGAAACGGTGGCCTTCGTGGGTACCAGCGGCTCAGGCAAAACCACCTTGGTCAACTTGCTCCCTCGCTTTGTGCAGGCCAGTGCGGGACAAGTGCGTTTGCATGGCACACCTGTTCAAGACTGGCCACTCGATGCGTTGCGAAAACAATTTGCCATGGTGAGTCAGGATGTCATCATGTTGAATGACACGGTTGCAGCCAATGTGGCTTTGGGTCAGCCCATCGACCGAGACAAAGTTGCAGATTGCTTGCTGGCTGCCAACCTGGCAGAGCACGTTGCCAAACTGCCACTTGGCATTGACACTGTGCTGGGCCACAACGCAAGTGAGCTCTCAGGCGGGCAAAGGCAAAGATTGGCGATTGCCCGCGCGCTCTATAAAAATGCACCTATCTTAATTTTGGATGAAGCCACTTCGGCGCTAGACAATGAGTCGGAGCGTTGGGTTCAAGAAGCCCTTCAAAATTTGATGAAGGGGCGTACGACCTTGATCATTGCTCACAGACTCTCCACCATTGAACATGCTGACAGAGTGATTGTGATGTCGCAAGGAGAAATTGTGGAGCAAGGCCGCCACGAAGATCTTCTCAGAGCAGGCGGCACTTATTCACGGCTGCACGCCAAAGGTCAAACTAATTGAGTTAGAGCAATACGATGTCGTATTGCTCTTGCCCCATGGCGGCTTCACTTTGCAGGGAAACCGGCTTTGCAATAAAGTCTGACAAAGCTGCCAAATGCTGACTCTCCTCATCCAGCAAAAGTTCAATCACAGCAGGCGCAGCCACCACTCTAAATTCTCTTGGATTGAACTGCCGGGCTTCGCGCAAAATTTCTCGCAAAATGTCATAGACCACCGTGCGAGTGGTTTTGACAATACCCTTGCCATCGCAACTAGGGCACGGCTCACACAGCATGTGAGACAAAGACTCTCTGGTGCGCTTTCGAGTCATTTCCAACAAGCCAAGTTGGGAGAAGCCACCTGCCATGGTTTTCACACGATCTCGACTCAGTTGTTTTTTGAACTCTTCTAAAACAAGGTTTTGATGTTCTTCACGGCTCATGTCGATAAAGTCAACAATGATGATGCCGCCAAGGTTGCGCAGTCTCAATTGCCTTGCAATGGCATGGGCTGCTTCTAAATTGGTTTTAAAAATCGTATCGTCAAAGTTGCGTGCGCCAACATAACCTCCTGTGTTGACATCCACAGTGGTGAGGGCTTCTGTTTGATCAATGATGAGGTATCCGCCCGACTTAAGATCAACACGACGCCCTAAGGCCTTGGCCACTTCTTCATCAATGGCGTAAAGATCAAAGATGGGCCTTTCACCTTTGTACAGTTGCAAACGGGTGGCAGCATCTGGCATGAACTCTTTGGCAAAAGCTGACAAAAGTTCAAATTGTTCTTTCGAATCAAGGCGAATCGTTTGTGTACCTTCACCCACCAAATCGCGCAAAACGCGCTGCAAAAGGGTGAGGTCTTGATGCAACAAAGATTGCACTGGCAAGCGCACTGATGCATCTTTGATTCGCGCCCAAGTTTTGCGAAGATAAGAGATGTCTTCACCCAGCTCTGTATCAGAAGAGTCTTCAGCATTGGTTCGAAGAATAAAACCACCGCCCTGCTGACCCACCAAATTTTGCAAGCGCTCCCTGAGTGCGTCACGTTGCTCTGATGGAATTTTTTGTGAGACGCCAATGTGATCATCTTGGGGCAAGAAAACAAGGTGTCGTCCTGCAATGCTGATCTGCGTTGAAAGCCTAGCGCCTTTGGTTCCAATGGGATCTTTCACCACTTGAACCATCAAAGATTGCCCTTCAAAAACTTGTTTTTCAATGGGTACCAAAGCTTGGCTGCTGCGGGCCAATTGGGGAGGTTCACCTTCAGGCTGTCGTTGCCACACATCGGCAACGTGCAAGAAGGCTGCACGTTCAAGCCCAATGTCAATGAATGCCGACTGCATACCGGGAAGAACACGTGCCACCTTGCCCAAATAAACATTGCCAACCAAGCCTCGCTCCAACGAGCGCTCAACATGCAATTCTTGAACCGCGCCCTGCTCCACTACTGCAACACGTGTTTCTTGGGGAGACCAATTGATTAGGATATCTTGTTGCATAAAAGGGAACACACATTCAAAGTGAGGGGTTGGTACAGCATTCAAAACTATGAAGGCATGGAAGGCGTCCAGCCCATGGCTGAAGACCACTGATCAATCGATTGTTCAGTATCTTGACCCTCTTTCAAGAGCCACTCACAAAAGCCTGCAATGATGGGGCTTTCATGATTACTGAGGGATGCATTGGCGTAATAGCGGCGTTGCCTAGCCCCCAGCAAACCAAATGGGGCACACATGCGGCCAGCAATGATATCGTCTACCACAAAAACAATGGCACAAGCACCACGCCCAGGCCCTCTGCTGCTGCCTGGAGTGCAAAATACATTTGCTCAAACTGCAAGGAATGAAAAACACGCAGATCGGGTTGAGATGCCATTGACAACCATTCTGACCAGGCCATGGGCTCGGTGTCGTAGCTGATGAGGGTATGGTTAGCGAGCAATTTGGGATAATCCAATTGGCCGTTCTCCATCAAATCTGGGTGACAGACGGGCACGATGGTCTCTGTCATGAACGGCACAGAAAGCATGCCAGGGATGGGTTGATTAGAGCCTCGGATGGCAACGTCGTAAATGCGATCTTCAAAATTAACGGCTGCCGTCGAAGTTGTCAATTTGACTTCAACGCCCCCGCGCTTTCTCTGAAAAGCCGAAATTCTGGGAATTAACCACCTCATGGTGAAAGTGGGTGGCGCACTGATTCGCAAGGCTGTTGGCTCAGTGTGCTCCAACAATTGCATGGACGTGATGGCAATTCGATCCAATGCCGGCGTGACAGCAGCCAAGAAGGTTTTGCCTGCATCCGTCAAACTTAACTGAGATTGCGCTCGATTGAAGAGTGCCGTGCCCAACCAAGTTTCTAGACTTGCAACTTGTTTGCTAACCGCGCCGTGGGTGACAAAAAGTTCTTTGGCGGCTTTTGTAAAACTGATGTGACGCGCAGCTGCCTCAAATGCCCTGACAGCGTTCAATGGTGGAAGTTTTCTCATACCCCGATCTTAACTAAGCTAATAAATTCTTGCTTTCTTGTGAGTTTTAGTGAGAAATGACAGCTTCAAGGGGGTTTAGGGGTTATTCCCACTGATGCTCAGGCATTGGCCAAGATAAAAGTTCTGCCAATCTACAGATGACCCAGAATGCCTCAGGGGGCTGAACCAGCTCTGGCTGCGCCAACAGGCCTTGCCAACATGTTTTCAAAGCATCATCTTCGGTGATCCCAAGCTGGAATTGTTGGGTGCTGACGGTGTCTTGCAACATAGTGGCCAAGTCTTCGCACAATTCGTATCGTTGCAAAAGCTCACCCCGCGGCAAGCTGGGCTTGTAGTGACCGGGTTTGACATACAGCGCCATGAACGAATCGGCCACAAAGCTTTGATTCTCTTCATACATGATGGTCTAGCTTTGCAAGGATGGCCACTAGGCTGACATGTGATCAATGATCACCTGACCAAAACCAGAGCAACTCACTTGGGAAGCCCCATCCATGAGTTTTGCAAAGTCGTGAGTCACTTTTTTGCTCTGAATAGCGCCTTCCATGGCGTGAATAATGAGGTCAGCCGCCTGAGTCCAACCCATGTACCTGAGCATCATTTCTGCGGACAAAATTTCAGAACCAGGATTGACATAGTCTTTGCCTGCAAACTTTGAAAAAGCATCAACGGTGGCCTCAAAGCAAGCCGCGGTATTAGACATGTTGGCACCAGGGGCAATTCCAATGCCCCCCACTTGAGCGGACACAGCGTCTGAAATGTAGTCACCATTGAGATTCAAAGTGGCTACCACCGAAAACTCTTGGGGCCGCATCAAAATTTGTTGCAAGAACGCATCCATGGGAATGTCCTTGATGGTGATGCTCTTGCCCGTTTTAGGATTCTGTATAAGGCACCAAGGACCACCATCAATGGGCTGTGCTGAGAATTCAGTTTCTGCCAATTGATAAGCCCAATCGCGAAAGGCACCTTCTGTGTACCTCATGATGCCCCCCTTGTGCACAATGGTGACACTGGGTTTGTCGTGGTCAATGGCGTATTGAATGGCCATGCGCATCAAGCGTTGGGTGCCTTCGCTAGAAACCGGCTTAATGCCAATGCCGGATGTTCCTGGGAATCGAATACTTTTCACACCCAATTCGGTGGTTAAAAAAGCAATCAACTTTTGTACCGCTTCACTGTGGGCTGCGTATTCAATGCCAGCATAGATGTCTTCAGAGTTTTCACGAAACAAAGTGATATTGGTTTTCTCGGGTTCCCGAACTGGCGATGGAACACCCTTGAAATATCGCAGTGGTCTGACGCACGCAAACAAATCAAGCTCTTGCCTGATGGCGACATTCAAGGAGCGAATATGGCCCGAGGAAGGCGCACTGAGGGGGCCTTTGATGGAGACCACAAACTCTTTGAGAGCCGCCAAAGTTTCAGACGGCAAATACACATCAGGGCCATAGATTTGAGTTGCTTTTTGACCTGCAAAAACTTCCATCCACTGAATTTCACGCTGTCCTTGATAGGCTTGTTTGACCGCTGCGTTAACCACATTGATCATGACGGGCGTAATGTCTAGGCCAGTGCCGTCCCCTTCGATGAAGGGAATGATGGGGTTCAGAGGCACATTCAATGAATTGTTGGCATTGACCGTGATTTTGGCGCCTTGCGTTGGAACTTGAATGTGTTGGTACATGGGCAAAATCTCCGTTGAATCATTCTAGGACAAAATAAGTCACAATTAACAAGTCACAATTGACCATACCTTTGGTTCTGTTCAGCCTTCTATGACACATCACTTACGCCTTCTATCCAGACATTTGCAAGCGACCCTGAAAAAGATTCTAGGCTGCTTGCTAGTTGCAGTGATGTCCTTTTCTGCAAGCTCACAAGTTAGCGCACAAGCTAGCCCTCAAACCAACCTAGCCCGAGCCAACCTGAGTGCAGGCATGCACCTCATCCAAGTTCAGTTGGCACAAAATTTTGAGCAACGCCAAATTGGCCTCATGTGGCGCAAAGAAATGCCTCAAAACGAGGGCATGCTTTTTATTTTTGAGCAGCCTGCAGAGCAGTGTTTTTGGATGCGCAATACCTTGCTGCCATTGACGGCGGCTTTTGTGGCAGACGATGGCACCATTGTCAATTTGGTTGACATGAAACCGATGAGCGATGATTCACACTGCTCCAAAAAGCCGGTTCGATTTGTTTTAGAAATGAACCAAGCTTGGTTTTCAAAACGAAATATTCAAGCTGGTTTCAAGCTCAATGGACCGATGTTCACCAAGTGAACTTCAAGCCTTTTGCTTCATTGAGGCTAGACTCCCCAAACCACATCTTCCGATTGAGCGTGGCACTGCTTTAACATTTTCAGCATGGGCAAGCTTCTTTGTTTCAAGCTCACTTGCTTGGGATCTTGAATGCCTTCATTTTCTTCATGGGCAAGCGCTTTTTCAATGGCAGCCATGGCATCGGCAATTTGCGTTGCTAACAAAATGCCTTTGGTTTGATCTGTTTTGCCCATGATGTGAAGAAGCCTTTTCGCATCGGGCTCCAGCATGATGAGGTCACCTGTTACTTTGGATTTGAATTTGTAAATCACAGTATCTTTCAAGTGGATTGGCTTAACGAACGCAGTAATAGCTAAAAACTTGTCCAGGAAACTCGGCGACAGATCTGACTGGTGATGGATTGCGTAAATCAGGCGCCATCACCATATTGTTGGTCATTGCCCACAATTTATTGCGAGAACACGTAACCCCACCATTCCAATCACCCACATTGGACAAATACTCGTATTCCTCTTCAGTGGGCAACCTGGCTTGAATAGCCTTGCAAGCCATTTCTGCAGATCGAGGCGTTGGTGCAACGCTCACACCCGTTCCTGGCGCACCCACCAACTCCAATTGCTTGGTGCCAATTTTCAATTTGGACGGAAACTGAGTTTGGTGGAATGTTTCAAAAATTTGGACGCCAATGTTTTGCATCACCTGCTCAGGAAAACCTTGTGCTTGAAAATGATAGGTATTGCCACAACTGAGATCAACATGCACAGTGACCAACAAGTCACCCTTGCAATTGGGAGCGTAGGAATAAGTGCCGTAGGCTACCCCCGACAATGACTTGATGAGTTTCGGATCCCAGACAACTTGGGTTTGAGGAACTCTGATTTCACGCAACAATTCATTCAAAGGTTTGGTGTTAAAAAAAACAAACCTGCGAATTTGGGGGTTGCGGTCGCGATACACCTTGTCTATTGAGGCTTTGAGTGTGCCTGCAAGCATGATATCCATGCCAGGACTGCTGCCAGCCACTGTTCTTTGTTGATTGACTTGACCATCCACAGCATCGAGCAAAGCCACCATGTTGCGAGAATCGACACCTTCGCGCAACAAATCGCGAATGGTGTGGGTGATCATGGCCATTTGCTCACTTTTGGTCCGCCCGTAGGCGTCGTGGTATTGGCACAAGTCTTTGCCACGGACAAACGGAATTTGCGGCCAAATGTTGACCACAAAGGGAGAAGCTACGTTGCCAGTCGAGCTAACTTTGACCGGATTTGCCTGAGGTTGGGCATTCAAAACAGTGGCTGCTAGGAAGCCCACAACGGCCAAAAACGCCCTGGAAAACGACATACAGTCCTTCAATTCTGAGATCAATAAGCAGCAAATCAATATACATCAATGCCCTTTCAAACCATTGACATTGGTCAAGTCCAATGACAACAGGCTTGGTTGGGCTGAAATGAAGTCCTGACGTTTGATCTGGAGGCTAGCCCGAATTAAGTTGTTAACTGAAAACTGTCGGGGCTAGACGCTTCCCAGTATTTGGCAAACAAGCCTTCTAGGCTTTTCGATTCAAGCAAAGCACCGCCCGGCACACTTTGCATCAGGTCGGACAAGTTTTGAATTTCATGCTCACTCACACGGCGCATGATGTGATGCAACCTCAATTCTGAGGGCGCTTGCAAGCCTGTTGCTTGAAGCATTTCTTTGACCGACTCTAAAGTCTGATTGTGAAAGTTAAACACGCGTTCTGCTTTGCTTGGAACAACCAAGGCAATTTGACGCTTTGGATCTTGAGTGGTCACACCCGTTGGACAATTGCCTGTGTGGCATGTTTGGGCTTGAATGCAACCCAGTGCAAACATAAAACCCCGAGCACTGTTGCACCAGTCTGCGCCCAATGCCAAGGTGCGCATGACATCAAACCCACTGATGATTTTGCCGCTGGCACCCAAGCGAATTTGTTTGCGCAACTTCAAGCCCACCAGTGTATTGTGAACCAAGCGCAAACCTTCCAGCATGGGCATTCCCATGTGGTCAGTGAACTCTACCGGGGCAGCGCCCGTGCCACCCTCAGATCCATCCACCACAATGAAGTCGGGATAAATTTCGGTTTTCTGCATGGCTTTGGCAATTCCAAACCATTCCCAGGGATGGCCCACACACAACTTGAATCCAACGGGCTTGCCGCCACTGAGTTCTCTTAATTTTTGCATAAATTGCAAAAGTTCAGTGGGCGTGGAAAAACTGCTGTGTGCTGCAGGTGATACGCAATCGACTCCCACTGGCACGCCCCTCGCCTCTGCAATCTCAGGCGTCACCTTGGGTCCGGGTAAGACACCTCCATGGCCTGGCTTGGCACCTTGGCTGAGTTTGATTTCAATCATTTTGACTTGAGGCGACAAGGCATTTTGAACAAAGCGCTCGGCACTGAAAGTGCCATCATCATTGCGACATCCAAAATAGCCTGAACCAATTTCCCAAATCAAATCACCACCATGTTCACGGTGATACCTTGAAATTGAACCCTCACCGGTATCGTGTGCAAAACCACCTTTTTTGGCGCCTTTGTTCAAAGCCATGATGGCGTTGGCACTCAAGGCGCCAAAACTCATTGCAGACACATTGAACAAACTGATCTGGTAAGGCTGCTTGCATTGTGAGCCACCAACTGCCACTTTGAAGTCGTGCGATTCGATCTCAGATGGACTCATGGAGTGAGTTAGCCACTCATAACCCACTGCGCGAACATCCAACTGCGTGCCGAAAGGTCTTTTGTCAGAATCACCCTTGGCTCTGGCGTAGACCAAGGACCGCTGCGACCGCGAAAATGGCACAGCTTCGCTATCGCCCTCAATAAAATACTGACGAAGTTCTGGCCGAATGAATTCCAACAAAAAACGCAAATGCCCAATGATGGGGTAATTGCGCAATATTGCATGCCTGGTTTGCTGAAGGTCATGCACACCCACAACGACAAGCGCGGACAAGAGCAGAACCCAAATGAGGCTGACTTGCCCCACCACCAACTGCAAAGCAGATACAACCCAAACCGCGACCACTACAAAGAATGCCATGTAGCGCAGAGGTATCCGCTGTTCTATCCAATTTAACATCGCTTTTATTCCTTAAGAGTTTGACGCAACATGCGCCAAAAAATCAATCGTTTAAATGACAGGCAGCTTGATGCTGATCGCCCACAACTTTCAAAACAGGTTCTTCCGTACGGCATCTGTCCATTGCCTTCGGACAACGGGGATGAAAGTGACAACCACTGGGCCGATTGACGGGATTGGGCACATCACCCGTGAGCACGATGCGCTTTTTCTTGGCAGTGGGGTCTGGGATAGGGACTGCAGACAACAAGGCTTCTGTATAGGGGTGTTTGGGCTGAGTGTAAAGCTGGCGCGACGGCGCAATTTCAACAATGCGGCCCAAGTACATCACCGCTACTCGATTGCTGATGTGCTCAACCACCGACAAATCGTGCGCAATGAACAAATAGGTCAAGCCCATCTTAGCTTGCAAGTCTTCCAGCAAGTTGATTACTTGCGCCTGAATGGAAACATCGAGTGCGGAAACGGGTTCATCACACACAATGAGTTTGGGCGACACAGCCAGCGCGCGAGCAATGCCAATTCGCTGTCGCTGTCCGCCCGAAAACTCATGCGGAAAACGCTTCATGTGATCGGCGTTCAGGCCAACAGTTTCCAGCAAATCGACAATGCGCGCACGATAACTTTCAGGGGAAGGCGTGAGCTTGTGAATGGTCAGGGCTTCGCCAATAATGGCCTCGACGGTCATGCGAGGATTCAAGGACGCATAGGGGTCTTGAAAAATAATCTGCATGTCTCGCCGCACTTCACGCAAGGCATCAGAACCCATCGTGGAAACGTTTTGGCCCTGAAAATGCACTTCACCCGTACTGGGCTCAATGAGTCGAAGAATACAGCGCCCTGTGGTCGATTTGCCGCAACCAGACTCCCCCACCATGCCCAGTGTTTCACCTGCAGCAATGTCAAAGCTCACACCATCGACTGCATGCAGCCGATCGACTTCTCGACCAAAAATACCGCCCTTGATCGGAAAGTACTTGGTCAGTCTTTTGACTTCTAAAAGCGGTGCAGAACTGGCGGTCATTGGGGGCGTATCGATCATTTGATTTAGAGAGAGAAGTGACAAGCCACAGAATGGCCAGTCGAAATTTCACGCAGTTCTGGCATTTCTTGCGTACAACGATCGTTGGCGAATTGGCAACGTGGCGCAAAACGGCAACCCATAGGTGGATTGATCAATTTGGGAACTGAACCAGGAATTGCTTCAAGACGCTGCTTGTGATCACTGCCAAAGTCAATTCGAGGAATAGATCGAATGAGCCCTTTTGTGTAAGGATGTGCAGGTGTTGCAAACAGTTTTTCAACACTGGCTTCCTCAACAACACGTCCAGCATACATCACCACCACCCGTTGAGCTGTTTCAGCAACCACCCCCATGGCATGCGTGATGAGCATGATGGACATGCCCATTTGAGATTTCAAATCGTTTAACAAATCCAAAATCTGCGCTTGAATGGTCACATCCAAGGCTGTGGTGGGTTCATCTGCAATGAGCAGTTTAGGCTTGCAGGCCAGCGCCATGGCAATCATCACTCGTTGTCGCATGCCACCAGAAAATTGATGCGGGTAGTCATTCACCCGCTGGTCTGGTTTAGGAATATTCACCAAACCAAGCATGTCGGTAGCTTTCGCCAACGCTTGTTTGGGCGTGAGGCCTTCATGCAAACGCAGCGACTCTGCAATTTGCTCACCCACGCTCAACACGGGGTTAAGCGAAGTCATGGGCTCTTGAAAAATCATGGCAATTTCTTTGGCCCGCAAATTGCGCATGGTTTGCGCATCCGCTTGTACCAAGTCTTGCTCTTCAAACCAAATTTGACCCTTGGCAATGCGTCCTGGGGGCATCGCCAAGAGTTTCATGATGGTCATGGCCGTGACGCTTTTCCCGCAACCAGACTCACCCACAACGCCCAAGGTTTCGCTGCGGTCGATGTGAAAACTAACACCATCAACCGCATGCAAAACGCCAGCATCGGTATCGAAGTGCACTTGCAGGTCACGAACTCTCAACAAGGGGTTGGTCATTCAGAAACCTCTTTAAAGCACACGGCGCGGATCATAGGCATCACGCAGACCGTCACCGATGTAATTGATGGTGAGCACCGTGATGAAGATCAATGCACCAGGGAAAAGAGCCCAATGGACTGCAACGTCCATGTGGTCTTTGGCATCAAACAAAATTCGGCCCCATGTTGGAATATCAGGCGGAAAGCCAAGCCCCAAAAAGGACAAAGTGGACTCTGCAATGATGGCCGCAGCAACGTCGATGGTTGCAGCCACAATGACGGGCCCCATGGCATTGGGCAAAATATGCACGGTGACTTGACGCCAAGGGCTCGCACCAAGCGCACGTGCAGCCTCCACAAATTCTTTTTCGCGAAGCGTTAAAAACTGAGCACGAACCAAGCGGGCCACAGGCATCCACCGCAAGCCCCCAATCACGGCCACCACCAAAACAAAAACCCCCGCCTCTGGCCCAATCATTTTTTTGAGCGTGTCGTTGAACAGGTAAAAAATCAACAACAAGAGCGGCAGTTGTGGCAAGGACAAGAAAAGGTCTGTGACCCACATGAGAAATGCTTCAACGGGGCCCTTGGACATGCCCGCAACGGCCCCCACGACAACCCCTACACTGATGGCAATGAGCATGGCGGCCAAACCAACAGCCAGCGATATGCGCCCACCGTAGAGCATGCGAGCCAGCAAATCTTGACCTAGATCGTCGGTACCCAGTGGATGGGCCCATGATGGCCCCTGCATTCGCGCATTGAAGTCAATTTCATTGATGGGAACACGCCACACCCAGGGCCCCAACAAAACCGCCAAAACAATGAAGCCAAGGACAACACTGCAAACGACAGCCAATTTGTGACGCTTAAAACGCCGCCAAGCCTCTCGACCGGGCGAGTGATTGGATGATGTCACTGCAGGCTTCTTGCCTTCAGTGGTAGGAGATGCGAGGGTCGAGCCAGCCATACAAAATATCTGCCAAAAGATTGCACGCAATCACCAACGTGGAAAACACAAACGTGACGGCCATGACAACAGGTGTGTCGTTGGCCAGCATGGAACTGATAATGAGAGAGCCAATGCCAGGCACACGGAAAATTTGCTCCGTGACAATGGCACCACCAAAGATGGCAGGCATTTGCAACGCCACCAAAGTGACCACGGGAATCAAAGCGTTGCGGAGCACATGCTTTGTGATGACCACTTTTTCAGACAAGCCTTTGGAGCGCGCTGTGGTAACGTAGTCCAAACGAATGACGTCCAACACAGCGGACCTCACATAGCGCGTCCAAGCCCCCGCTTGGAACATGCCCAAAACCGTCACAGGCATGATCATTTGCTTGAAGTGTTCCCAAAAGAAGCGCCAGCCCGTCTCGGGAATATCGGCTCGGTAGACAAAAGGCAACCAGTCTAGATGGATGCTGAAAAACAGAATGAGCAAAATACCTGTGAAAAAGGTTGGCAGTGAAAAACCAATGAAGGCCAAGGTACTGGCAATTTGGTCAAAGATGGAATAAGGACGGGTGGCCGCATAAACGCCAACTGGAATGGCGATGCACAAAGCCAACAACTGAGAAGATCCAATGACCAGCAAGGTGACGGGAATACGCTGCATGATGAGCGTTTCGACATTGATCCGGCTGATAAAAGAATAACCCCAATCACCTTGGAGCATGGCTGTGAGCCAATTCCAATAGCGAACCATGAGGGGGTCATCTAAGCCAAACTTCTGGCGCAAAGCCAAAGCCACTTCGGGTGGAATATTGGGGTTAGATACCAATTCCGAAAATGGATCTCCCGGCGCCATGGCCAAAACGGTGAACAACACCAAACTGATGCCCAGTAGACTGGGGACGGCGATCATCAATCGCCGCAAAATATAACGAAACATGGCGTCTCAATTAAGTGGTTTTGTACCAGTCTTTCAATAGCCACAAGTCGTTGTCCCAACCTGACAGCGGGGCAACCAAGGTGTTGACAATACCGGCTGTTCTGGGTCGATAGACCAGAGGAATGATGGCAATGTCATTAACAGGCATGTCGGTCGTTCATTCTGATGAACAAGGCTGCACGCTTGACAGGGTCCATTTCAGATTGCGCTGCCAAATACACTTTGTCGTATTCGGGGTTGTTGTAGCGAGTTGAATTGCGACCCAACCACTTGTTGGCCTTGGTTGCAAATTGTGAACTCTGGTACTGGTTCATGAACACTTCTGGATCAGGCTGTGGCATGGTGGTCGTGAACATTTGAACATCGGCAAAGAACTTGGTGTAGGTATCGGGGTTGGCTGGATCAGATGAGAAATAGACCGACGCAGGCACCGACTTCAACTCCATGTCAATGCCGGCCTTTTGAGCGGCTTGTTTGATAATTTGTTGTGTTTTTTGGCGAGGACCATTGATGGAGGTTTGGAACACCAACTTCAGTTTCCGACCACCCTTTTCTCGAATGCCGTCTGAGCCCCTTCTCCAACCTGCTGCTTCCAAAACTTGGGCTGCTTTGTCAGGATTGAATTCAAATTTTGTATTGGGCGACACAAAGCGTTTGGGGTTGTTCAGGAAGTTGGAAGTGGCAATGCCTGTGCGACCATAAATAAACTTTTGAACACCCGCCCGATCGACCACCAAGCTGATGGCCTCTCGCACAGCCTTGTCAGACAAAATGGGGTGTTTAGAGCTGGGGTGTGCTCGCTCGCCTTCAATTTCTGTCCATGGGTCTGCCATGTTCAATTGGATAAATTCAATGTTGCCACCAGGGGTAATGCTGGTGCGGCCTTTGCCGCCTTGCTCCAAGCGCAACAACAACTCATCTTCTACTTGCAGATTCCAGGCATAGTCGTATTCACCCGTTTGCAAGACTGCACGAGCAGCCGACACCGCGTCGCCGCCGCCCTTCATTTCAATGCTGTCAAAGTAGGGACGGTTGGGTTCGTGGTAATCGTTGTTGATCACACCCCGCAACATGTCACCTGGTTTGAAGTCGGTGAACTTGTAGGGGCCCGTGCCCACCGGCCTGAGGTTGGCGGGTGCATCACGCGATGTTGCGCCTTTGAAAGACTCAAAAATATGTTTGGGAATGATCATTCCGGCTGCGCTGACCAACGGATCGGCCCAAAACGGCGAGGCTTTTTGAAACTCAACTCTTACCGTATGGCTGTCCACTTTGGTGACCTTCACATCGCTGTAAGAGCCTTTGGTGTAAGCGGAGGTTGCTGGGTCGGCCGCATAGGCCGCTGTAAACACCACATCATCTGCAGTAAAAGGTTTGCCGTCGTGCCAGAGCACGTTTCTCTTGAGCTTCCAGGTTATAGTTTTACCGTCACGAGAAACACCGCCGTTGGACGAGGTGGGAACTTCTGCCGCCAAAATGGGCACCATGTTGCCGTCGTTATCCCAGGCAGCCAAAGGTTCGTAAAAAATACGCGATCCCTCTTGATCTTTGGTACCGCTGGCAAAGTGGGGTTGTAAAAGCGTGGCACCTTGCCACCACAATAATTTCAAAGCACCGCCACCCCCCCGTTTTGTAGGTTTGTAGCTGGAACTAGTTTGGGCTTGGGCCAGTCCTGATGTGAGAAGCATTTGAGCCGCCATTGGAACGCTCAAACCAACGCCCACCATCCGACGAATAAACTGTTGGCGAGTTATGTCCTTGCCGCGAACTTTGTCAAGCAGGCTGTTGATTTCAATCTCGTTCATGAACTTCTCCTGTGAAAAAAGAGTATTTAAGATACACAGCACACTAACTCTAATCCATAAAATCCGTATTAGGGTTTTGATTTAGACGGAATCGACATAAACTAATTTCTTTCGCTTCAAGGTTCAAAGATGGCCATCAAAAAGAAAACTGTTACTTTGCCCAGCATGACCCCCGGCAGCCATCGCACTGTTTCTGTGCTCAGCTTTGGCAAGAAAGGTGCACGCCCCAAGGTTTACATGCAAGCAGCCATTCATGCCAATGAAATGCCTGGCACCATGGCTTTGCACCATTTGATGCCGATGTTGGCTGAAGCAGACAAAAAAGGCTTGATCAAGGGTGAGATCATTTTGGTGCCAACTGTCAATCCAATTGGCCAGTCTCAGTTGGTCGGCAATTCGCATGCCGGCCGATACAACCATCTCAGTCTCGAAAACTTCAATCGCAATTGGATTGATTTGTCAGAACCGGTTGCAGAAAAAGTATGGAAAAAAATTGGCACCCACCCTGAAGCCAATGTGAAGATGATCCGAAAGGCCGCATTGGAAGCCCTGAACGAGATGAAACCTGTCAATGAGCTTCAGACCTTGCGCGTTGAAATGCAAAAGCTCAGCACAGATGCCGATTACGTTCTCGATTTGCATTGCGACATCTATGCAGCGCTGCATTTGTTCACTGCCAAGAACGACTGGCTGAAGGGTCCCACAGGCCCCCTAGGCAACCAAGGTGCTTTGGCTGCTTTGGCCGCCGACCTAGGCGTTGAAGCCACCATGTACAACGACCCCTACCCTAGCACCCTCACCTTCTCAGGTGTCAACAGTGCTTTGTGGGCCCGACTTCAAGACAAGTTTCCGCACGCCCAAATTCCACAAGCTTGCATGTCGGTTACTTTGGAAATGCGCAGCCAGCACGATGTGAGTGACGCGCTTGGCCAATCCGATGCCAAAAATCTCTACCGTTGGCTGGTTAGGCAAGGCGTACTCGACGGCAAAGCGGCGCCCCTGCCCAAAATGAAAAACCCGGCCTCTCCCATTAGCGGCATGGACGTGGGTTATAGCACTGGCACGGGTTTCTTGGTGTTCAATGTCAAACCCGGTGCCAAGGTCAAAAAAGGACAAGCCATTTGCGATGTCATCGATCCTGCCAACCCCAATGGACCCAAGGCCCGAACCTCCTACAAAAGCCAAACCGATGGCATCTTGTTCTCACGCAGGCTTGACGGCTATCTGTCTTGGCCTGGGCAGGTGATGTACCGCATAGCAGGCCCCAAACCCTTGGCACACCGAATTGGCATGTCGGGCTTAGACGACTGAAGCTTCAGGCATC
>JAPLPO010000084.1 GCA_026400155.1 Burkholderiales bacterium | reverse complement strand
CGGTGCCGGCCACATAGCTGGGGGGCGCATTGCCATTGAGCAACTCGATCAAGGCCAAGGGCCCCGTGTGCAGCAAGGCATCTCCTTCTATGACTGCACCTTTTGCCTGAAAGCTGTTGACGCTGAAAGTTGGCAAGATATCGGGAGCCATGAGGGCATCCATGTCGAGCTGATCACGATTGAAGGCGACCGGATAGTGTGTGGGCATGCCAGTCTGCCATTGAAAAGCTTTGAAATAATTGGCCACAGAGCCAATGACATCGGCCGGGTTGTTGAACAAATCAATGTGTTTGTCACCATCAAAATCGACTGCAAAGTTGACCCAGCTCGATGGCATAAATTGGGGCAATCCCATGGCACCCGCGTAGCTGCCTTTGAGTTTGGTGGGATTGATTTTTTCCTTGGCGGCGATGGCTAAAAACTGTGCCAATTCTTTGGAGAAAAAGGCCTGACGCTCTTTGGCCCTTGGGTGTTCCTTGGGGAAGTCAAAGGTCAGGGTGCTCAAGGCGTCTAGGACTCTGAAGTTGCCTGTATGTTGCCCGTAAAAAGTTTCAACCCCAATCACCCCCACAATGAGCCATTGCGGTACGCCGTAGGTTTGCTCGGCTTGTTGGAGGAGGGCTTGGTGACGCTGCCAAAACTGAACCCCCGCTTGAATGCGCTTTGGCTCGATGAAGCGGGCTCGGTAGACCGCCCAATTTTTTTGGCTAATCTGCGCGGGCGGCAATATCAGCTTGGGAATACTGGGAATTAGCTTGGCTTGTGCCACCTGCGCTTTGACCCACTGGGGGTCTAGTTGATTGTCTTGAGCCATTCGCTCGGCCCAAGCCATGGCATCAGACCTTTGGGCATAGGAAGCAGCTGCAGTATGTGCAGGGGGCTTGTTTTTTGATTTTGACTTCGATTTTTTGGCGCCCTCAGCAGCCTGAGTGCTAGCTGAAAATAAAAGCGCCAAACTGATCAAGATCAAGGACAAATTTCGCATAGCTTGAGTTTAGCCTTTGTAATGGGTGCAGGTGTCGTGATAAGCTGGAAACCTAATAATTTTCCCCTCCACTTTGATCAAACATCCATGGGCGCTACTGGCTATTTCACACACTCTGATTGCCGCTTGCACGAAATGGGCGCAGGCCATCCCGAGTGCCCTCAGCGGCTAGACGCCATTGAGGATCGTTTGCTTATCACGGGTCTTGACCACGCGCTTGAGCGCAGAGAGCCTTCGCCTGCCTCTTTGGCCGACATCGAATTGGCGCACGATCGCATGTACGTTGCCTCCCTCAGAGGTTTGAGTGAGGCCCTGATTGAAGACATGAAAGCGGGTGGGCCTTCGCACACTGCGCTTGACCCAGACACCACCATGAATGTCCATACATGGCATGCTGCATTGCGCTCGGTTGGCGCTGCCTTGGATGCCACCGATGCCGTGATGGCGGGTGAATTGGAAAACGCTTTCTGCGCCATTCGCCCGCCGGGCCACCATGCCTGTCGCGACAAGGCCATGGGTTTTTGTTTTTTCAACAATGTGGCCATAGCTGCCAAATACGCCCTAGAGCGCCACGGCCTGAAGCGGGTAGCCATTGTTGACTTTGATGTTCACCATGGCAATGGCACCGAAGACATTGTGGCTGGGGATGATCGTATTTTGATGGTCAGCTTCTTTCAACATCCGTTTTACCCTGAGGGCGGTGTGCGCAAGCACGACGCCAACTTGCTTAATTTGCCTGTGCCTGCTTACACCAAGGGCATGGACATTCGGGAATTGATCGAGATGATGTGGATCCCGCGTTTGGAAGCGCACCAGCCTGAGCTTTTTTTTATCAGTGCAGGATTTGACGCCCATCGGGAAGACGATTTGGGCCAACTGGGCTTGGTCGAGCAAGACTATGCGTGGATGACCCAGCGCATCAAAGAAATTGCGCAAAAATATGCCCATGGCCGCATCGTGAGTTGCTTAGAAGGTGGCTACAACCTCAGTGCTTTGTCCCGAAGTGTTGAAGCTCACTTGCGGGTTTTGGCCAATGTTTGAAAAATTTCGAGGGAACCAACTTTGACTTCTGCGCCGATCATGATGAACGACCCCGCGCTTTGGTGGTCTCGCATGAATTCCCAAGAAGCTTTGCTAGAGCTGGTTTTGTTTTTTGCCTGCATTGCATTGGCATGGCTGGTGGTTTGGGGTGTGCGACGCGCCACAAGCCAATGGGAATTGGCTGTTCTATTGGGCAAAAATTTGCTCGACGGTGTTTTGTTTCCCGTGCTATTGCTCGGCATGGTTTTTGTGATGCGGGCCGTTTGGGGGCGATCTCATCCGCTTTGGATTTTTGACTTTCTGGTGCCTGTCTGTTTGTCCTTGGCGGGTATTCGGTTGGGCGTGAAGGTGTTGCAGGCCACCTTCAAATCTGCCGCGTGGGTCCGGCCCATCGAAACCAGCCTTTCTTGGCTAGCATGGGCTGCTGTGGTTCTTTGGCTTACAGGTTTGTTGCCGCTTGTGCTTGAAGAGTTAGATCAAATTAAATGGAAGATTGGTGGCTCACATCTTTCTGTCAGAACCCTCATTGAGGGGGGGCTCACGGCTGGTTTGGTCATGTTGCTCACCCTTTGGGTGTCGTCGGCCATCGAAGCCAGGTTGCTCAAATCTTCATCTGGCAGTGAGCTGTCTCTTCGCAAAGCGATGAGCAATGCTGTTACGTCCTTGATGTTGTTTGTGGGGCTGATGTTGTCTTTGTCGGCCGTGGGCATTGATCTCACGGCACTTTCTGTGTTGGGTGGCGCCGTTGGTGTGGGTATTGGTTTTGGTTTGCAAAAGTTGGCCTCCAATTACGTCAGTGGGTTTGTGATCTTGGCTGAGCGCAGCATGCGAATTGGCGACAGTGTCAAAGTGGATGGTTTTGAAGGACGTATCTCAGACATCAAAGCACGATACACCGTCATTCGTTCACCCACTGGGCGGGAATCTATCGTGCCCAATGAAATGCTGATTAACAGCCGTGTTGAAAATTTGTCTTTGGCCGATTCGCGCGTGTTGCAGGCCACTCAAGTCACTGTGGCTTACGGCACGGATGTCAGTTTGGTGATGCAACTGCTCACGCAAGCGTGCGAGGAGCAAGCCAAAGTATTGAAAGACCCACTGCCCTTTGTGACTCTCACCAGTTTTGCGGCCGATGGCTTGGAGTTTGGCGCCCACTATTGGGTGGATGAACAGCAGGCGGGTTTGTTAACCCTGAAGTCAGAAATCAATATCCGAATTTTGCAATTGCTACAGGCCAAGGCGATTGAAATTCCTTTTCCCCAACGCGTGGTTCATACGCTTAACAGGTCTTAGAGGCAGATCTTGAACAAAGCGTTTCACCACCGCTTTGATTCAACTCAGTCCATGATGCAAGTTGGCCTTCAATACCGCGGCACACAAACTGACAGCGGTATTGGCCTCTTGCATGACGCGACCCATGGTGATGAAGCCATGAATTTGGCGTTCAAAACAAACGTATTGTGCAGACACACCCGCTTTGGACAAAGCATCGGCATACATCAAACCTTCGTCGCGCAAAGGATCAAAACCTGCAGTCATGACAAAAGCCGGCGGCAGGTTTTTGTGACTGCTGGCGAACTGGGGAGAGGCGCGCCAATCTTTGGCATCTTCGCGGCAACTCAAATAGTTGTCGGTGTAGTAGGCAATCGAGTCTTTGGTGAGCATGTAGTCTTTGCCATTGGCGTGAAACGACGGTGTGTCTTGCCACATGATGGTGGCAGGATAAATGAGCAGCTGGTAAGCAGGTTGAATGGAAGTTTCTGGACTGTCGCGCAGTCCAATGCAGGCTGCAGCAGACAAATTGCCGCCCGCACTGTCGCCGCCAATGGCCAAGCGTTGGGGGTCTATCCCTAGGCTTTCAGCGTGTGACGCTGTCCAATTGAAAGCGGCCAAGGTGTCTTCATAAGCCGCTGGAAATTTGTGCTCAGGCCCCATGCGGTAATCGACTGACACCACCACCACTTCAGCTTGAAGGCACAGACTTCTGCAAAGCACATCGTGCGTATCAAGATCGCCAATGGTCCAGCCGCCACCATGAATGTAGACCAAGCCAGGTAAGCTCTTTTGGGTTTGCGCAGCATGGGGGTGATACACCCGCACTGGCACATTCAAGCCATTGGCTGAAGCCACCTTGTCTTCTACTTTGTATACCTCTGGTGCGTCTGGCTGTGTGAAGGTGCGGCGAGACCGATAAGACTTGCGCGCCTCTGTGGGAGTCAGTGTGTAGACGGGTGGTACACCTTTCTCAATCATGAGCTGCATCAGGGCTTGGGCTTGGGGATCTAGCATGTTCAATCCATCATCGAAGGTAACCACAGGCTGATGCCAGGAAAGGCCAGCAAAATTCCGAGCGTAACGATCAGCACGAGCACCATGGGCCACACACCTCTAAAAATGGCACCCAGGCCGACGTGGGGCAACAAGGCGTTGAGCACGAAGAGGTTCATGCCAACAGGTGGCGAAATCAGTCCAATTTGAATGACCATCACAATCAGTACACCAAACCAAACAGGGTCAAAACCCAATTGAACAACAATGGGGAAAAACAGCGGTATGGTGAGCAAAACCATGGTCAGCTCTTCCATCACGGTGCCCAACAAAACATAAATCAGCATCATGGCAGCAACAATCATGATGGGAGAGAGACCTAAGTTGGTGATCCAGTCTTTGAGCTCAAATGGCAAGCTGGTGTAGTTGACGAAATTGGCAAAGATCGTGGCGGCAATGAGCAAGGTAAACAGCATGGCCGTGGTTCGAGCTGATTCGACCAAAACCTGCATGAGTACTTTCCAGCTTAAAGCTTTGCGCGCCAGTGCAAAAATAAATGCGCCTGTGGCACCCATGCCAGCGCCCTCTGTGGCTGTAAAGAAGCCGCCATAAATGCCACCCAAAACCAACACCACCAAGACCAAAACGCCCCAGATGCCACGCACAGCTTTGAAGCGCTCGGACCAGCTGAACTTTTCACCGGCAGGCGCGTGTTCCGGATTGTGCCAAGTCATTAGCACGACTGCCAACATCATGAGACAAGCAGTCAAAATACCAGGCAGAACGCCAGCTGCAAACAATTTACCAATGTGGGTTTCGGTGATGATGCCGTAGATCACGAGAATGGTGGAAGGCGGAATCATGATGCCTAAGGTGCCACCCGCAGCAATCACCCCTGTGGACATGGCATCGCTGTAGCCCAGTTTTTTCATGGACGGGTAAGCCACTTTGCCCATGGTGGCGGCGGTGGCAATGGAGGAGCCGCAAATGGCGCCAAATCCTGCACAAGCCGCAATGGTGGCATGGGCCAGACCGCCTCTGCGGTGACCAATGAAGGTGTAGGCCGCATGAAAAAGTTCGTGTGCCAAACCAGCACGCGCCACAAAATTTCCCATCAAGATGAACAGTGGAATGACCGATAAGGTGTAAGCAAAACCTGTCTCGTGCACCACTTGGGCAGTGCTGGCCAGTGCCGGCATCCAGCCCCGAGTTAATCCGATTCCGACCACACCAACCAGACCCATGGAAAAAGCCAAGGGCATGCGCATCAGGGCCAACACGAAGATGGCCAAGAATCCAAGCAAGGCAGCCGTCATACTGTGCCTCCTTCAGATGCATTGCCATCTTTGAAAACAAAGGCTTTGACCAGATGCACCATGGCAGCAAGGCCGCACAGTATGCCCATGCCATAAATGAAGGGTGCTTTGGTAATTTTGATTTGGGCGGTGGTTTCGCCTGTGGTGGCAAACTCGCTACCTGTTTGCCACATTAAATAAGCCAGACCAAAGAGCAAAGCCGCGCACACTATGTGAATGAGCCCTTGTTGAATTTGGCGAACCCATCTGGGCATGAGCCCATCCAAGGAATCGAACAACACATGCTCACCTTTGAGAGAAACCAAAGGCAGTGCCGCAAAAATAACCACGACCATCAACAATTCGGTCAGCTCCAAAGAACCGGTAATGGATTGAGAGAGGAATTTACGGCCAGAGACATCAAAAAACGTCAGCACCATGATGGCAAAAAGAGCGGCACCAGCAAGCGTGCCGCACAGAATTTCAAGTATTTTTTTCAACTTTTGACCCATCAAAAAAGCGGTATTTGCGAAGAGGGCAAATACCGCTGATGCACTTGAATTTACTGGGGCTTTATCCCCGTAAAGCTCAGATCACCTTTACTTTTGCAGCTTGGCGATCTCAGCGCGGAATTCAGACAATGTACCAGATGGGTCTTTCAGACCTTTGGCTTTGGCTGCTAGGGCCCAATCGCGCTCGAGCTTGCTGACACGCACCGTGATGCCGCTCACGAAACCGTTGTCGGCTTTGATGACCTTGACACCATTTTTTTTCATGTTGGCCAAAGCCTGTTCGTCCACGCGGTCCCAGGCTTTGCCAAAGCGCCTTGCCACGGCTTCACCAGACAACTCATCCACCACTTTTTTGTCTTCGGCAGACAGGCTGTTGTATTTGGCTGGGTTCATCATGAACACAAAGCTGGTGTTGTAAAGACCGCCAGGAACCTGAGTAGCGTGCTTGATGATCTTGTCAATTTTGAAAGAGTCTGTGGACTCCGCAGGGAACAAGGTGCCATCCATCACGCCGCTAGACAGTAGCTCGAAAGACTCAGGTGCTGGTTTGAGCGTGACGTTCATGTCAAGCTGTTTGGAGATTTCATTGACCATGCCACCGCCAATGCGGAACTTAAGACCTTGCAGGTCTTCAACGCGAGTAATGGGTTTTTTGGTGTTGAAAATGATGCCAGGGCCGTGTGTGAAATAGCCCAAAATTTTGACGCCTTGGTGCTCAGCTGTGAACTCTGGGTTTTTGCTGGCAATGCGGTTAAAGGCCACTGACAAGGGCTCAGCGCGGTCGCCTAGGAATGGGAATTCGGCCATTTGGGTCAGAACAAATCGGCCAGGCGTGTAACCATGAACGGTAAAAGACACATCGACCAAGCCATTTCTTACGGCATCGAAAGTGCCTGGTGCTGGGGTAACGGCACGGGGCAGGATGTTGCAACGAACGCGATTGGATGTTTTGCTTGCCAGGTCATCGCACCATTCTTTTTGGGACATCGACAGGCCGTGAGTGGGGGGTACCCAGCTTGAGACGGTCAATACCGTTTGCGCTTGTGCCAAGCCGCTAAAGCCGGCAAGGGCTGTTGCAGCCACGGTGATCAAAGTTTTTTTCATCTGAGTGCTCCATTAATTTGGTTACAAAATACAATCGGAAAGCTGATTTATAAGGGAAAAATTAATATTAACCCTGATTCACCTACCGATTGGTCGGTGAATTCCCGATGGTGCATAAAAAATATGCTCCGCAGGGCTTTGTAAACCGTTCTAAAATGCGAACGACCGTGCTTTTTAGTCGAGTGACTGATCTAGCGCGTGAGGATTTGATGCACAATTGACGTTTACGTAACGTCAAAGCTAATGTGCCTTTGTCAGGCGCTTGAATTTTGATATCAATGGAGAGCTTTCATGAAAATTCTGGTTCCCGTGAAGCGGGTTGTCGACTACAACGTGAAGGTGCGTGTCAAATCTGACGGCACAGGCGTAGACATCGCCAACGTCAAAATGAGCATGAACCCCTTTGACGAAATTGCAGTCGAAGAAGCTGTGCGCTTGAGAGAAAAAGGCATTGCCACGGAGGTCATCGCCGTGTCTTGTGGCGTGACGCAGTGCCAGGAAACATTGCGTACTGCCATGGCCATTGGTGCCGATCGCGCCATCTTGGTTGAAACACCTGCCGACTTGGAATTGCAGCCTTTGGCGGTTGCCAAATTGCTCAAAGCCTTGGTCGACAAAGAACAACCTGGTTTGATCATCTTGGGCAAGCAAGCCATTGACGATGACTGCAACCAAACGGGTCAAATGTTGGCTGCATTGGCCGACTTGCCCCAAGCCACTTTTGCATCCAAAGTGGAAGTGGTGGATGGCAAAGCGCAAGTCACGCGCGAAGTAGATGGTGGCTTGGAAGTTTTGTCTTTGTCCATGCCTGCTGTGATTACCACAGACTTGCGCTTGAACGAGCCGCGCTACGTGACCTTGCCCAACATCATGAAGGCCAAGAAAAAACAACTCGACATCTTCAAGCCGGAAGACTTGGGTGTGGATGTTTCTCCTCGCATCACCACCTTGAAAGTTTCAGAGCCACCCAAGCGCTCTGCAGGTATCAAAGTTCCTGATGTTGCGACATTGGTAGACAAACTCAAGAATGTTTCGAAGGTAATCTAATAAATTTGCGGGACAGACCAAGATTTGCGAAGCAAATTGGCTCTGTCCTCAACTGATTAAGGAAATTTTATGGCTTCATTGGTTATTGCAGAACACGACAACGCATCCATCAAAGTGGCAACATTGAACACCGTCACAGCCGCTGTGGCTTGCGGTGGTGATGTGCACGTTTTGGTGGCCGGTCACAATGCTGGTGCAGCAGCGCAAGCGGCTTCACAAATTGCAGGCGTGTCCAAAGTCATTCATGCCGATGCAGATGGCTTGGCGCATGGCTTGGCCGAAAACGTGGCCGCCCAAGTGTTGGCCATTGCTGGCAACTACACCCACATCTTGTTCCCTGCAACAGCTGCGGGTAAAAATGTGGCACCTCGCGTTGCCGCCAAATTGGATGTGGCGCAATTGAGCGATGTCACGTTGGTCATTTCTGCCGACACATTCGAGCGTCCTATTTATGCAGGCAATGCCATTGCCACGGTGCAAAGCAAAGATGCGCTCAAAGTATTGACTGTTCGCACCACAGGTTTTGATGCAGCAGCGGCCACAGGCGGTTCAGCCAGTGTAGAAACTGCGGCTGCTACTGTCGATTCCGGCAAGAGTGCATTCAAAGGCAGCGAAATTGCCAAGAATGATCGCCCTGAACTCACAGCAGCCAAGGTCATTGTGTCTGGTGGCCGTGCTTTGGGCAGTGCAGAAAAATTTGCTGAAGTGATCACGCCCTTGGCTGACAAACTGGGTGCCGCCATGGGTGCCAGCCGTGCGGCAGTGGATGCAGGCTATGCCCCCAACGATTGGCAAGTGGGCCAAACAGGCAAGATTGTGGCGCCTCAGTTGTATATTGCTTGTGGTATTTCAGGCGCCATTCAGCACTTGGCCGGCATGAAAGACAGCAAGGTCATTGTGGCCATCAACAAAGACCCAGAAGCGCCTATTTTTAGCGTGGCCGATTATGGTTTGGAAGCAGACCTGTTTGCGGCAGTACCAGAATTGGTCAACGCGCTTTGAAGCAATTGCATTGACTTGATATGTGAGTTTGAAAGGCATCCGCAGTGGTGCCTTTCTTTTATTCGGAGAAGAAGATGAGTTACGTTGCCCCCCTGAAAGACATGCTTTTCAACATTGAGCACTTGGCTCGCATAGACCAAGTTGCGCAAATGCCAGGTTTTGAAGATGCTGGCTTGGAAACAGCGCAAGCCGTGTTGGAGGAGTGCGCCAAGTTGAACCAAGACGTGATTGCCCCCCTTAACTGGGAAGGCGACAAAAACCCATCGGCGTTTGCCAATGGTGCTGTGAAAACCACGCCAGGATTTAAGGAAGCATTCAAGCAGTACGGCGAAGGCGGCTGGCAAGGCTTACAGCACCCCACCGATTTTGGCGGACAAGGTTTGCCCAAAACCATTGGTGCTGCTTGCGGCGAAATGCTCAACTCGGCCAACATGAGTTTTGCATTGTGTCCTTTGCTCACAGATGGTGCCATTGAAGCACTGCTGACGGCGGGCTCTGACGATTTGAAAAACATCTACTTAGAGAAGCTCATCTCTGGTGAGTGGACTGGCACCATGAATTTGACAGAGCCCCAAGCAGGTTCTGATTTGGCTTTGGTGCGCACCCGTGCAGAGCCTTTGCCCGATGGCACCTACAAAGTGTTTGGCACCAAAATTTACATCACCTACGGTGAACACGACATGGCCGACAACATCGTGCATTTGGTGTTGGCCCGTGTGCAGGGTGCGCCAGAAGGCGTGAAGGGCATCAGCTTGTTTGTGGTGCCTAAGTTCATGGTGAAAGCTGATGGCAGCCTGGGAAATCGCAACGACGTTCACTGCGTGAGCATTGAACACAAAATGGGCATCAAGGCCAGTCCTACTGCAGTGCTCCAATATGGCGACAACGGTGTTGCTATTGGCTTCTTGGTAGGCGAAGAGAACCGCGGCCTCTAATACATGTTCATCATGATGAATGCTTCGCGTT
>JAPLPO010000113.1 GCA_026400155.1 Burkholderiales bacterium | reverse complement strand
CAATCAAAGGAGACACCATGCGTCGCGATCAGTTCATCAAATCCGTTTTGGCCTTGGCAGCAGGCTCTAGCCTGTCTCTGCCCTCATTGGCAGCCGCCAATATCAAAATGATGATTCCAGCCAACCCCGGTGGCGGCTGGGACACAACGGGCCGTGCCTTGGGCAAAGCCCTACAAGACTCAGGCGTGGCCAGCTCGGTCACTTATGAAAACAAAGGCGGCGCAGCCGGCATTATTGGTTTGGCGCAGTACGCCAACGCCACCAAAGGCGATGGCAACTCCCTCATGGTCATGGGCGCTGTCATGTTGGGCGGCATCATTACCGGCAAGCCACCTGTTAGCCTGGACAAAGTGACCCCCATTGCCCGTTTAACCAGCGAGTACAACGTGTTTGTGGTGCCCGCCAATTCACCGCTCAAAACCATGAAGGACGTGGTTGAGCAAATGAAGAAAGACCCCGGTAGCGTCAAGTGGGGCGGCGGTTCACGCGGCTCTACAGAGCACATTGCAGCGGCCATGTTGGCACGCGAAGTGGGTGTCGATGCCACCAAAATCAACTACGTGCCATTCCGTGGCGGTGGCGAGGCTGTGGCTGCCATTTTGGGTGGCAACGTGACGGTGGGCGGTAGCGGTTACAGCGAATTCCAGCAGTACATTGAAACAGGCAAGATGCGCCCCATTGCGGTCACTTCTGCCAAGCGCCTGAAGGGCATCAACATTCCCACCATGATCGAGCAAGGTTACAACATCGACATTGGCAACTGGCGCGGCGTGTACGCACCCGCTGGTCTCACAGCCGCACACCGCAAGGCTCTGACCGACATGGTGTTGAAAGCCACCAAGTCCAAGTCTTGGGCTGAGTCTTTGGAGAAGAACAACTGGACTGCGGCTTGGATGCCCAATCCAGAGTTTGACGATTTCGTAGACCGTGAGTTTGCAAGTTTGCGTGCCACCATGGTCAAGGCAGGCATGATCTGACCACTCGGACTCCCTCCCCCACTCAAATAGGCATCGGCCTTTGCGGCTTGGTGCTGTCTTTGCTCATGATGTGGGGCGCTACCAGTATTTCGTCTGAAGCGGGCTACGCAGGCGTGGGTCCAAATTTTTTACCTTGGGTGGTGGCCGTTTTTTTGGCCGCTTGCTCTGGGTACTTAATTTGGGAATCCGTCACCGGCGGCTACCGCAACATGCCAGAGCCCAGCGGCGCTGAGAAAGCCGATTGGCATGCGTTTGCTTGGGTCTCGGCTGGCATTTTGGCCAATGCTGCACTGATCAATGTGGCGGGGTTTGTGCTCAGTTGTGCCATCTGTTTTATTTTGGCTGTCAGAGGCCTTCGCGTGTCACAAGGCGAGCCCGCTGGCAGTCTGTCGCAAACACTCAAAGATTGCGTCTTGGGCTTCCTCATTGCAGCACCTGTGTTTTGGTTGTTCACCATGTTCTTGGCCATCAACTTACCCAACCTCACTGGCACCCCTTGGCTTTGAGCCCAAGTTGAAAGCAACGCATGTTAGACACTTGGAACAACCTGCTCTCTGGTTTTGTCACAGCCGGAACACCCATCAACCTGCTCTGGGCCTTCGTGGGCTGTACCTGCTCTCTGGTTTTGTCACAGCCGGAACGCCCATCAACCTGCTCTGGGCCTTTGTGGGCTGTGCTTTGGGTACCGCCATTGGCGTCCTACCCGGCTTGGGCCCAGCGGTTACGGTGGCCATGCTCTTGCCCATTACCTCACAAGTGGAGCCAACAGCTTCCATGATTTTTTTCGCTGGCATTTATTACGGTGCCATGTATGGCGGGTCAACCACTTCCATTTTGCTCAACACGCCGGGTGAAACTGGCACCATGGTCACTGCGCTCGAGGGTTTCAAAATGGCTAAGAGTGGGCGCGCTGGCTCAGCCTTGGCCACAGCCGCCATTGGCTCTTTTGTGGCCGGCACCTTGGCCACCATTTTGGTCACCTTGTTTGCACCGGTGGTGGCTGAATTTGCAGTCAAGCTGGGCCCACCAGAGTATTTCTGCATGATGCTGTTGGCCTTTATCACTGTCAGTGCGGTGTTGGGTCAAAGCACGGTGCGGGGGCTGACGGCATTGTTCATTGGCTTGGCATTGGGCTTGGTTGGCATGGACCAAATTTCGGGGCAAGTTCGTTACACCGGCAACATTCCCGAATTCATGGACGGCATTGAAACCGTGTTGATTGCCGTGGGCTTGTTTGCTGTTTCTGAAGTAATGTACAACGCGCTTTACGAAGGCAAAAGCAGCGCCGACATGAACCGCCTCACCAAGGCCCAAATGACGCCCTTGGAGTGGCGCAGATCTTGGCCCGCCTGGCTTCGCGGCACGGCCATCGGATTTCCATTTGGCACCATCCCTGCCGGCGGCTCCGAGATCCCCACTTTTTTAAGTTATGCCACCGAGAAAAAACTCTCCAATTTCAAAGAAGAGTTTGGCACCACAGGTGCCATTGAAGGCGTGGCGGGTCCAGAAGCGGCCAACAACGCTGCAGTCACGGCCACCTTGGTGCCCTTGTTGACGCTGGGCATACCCACCTCTGTGACTGCGGTCATTTTGTTGTCGGCACTGCAAAACTATGGCATTCAAGCGGGTCCGCAATTGTTTCAAAACTCGTCCACTTTGGTCTGGGCTTTGATTGCCTCGCTCTACATAGGCAATGTGATGTTGTTGGTCTTGAACTTGCCGTTGGTGGGCTTGTGGGTCAAGTTGCTACAAATTCCCAAACCACAGCTGTATGCAGGCATCTTGATTTTTGCAACGGTCGGTGTGTATGGTATGCGTCAGAGCAGCTTTGACTTGTTCATCATGTATGGCTTTGGCCTGCTTGGCACCCTCATGCGCCGATACGATTTTCCAGTTGCACCGGTCATTGTGGGCATGATCCTAGGGCCATTGGCAGAAGCACAAATGCGCAACGCCCTGTCCATTGGCGAAGGTCACTGGCGCGTGTTCTGGGATCGGCCCATGTCTTTCACGCTGCTGAGCGTGGTGGCTCTCTGCTTGCTCCTGCCACCCCTTTGGTCGGTGTGGCAGCGCAGAAAATCAAAGGTCTAACAAGGCTTTCATCAAGGCACTCAATCGAGTGCCTTTTTTTGCAAGGTCCATCACAACGCTGAAGTGATTGAGTCCCACCAAATCTTCGCACACAGGCACCGTACGTGGTCCCCAAGTTTGTTGAATCAAGCGGTTGTGGCGCAAAAATTCTGGGCTTTCATCGGCACCTGCTACGGTGTACAACACGCCCTTCTTGGGCTTGGGCCAAAGTGCTGGGCTTGCCATCTGAGCGTGCTTGGCGGTGAGCTTCAAAGAGTCTTGCAAGAAAGGTGTTTTACGCAGTGGCGTGAGGTCGTACAAGCCGGAAATTGACAAGGCCTTTTGAATCCAATGCGCAGGAATTTCGGCGTCGACATGCTGCCAATCACAGGCCAACAACATGGCGGCCAGATGCCCACCCGCTGAATGTCCTGCAACCGTCACGTTTTTGGGGTTGCCGCCGTATTCGGCAATGTGGCGCCATGTCCAGACCATGGCCTTGACCATCTGCAGCGCAATATCGGGAATGGTCACAGGCGCTTGCGGCGTACCTGGACACAGTGCGTAATTGACCACCACCACACAAGCACCCATGTCGTGCAGAGGGGGCGCTACAAAAGAGTGATCTGCTTTGTCTAGGCTGCGCCAATAGCCACCGTGGATGAACACGACCACAGGCGCATTGGGCCGGCTGGCAGGAAAAATGTCCAAGCTTTCATTGGGACCCTCGCCATAGGCGATGTTGAGTTGGCACTTGTGGGAGGCTCGCGCTTGGGCAGAGCTTTCAGCCCACAAGGCAAAGTGTTGGGCATGGTCGGGCACCAAGGCACGGTTGTTGTACATGCTGTCGTACCAAGCGGCTGTTTTTGTACTCATGACCAGTCCTCCTTAAATTTTCATTTCTAAACGCAATTGAATGTTTTGCCAATTGCGTGTTTGGGTGTTGGCAACTTCTGAAAATCCACTGCCAATATAGCTTGTACCTGTGAGGTAGTCGCGTGGTGTGAGGTTGCTAATGGTCATGCGCAATGACGTACTGGGTGAGTATCGCCACAAGCCATAGATGTCCACCACGCGCTTGGATCCTTGGTAAACCCACTGTTGCTCAGTGCGTCGGGTGGTGTAATCAGGATTGATGTTGATGTTGCCACCCATGGTCAGAGGAAAGGCACGGACTCGGTAATCGGCACCCAAGTTGGCCGTCATGCTGGGCTGCTGGTCCAAACGGTTGTTGGGGCCCATGACATCCAGCACACGAGAGCCGAAAAAGCTCAGATTGCTTCGCACATCCACAGGAGGTGCTGAAGCCCAGACCTGGTTGAGTCTGAATTTGGCCTCCAACTCCAAACCCTGCGTGATGGCATCACCCACATTTTGCGGGCTTGAAACAAAGCGCCTTTGACCCGGCGCCCAAAGAGTGTCGTAGCGCTCGCTGGTGACATAGCGAATCAAATCGCTGATGTTTCGGCGAAACAAATTGGCACTCAGCACACCACCCTCAGACAAATAACGTTCAACGGCAATGTCAACGCCGGTGGCCAATTCAGGCTTCAGGCCAGGGTTGCCAACGCGATCAGGGCGTGTGGGGCTGTTGGCTTCACGGGAGAGGGCTGTGCGAGCTACCAAATTGAGCAAGGTGGGCGTTTTGTAGCTGCGCGTCAAGCTCATCCTGACCTGATCACGGCTGTCTGGCAGCGGCTTCCATACCGCGTGCATGAGCGGCGTTAAAACACCACTTTGATTGCGCTTGTCACCCTCTGGCGTATTGCCTTCCGTGAGAATACTCTCGTAGCGAATACCTGCGTGCGCACGCCACTTGGGATTGAGCGTCCACTCGTCTTGGGTATAGATGGCCCAGCGCTGTGTTCGTGCCCGCAAGTTGCCCGAATCATCAGAAACTTCGGCCATAGCCTCTTCTGTTCGACGTACACCTTCTAGTTCAACACCACTCACCCACTGATGTCCATTGCGCAAAACTTGGGTTAATTTGGCGTTCCATGATTGGGACAAATCCTTGAAACTTTGCGACTCTTGCATGGTATTGAACAAGCCTGTGCCACCCTGGGCCACTTGGCTGAAACGGCTGGAGTAATTGGACTCACCTAAGCCAAACCTAAACTCAAATCGACTGTCTGCTGAAAACCTTTGATTCCATTGGCCATTCAGCCTAGTCATGGCAAAGCGAGTGTTGTTGCTGGTCTTGGCGCCGTCAATGGCATACGGTTGGGGTATACCGTTCAAAGACAGTTTCTCTGACAGATCGGTGTTGCCTACGCCGCTGAACTCTGAATAGACCATGAAGGGCATCAACACCAGCGTTCTGCCTTCTTGGCCTCGCCACATGAGCCGCGCGTTGGCGTTCAGGCCTTGACGGTGTCCCAAACTGACACTTTGACGTTCGCGCTGCGAAGAGACGGCAGGCAGACGGCCCATGGCCTCCACCTCAGAATCAGTTTCGGTGAAGGCATCATCAGGTCGCCAAGAGTTCATGGCGGAGACTGTCAAATTGCCATTCAAAGGCTCAGACTTGATGTTGTGAATCCAATTGACACTTTCAGAGCGATGGCCATTTTCAAAAGATGTTCCGAGCCTCAAATCATCGGGATTGGCTTTCTGGCCTTCCCGCAAAATGATGTTGATGGTTCCGGCAATGGCACGAGCGCCCGTTTCGGCGGTAGGTGCCCGCATGATTTCGACCTTTTCAACCATCTCTGGCGTGAGGGATTCAATTGAAAAACCTGGAGGTACGCGTTGGCCATCCAACAAAATTTGGGTATAGCCCCCACCCAATCCACGCATGCGAATACCACCGCCGCGTCCGGGGGCGCCCTGAACGGTAACGCCGGGCAAGCGTTTGAGCACCTCACCCAAAGTACTGTCGCCCTGTTTGTCCAATTCTTCACGGCCAATCACAATTTTGGCTGCCGTGGATTGTCTGCGTTCTTCAGTAACGTTGTCTCGGTTGCTTTTAATTTCAACGCGGCCCATGTCTTGGACAGGTGGATTGGGCGCTGCGGATTGCGCCGAAGCCAAACTCGAGAAAAAAGAAAATAATGCCAGCGCGGCAGGAAATTGGAATTTCATAATCCCTATTTTGACAGGGAAATGCTGACGCTTTGAGGATGGTTCAACCACAAGCGATGAGGGATCGGCCTATTTCTAGGCGGGTGGATGGCCTTTGTGGCCTTTGTAGCCTTGTTGGGCTTTATTCGCCAGCTTTGAACAAGGCCGCCACTTTTCGCTTGGGCTTGATGTTGGCAGACAAACCAGGTCGGCTTGCCACAGTTTTGGCACTGGCTTCCCAAGAAGCGGCGCTGGCTTGCTCCGCCGTAGGCGCTTCGTAGGGCTTTTCAAAGAAGGGGTCTCTAGAGGCTTGCGCAGGCCTAAAACTGCTGCGGCGGTCGCGGGACTCTTCGTTATCACGTTGTCTATCAAAGCCACGGTCAGAGCCGCGATCGAAACCCCGTTCAGGACGACGCTCTTCACGCCGATCGTCTCTTCGATCTTCCCGCCTGTCATCTCGGCGCCCGTCATTGGCATTGCCACGTGAGCGGTCGTCTTCCAAGGGATAGTTTTCAACTTCAAGTTTTGTTTTGATGAGTTTTTCGATATCGGACACCAAGCGTGTGTCAGATGGCGAAACCAGCGTGACAGCCAAGCCAGAAGCCCCTGCGCGGCCTGTACGGCCAATGCGGTGGACATAATCTTCGGCGTTGAAAGGCACATCAAAATTAAACACTGCGGGCACGTCTTTGATGTCGAGACCGCGAGCGGCAACATCGGTACACACCAACAAATCAACCTCGCCTTGTTTGAAAGCTTCGAGTGCCTTCAAGCGTTCGTCTTGAGTTTTGTCGCCATGCAGTGCGGCAGTTTTGAGACCTTCGCGCTCCAAAGACCGCGCCAAGCGACCGCAACCGAGCTTGCTGTTTACAAAGATAAAAGCTTGCTTGATACCGCGCTCATTGAGCACAGCCTTGACCACGCGACGTTTGTCGTCGTCTTGGGCCGCATAAAAACGCTGCTCGACGGTAGAGGCCGTTTGATTGGGACGAGCCACCTCGATGGTGATGGGGTCTTGCAAGTAGCTGCCTGCCAGGCGCTTGATCTCGGGCGAGAAGGTGGCCGAGAACAAGAGCGTGGTGCGTTGCTTGGGCAAGAAACTCAAGATGCGTTGCAGATCGGGCAAAAAGCCAATGTCGAGCATGCGGTCGGCTTCATCGAGCACCACATATTCAACTTGATTGAGTACGGCGTTCTTGGCTTCAATGTGATCCAGCAAGCGCCCTGGCGTGGCCACCAGAATTTCAACACCTCTTTTGAGCTCGAGGGTTTGCGGCTTCATGTCCATGCCGCCAAACACCACCGCACTGCGCATTTGGGTGTACTTGGCATACAGCTTGATTTGCTGCGCCACTTGGTCGGCCAATTCGCGGGTGGGCAAGAGCACCAAGGCGCGAACGGGGTGGCGTGCTGGCGAAGTGGAGGTGTTTTCGTGCTTGAGCAAACGCTGCAGCAAGGGCAGCGAAAAGGCAGCCGTTTTGCCAGTTCCTGTTTGAGCAGCACCCATGACGTCTTTACCCGTCAAAACCACAGGAATGGCCTGGGCTTGAATGGGGGTCATGGATTCGTAGCCCATTTCGGCTACGGCTCGTGCCAGCGGTTCAGCCAGCGATAGATTTGAAAAAGAGGCGGTCATTAACCCGCTATTGTCGCACTTTAAGTCTTGGGCAAGGTCACGCCCACTTGACCCTGGTATTTTCCGCCCCGATCCTTGTAGCTGGTCTCGCAAACCTCGTCGCTTTCAAAGAACAAGACCTGGGCACAGCCCTCCCCAGCGTAGATCTTGGCTGGCAGGGGGGTGGTGTTACTGAATTCAAGGGTTACGTAGCCTTCCCATTCGGGCTCGAAAGGGGTGACGTTGACGATGATGCCGCATCGCGCATAGGTGCTTTTGCCCAGACAAATGGTGAGGACATTGCGGGGAATTCGGAAATATTCCATGGTGCGCGCCAAAGCAAAGCTGTTGGGGGGAATCACGCAAACATCGGAATGGATGTCGACAAAGCTCTTTTCGTCGAAGTTTTTAGGGTCGACAACGGTGCTGTAAATGTTGGTAAACACTTTGAACTCGGGGGCGCATCGAATGTCGTAGCCATAGCTGGACGTGCCATAACTCACAATTTTTTCGCCGGCAGCGTTTTTTCGAACTTGTCCAGGTTCAAAGGGCTCGATCATGCCGTGCTCTTGGGCCATGCGGCGGATCCATTTGTCGCTTTTGATGCTCATCGCTCAGTCTTTCCAACGGTCATTGAATTCGAAGCCTCATTGTAAAGTGCCTGAGAGGGTCGAAAAAATCAAGGGATTGACAGCTTAACTCAAACCAAAGAGAGGTGAGGTGGGCTAAACTTTCCTTTAAAACTGAACTCCAACGAGACACCCCATGAAAAGACGCACCCTCCTCCAAGCTAGCCCCCTGTTATTGGGATTAGGCAACGCCCAAGCGCAAGCCGCCTATCCCAACAAAACCATTCGCTATATAGTGCCCGTGGCTGCCGGCGGCGGCTCCGATATGGTGGGACGCGCACTGTGTGAGCGTTGGGCCAAGGTCTTGGGACAATCTGTGGTGGTCGACAACATTGGCGGCGGCGGCGGGGTCATTGCCTCTCAAAATACAGCCAGGGCACCCGCCGACGGCTACACCCTCATGCAAGGTTACGTGGCCACTCACGGCACAGCGCCCGCAACGCGCAAGTTGCCCTACGACGCAGAAAAAGACTTCACCCCCATTGGCATGATTGGCACCACACCCAATGTGCTGTGCATCAACACCAGCTTGCCATCGCAAAATTTCAACGCCTTCCTTGATTATGTGAAACAAAATCCAGGCAGGTTGTCTTATGGCTCCGCAGGTGCAGGCTCTTTGACGCACCTTGCTGCTGAGCTTTTCAAATTGCAAACCAACAGCTTCATGGTGCACATTCCTTACAGAGGCATTGCGCCCGCCATCACCGACCTCATTGGTGGCCAAACGCAATTGATGTTCCCTGGATTGGCGGCTGCCTTGCCACACATTCGAAGCGGCAGAATTCGGGCCCTGGCAGTCACAGGCACCAAGCGGCATCCCCAAGTGAAAGACATCCCCACTTTGGAAGAAATGGGTCTGAAGGGCTTTGATGCGCAGCAATGGTACGGTGTTGTAGGCCCCGCCAATATGCCAGCCCCCATTGTCAAAGTGCTCAACGATTCATTGCTGAGTGTCTTGGCCCAGCCTGATTTCAAAGAAAAACTCAGCTCTGAAGCCGTCGAACTCATGCCCATGAGACCCGCTGAATTTGCGGCCTACATGAAGGCTGACCTGGCCCGATGGACCCAGCTTGCGAAGGCTCGCAACATTCAACTCGACAGCTAAACGGCCAGCACACCCACAAAAAAGCCTGCTAGACGCAGGCTTTTTAAATAGCGAAAGCTGGTGTATCAAGGGGCGATTTTGCCCACCAAGCCAGCCACCCCATAGTTCATGTTGAGAATGTCGGCATCACTGAGTTTCTGACCCGCAGCCACCAGAACCTTGCCATCTTGATCTGAAAAAGGACCTTGAAAGGGATGCCGCTTGCCAGAGACAATGTCCTTTTGAATTTGCACAATTTCATCACGCACTTTGACTGGCAACTTGGGGCCAAAATCGCCCACACGAACCATGCCCTCCTTCAAGCCGCCCCATACTTGGCTGGTCTGCCATTGGCCTTTTTGAACATCGGTCACACGCTGCGCATAGTAACGACCCCACTCGTGCGTGACGGCCATCAACTGCGCATCCGGCGCCACTTTGCGCATGTCAGAGTGATAAGCAATGGCCAGCTTGCCGCGCTCTTGCGCTGCCACCATGACCGAGGTGGAAGCCGTGTGAAAGCTGATGACATCGACGGCCTGATTGAACAATGCAAATGCCGCATCGCGTTCTTTGGCAGGATCAAACCAAGAGTTCAACCAAACCACTTTGACTTGTGCTTGGGGATTGACAGAGCGCATGCCTAGCGTGAACGCATTGAGGCCCTGCAAAACCTCGGGAATGGGAAAGCCTGCCACATACCCAGCCACATTCGTTTTGGTCATGCGGCCTGCCGCCACGCCGGCCAAATAGCGACCCTCGTAATAACGGGCATTGGCCACCGCAACATTCATGCTGGTTTTGTAACCGGTGATGGATTCAAATTTCACATTTGGAAAGTCTTTGGCCACTTTGAGCGTCGGCTCCATATAGCCAAAGCTGGTGGTGAAAATGATGTTGTGGCCTTGTTGGGCCAAGTCTCGAACCACACGCTCGGCGTCGGCACCTTCGGCCACGTTCTCGACAATGGTGGTTTTGACACCCGCACCCAGGGATTTTTCAACCGCCTTGCGGCCTTGGTCGTGCTGGTGGGTCCAACCTGCATCAAACACCGGGGTGACATACACGAAAGCTGCTTTGACAGGGCCCGTCAACCCGCTTGTGGGTGCTGACTTGGAAGGCTCTGCGGCAGAGTTTGAAAGGGATAAGAAAAAGCAAGCGGCCGCGATCACGGCTGCGAGGTTTTTGTACATGGTAGTCCTCTACATGACGCCGGTTGAACACATTAAATACCCGCCGGTGTACGAATATTTGAACTATATTCTAAAGCAAGGTGTATAAAGTTGGATTGATGACTACTTTCAAACGATCCACCATGCGCCTTCGCCTCCTTCAACTAACCCTGCTATCTGCCACCCTATTGAGCCCCTTCTGGGCAGTGGCACAAACTCAGCCAGCGCCGTCGGCCAACGCGGCCCAACCGGCAGCAGGCATGCTCAAACCCATCGCACAAGTTGAAGGCATTACAGAATTCCGTCTGCCCAATGGCCTTCGCGTTTTGTTGGCACCCGATGCATCCAAGCCCACCACCACCGTCAACATCACTTACTTGGTGGGTAGCCGTCATGAAAACTATGGCGAAACGGGCATGGCGCACTTGCTCGAGCACTTGGTGTTCAAAGGCACGCCCACTCGCGGCAACATCATGCAGGAGTTGGGCAAGCGCGGAATGAACTTCAACGGTACGACTTTTTATGACCGCACCAATTACTTCCAAACATTTCCAGCCAATCCCGACAATTTGAAATGGACCATCGAGATGGAAGCCGATCGCATGATCAACAGCTTCATTGCCAAGAAAGACCTCGACACTGAGTTTTCTGTGGTGCGCAACGAAATGGAAAGTGGTGAAAACAATCCCCACATGACGCTTTGGCAACGCATGACAGCTGCGGCCTTCGACTGGCACAACTACGGCAAAACCACCATTGGCGCGCGCACCGATGTGGAGAACGTGAAAATTGAAAACTTGCAAAATTTCTATCGCAAGTATTACCAGCCAGACAACGCGGTCTTGTTGGTGGCAGGTAAATTTGACGCTGCAGCAACATTGAATCTCATTCAACAAGTGTTTGGCGCCATTCCCAAACCCACTCGCACGCTAAGTCCCACCTACACACAAGACCCCGCGCAAGACGGTAGCAGAGAGGTCAATGTTCGCCGTTCTGGCGACATACAGCTCACAGCCGTTCTGTATCACTCCGCCCCTGGCAGTCACAAAGATGCAGCGGCCATGGCCGCACTGAGTGAGATTTTGGCAAGTACCCCCAACGGTCGACTGCATCAAAGCTTGATCGAGAAAAAATTGGCAGTGAATGTCAATCCCTGGAATTTTGACCTGGCAGAGCGTGGCTATGTGGTCTTCATGGCTGAATTGAACAAAACACAAAACTTGCAAGAGGCGAGAAAAGTTTTGCTCGCAGAACTTGAAGGGCTTCAGCAAAAGCCTGTATCTGAGGCCGAACTCAAACGAGCCAAAGCAAGTTTGCTAAGCGACATTGACAAGGCCATCAACGATCCCCAAAGGTTGGCAGTCCAACTTTCAGAGTCCATTGCCAACGGCGATTGGCGGCTTTTCTTTTTACACCGCGATCGAATTGAAGCCTTGACCATTGCCGACCTTCAAGCCGTGGCCACCAACTATTTCAAAGAGAGCAATCGCACACTGGGCCAATTCATTCCCACCTCTACACCCGACCGTGCAAAGTTTCCCGAGCCTGTCGATGTAGACAAATTGGTTGCCAATTACAAGGGCAAAGCAGCCGCCACAGAAGGCGAGGTGTTTGACATCAGCTTGGCCAACATCGAGAAACGCACACAGCGGCAGACGCTTGCCAGTGGCATGAAGCTCATTTTGACGCCCAAGAAAACGCGCGGCGAAACTGTGAGTGGCGTGCTAACCCTTCGATTTGGCGATCAAACTTCGCTGTTCAATCAAGCCAGCACGGCCAGTGTTGCCGCCAATTTACTTTCACGTGGCGCAGGCGATTTACAACGCGCTCAAATTTCAGCCAAACTAGACGAATTGAAAACACAACTCGAAGTCAGTGGCGGAGGTCAAACCGTCACGGTTCGTTTTGATTCTTTGCGCAAAAACTTGCCCGAGGTTCTGAATCTCATTCGCGACATTTTGCGCAAACCTCAATTCAGCCAAAAGGAATTCGATTTGTTAATTCAAGAGAGCATTGCGGGCCTTGAAAGCCAACGCAGCGAACCCAATGCCATGGGCTCTTTGGCCATGGCTTTGGCGCTCGATACATATCCCAAAGGTGACGTCCGAGCTGCCCGCACCCTCGATGAATCCATTGCCGCATTGAAAGCGGTGAAGTTAGACCAAGTGAAGCAATTTCACAGTGGCTTCTATGGCGTGAGCAACAGTGAATTTGCCTTGGTAGGCGACTTTGACAGCGCCGCTTTGCAAACCCAAATTGGTCAACTGTTCAACGACTGGAAGAGCCCCAAGCCGTATGCTCGACTCACGGCCGATCCCAAAAATCCCAAAGCTGCTGTCGTTCAACTTGAAGCACCCGACAAGTCCAACGCCTTCTTTTTAGCGGGCTTGCCTGTGCCACTTCAGGATACCAATCCAGAATTCGTGCCCTTGCAATTGGCCAATCGTGTTTTAGGCGGTGGCGTGAAGTCCAGATTGTTTGACCGTTTGCGTCAAAAAGATGGCTTGAGCTATGGCGCAGGCAGTCAACTCAGTGCCAGTGCTTTTGAAGCATCGGGCATGTGGGCCTTGTACGCTATTTATGCCCCGCAAAATTTGGACAAACTCAAAGCCGCCGTCAATGAAGAGATGGCCAAGTTTGTCAAAGACGGCATCACGGCTGAAGAGTTGGCGGATGCCAAGCGGGGTTGGCAAGAAGAGCGCAAAATTAGCCGCGCACAAGACCGTAGTTTGGCTGCGGGTCATGTGGCACAAACATCCGCCAATCGCACCCTGGCTTTTGTTGAAAAAGTCGATGCCCAAATTGACACCGTGACGCTGGCAGAAGTGAATGCCGCTATTCGCAAATTCTTCAATCCAGCACAATTTTTGAATGTGTATGCGGGTGATTTTGCAGCCAAAAATAAAAAGTAAGCATAAAAAAAAGCCGCGCTTCAAAAGAAGCGCGGCTTTTCAAACTGAGAATCAAGCTTAATCAGTTAGGCACTTTGCCTTCTACGCCTTTGACGTAGAACTTGATACCGCCCAAGAACTTGTCGTCAGCGACCACATCCTTGGCCAATACTTCTTTGCCATCTTGTCCAACGATGGGGCCTTTCCAGATATTGAAGCTACCGTCTTTCAAGCCAGCCTTGATTTCGTCAACGCGTTTCTTGATGTCATCAGGTACATCGGTTGCCACGTTCACCATGTCGATGGCGCCTTCTTTCACGCCCCACCAGCTTTGCCCTGTGGACCATTTGCCATCGAGGGCTTCACCCACCGACTTGATGTAGTAAGGCGCCCAGTTAATCACTGCCGAGCCCAAGTGAGCCTTGGGGCCATAGGCCGTCATGTCAGAGTCCCAACCAAATGCGCGCTTGCCCATTTTTTCGGCAGTTTGCAACACCGCAGAAGAGTCTGTGTTTTGCATCAACACATCGGCACCGCCATTGATAAGGGCCGTAGCGGCTTCTGATTCTTTCGGTGGATTGAACCACTCATTGATCCAAACCACTTTGGTCTTGACTTTGGGGTTGACAGATTGCGCGCCCATTGTGAAGGTGTTGATGTTGCGAATGACTTCGGGAATTGGAATGGAAGCCACCACACCCAAGGTGTTGGTCTTGGTCATCTTGCCTGCAATCACACCTGCCATGTAAGCGCCCTCGTAGGTGCGGCTGTCATAAGTGCGCATGTTGTCGGCTGTTTTGTAACCTGTGGCATGTTCAAACTTGATTTCTTTGTTGTCTGCAGCAACCTTCAACATGGGGTCCATGTAGCCAAAGGTGGTGCCGAAGATCACTTTGTTGCCTTGGCTGGCCAAGTCGCGGAAGACGCGCTCTGCATCGGCGCTTTCTGGCACTTTTTCAACAAAGCTAGTGACAATTTTGTCGCCAAACTGTTTTTCGAGTTCTTTGCGAGCGTTGTCGTGAGCGAATGTCCAGCCACCGTCGCCAACGGGGCCAACGTAAGCAAATGCCACTTTGAGTGGTTCAGCCTTGGCTGCAGCGGCCGGTTTGGCCTCTTCTTTTTTACCGCAAGCCACCAAGGCGGCAGCGGTAACGATGGAGATCGCGGCGATTTTGAGAACCGATCGCTTGTTCAGAACTGTCATGAAATTTCCTTTATGGATGGACGAGGTTTGGCAAAAAAAAACATTATGAACTGGGATGAAAGGCTTTGCCTAAGGAGGCAGGCATATTGACCCGAATCCAAGCGGGATTTCTGGAGATCAAGGCCAACACCACAATAGTTGCCAGGTAAGGCAGTGCAGACAGCCACTGACTGGGTACTTGCACGCCCAAGCCTTGCAAATGAAACTGCAGCATGGTGACACCTCCAAACAGGTATGCACCTAGCAAAATTCGCGCCGGTCGCCAAGTTGCGAAGGTGGTCAAAGCCAAAGCAATCCAGCCCTTCCCAGCCACCATGCCTTCCACCCACAAGGGCGTGTAAATCACAGAGATGTAGGCGCCCGCCAGACCGCACAAAGCGCCCCCCACGATCACTGCAAAAAATCGAATTCTTCGGACCGGATAACCAAGGGCATGCGCCGATTCGGGTGATTCACCAACCGATCGAAGCACCAAACCTGTGCGAGTTTTGTACAAAAACCAAATGAGTGCGAAAACAAAAGCGATCACTCCGTAGACCAAAGGATGCTGTTTGAAGAAAGCGGCGCCAAGCAGCGGAATGTCGGACAAGAAAGGGACTTCAAACTGAGCGCGAGGCGGCAGTTTTTCTTGCACGTATGAAATGCCCACAAAGGCTGAAAAACCAACGCCAAACAAACTCAATGCCAAACCTGTGGCGTACTGATTGGTGCTGAGGTAGATCACCATGACACCAAAAATAGCGCCCAACAAAGCGCAAGGAACCCCACCAGGTCACTGCCGGTGTGCACCACAGCGGCAAAACCCGCGATGGCTGCGCACAACATCATGCCCTCAGCACCTAAGTTAACAACCCCCGCTTTTTCGTTGATAAGCAAACCCAAGGCGGCAATGGCCAGCACCGTGCCTGCATTCAAGGTAGCCGCGATGAGCAATGCATAAGTTTCCATCAGGCGCTCCTAGTTTGCCAACGCAAACGGTATGCCACCAGCGTATCGCAGGCCAACAAGCTAAACAGCAACAAGCCCTGAAACACACCCGTGATAGATTTGGGCAGGCCCATGCGAGATTGCGCCAACTCACCGCCAATGTAGAACATGCTCATGAGAATGGCAGAAAAAACAATGCCAACAGGATGCAAGCGCCCCACATAAGCCACGATGATGGCCGCAAAACCATACCCAGAAGGTACGTAGGGAGTGAGCTGCCCGATGGGCCCTGCCACTTCCAAAGCGCCAGCAAGACCTGCTGCGCCACCGGAGGTGAGCAAGGCCAACCACAATGCTTTGCGAGACGAAAAACCCGCGTAGCGAGCGGCAGACGGGGCCAAGCCGCCAACCTGTTGAGCAAAGCCTGAACGGGTTCGGAATAAAAAGATCCAAATGGCAGCCACACCGACCAAAGCCACGATCAGACCCACAGAAACGCGCGAGCCGCTCATCAAGCGGGGAATTTGCGTGACTGCTTCAAAGGTTTTGGTTTGCGGAAAGTTATAGCCAGCAGGATCTTTCCAGGGCCCATATACCAAATAGCCCAGCACCATGTCGGCCACGTACACCAGCATCAGGCTGACCAAAATTTCGTTGGCGTGAAAATGATCTCGCAACCACGCAGTGATGGCAGCCCAAAACATGCCCCCAGCAACCCCCGCCAAAACCACCGCCACCACAATCCACCGACCAGTTTCTTTGTCGGCCAACAAGGCCACACCGCCAGCCGCTACTGCACCAATGACAAACTGCCCTTCGGCGCCAATGTTCCAGACATAAAAGAGAAAACAAACCGCCAAGCCCAAGGCAATGACCAAGAGAGGTGTGGCCTTGACCATGAGTTCACCCAAGGCGTAGGACGACTTCAAGGGCTCCCAAAAAAACATTTGCAAACCGCGGATGGGATCTTTGCCCAACAAGACAAACAAGCCAATGCCCAAGGCCACTGTGATGAACAAGGCCAAAACAGGCGATGCATAACGCCAAAGCGCGGAGGCTTGCGGCCGGAGTTCAAGCTGAAGCATGCGCCTCCCACAGACCACTCATCCATTCGCCAATTTGCGCCACAGTGGCATCTTTGCGCTGAATAGAGGAAGACAGTTTGCCATTGGCCATGACATACAAGCGATCGCAAATTTCAAACAACTCGTCTAACTCTTCACTGACCACGAGCACGGCACAACCTGCGTCTCGCAAGGCCAAAAGTTCACCGCGTATTTGAGCTGCTGCGCCCACATCAACACCCCAAGTGGGCTGCGACACCAACAGCACTTTGGGGTTGGCATCGATCTCGCGACCCACAATGAATTTTTGCAGGTTGCCGCCCGACAAAGATTGCGCAGGCGCTTGCGCACCATTGGCTTTGACGTTGAACCGTTGAATGATTTTTTCAGCTTGCGCTTGAAGAGCCTGAGTGTCAATCCAGCCAGCAGAAGAGATGGCCTCATTTCGCGTGAGCAGCATGTTGTGCGACAAACTGAGAGAAGGCACAGCGCCTCGACCCAAACGCTCTTCGGGCACAAAATGCAAACCTGCTTGGCGGCGTTGGTCAGGACCCCATTGGCCCACGGCTTGCCCTCCCAACTGCACGGCCTCTGGTGCAGCCCGCGTGTCTTCGCCAGACAAAGCATAAAGAAGCTCACGCTGACCATTGCCAGAAACACCGGCAATGCCCACCACCTCGCCGGCACGAACTTGCAAATGGATGTCGGACAAGTTGACGCCAAATTGGTCTTCTTTGTTCAAGGACAAATGACGCGCTTCAAACAGCACCGGGCCAGGTGTGCGTTCTTGGTGCTTTAAGGCTGGCGGTTCTGCGCCAATCATCATGCGGCTGAGCGACGCATTGGATTCTTCTCTGGGATCACAAACACCCGTGACCTCGCCACCCCGCAGCACCGTGCAAGCCGAACACAGCTCCCGAATTTCATGCAACTTGTGACTGATGTAAAGCAAGCTGCAACCTTGGCTCACCAGTTTTTTCAAAACCACAAACAACTTGTCAACCGCTTGTGGCGTGAGCACCGAAGTAGGTTCATCCAAAATGAGCAATTGTGGTTCTGTGAGCAAGGCTCGAATGATTTCGACGCGCTGCATCTCGCCCACACTCAAGGTGTGCACTGGGCGCGAGGGATCGATGTCAAGGCCGTACTCTGCCGCCTTGGCACTGATTCGAGATGCCACTTGCGCCAAGGACAATGAGGCATCCAAGCCCAGCCACACGTTTTCAGCCACAGTGAGGGTGTCAAACAAACTGAAGTGTTGGAACACCATGCTGATGCCCAAAGCGCGAGCTTGTTGGGGGTTGCGAATTTGAACGCTTTGGCCCTTGTACTGAATGCTGCCCTCATCGGGCTTGACCGCGCCGTAAATGATTTTCATGAGGGTCGATTTGCCCGCCCCGTTTTCACCTAAAACGGCATGCGCCTCACCGGGCTTGACCGCCAAAGAAACCGCGCGATTGGCCACCACGCCTGGGTAACGCTTGGTGATGTTGGAAAGTGACAGGCGCAATGGCTCGTTGGGCTGCATGAAATTCTCAAAGTTCGACAAATTCTATCGAGCTTTAAGACGCCTTTGAATGCGAATCCAGCGAATGTGACTAAATACCTGCCAATGACTGTAAACCCGTAAGATCCAGAAGGTTTAAAACGCGTCCAGCACCACTGATCAGCTTGCGATCTCTGAGGTGCTTCAGAACCCGAGAAAAGGTTTCTGGCGCAATGCCCAGTTGCGCAGCAATTAGTCTTTTTCTGTCATGCAAGATCACAGCCAAACTGCCCTGTGCATCTGATGGCTCCGCGTGCCTTAAAAGCCACTCGGCAAAACGGGCGTCTGCGTCTTTGGCCAAGCGACTTACCGCCACCTCAATTTGTTGTCGCTGAGCTTTGGCCAAATCGAGCATGAGTGTGTGCAATGGTTCGGGTAAATTTTTGAGGTGCGTTTTCAATTGCCCCAATGGCATGCTTTGCAGCGTGACAGGCGTTTCAGCCAAAGCATCAACAGCATGCGGCAAGCCCAGCATGGCCGCTGGAGCTTCCAACCAGAAGGGCCCCTCCACCACGCCCAATTGATGGACCAAAACACCCTCTTCAATCACCCCAAAAGCCACACGCCCACTTATCAAACGCATGGCCTTTTGGGCCACTTGCCCCCTGCGGATTAACACACTGCCGCCAGGCAATTCTTCAACGGGGGAGTGAGCTTGGGTGAGGACACGATTCAACATATCCTCCAATTTGCCAGACGCAGGGCTTGGCTGCGTTGACACAAATCAAAACTTTGTCACAACACCAAAATGGCGCGGAAGTCGTTCACATTGGTGTGAGTTGGCCCCGAGAAGACCAAATCGTTTAAGGCTTGAAAGTAACCATACGCATCGTTGCTAGACAGGTGCTCATCCAAGCGAACGCCTGATTGCACGCCTCTCATCAGGGTATCGGGCGTGACGAGTGCACCCGCGTTGTCTTCGATGCCGTCAATGCCATCGGTATCGGCCGCGATGGCCCAGACACCGGCTTGCGCCTGAAGCCCCTGCGCCAGGCCCATGCAAAATTCACCAGCACGTCCCCCGCGCCCTT
>JAPLPO010000165.1 GCA_026400155.1 Burkholderiales bacterium | reverse complement strand
GCAAGCCCACATTTGATCCCAACTTATTTGTCGATGGCATTGACAGCGAGAGTTGGAAAATGCTCAGTGAATCCATTGACAAACCGCTTCTCAATCGCGCCATGCGGGGCACCTATCCGCCTGGCTCCACCTACAAACCCTTCATGGCGCTTGCTGCTCTTGAGACAGGCAAACGCAGTGCCAGCGAAATCACCAACGACACCGGTTCTTGGACCTATGGTGGTCACACCTTCAGAAGCCACGGCGATGCAGGCTTAGGCCCCGTCGACATGGTTCGCTCCATCGTGCTGTCTAGCAATGTTTATTACTACTCATTGGCCAACACCATGGGGGTCGACGTCATCCATGACTTCATGAAGCCCCTGGGTTTCGGTCAAATCACTGGGCTCGATTTGCCCGGCGAACTGCGCGGCACCTTGCCCAGCACCGAGTGGAAAAAGAAAACTTATAAAAAACCAGAACAACAACGTTGGTACGGCGGAGAAACAATTTCCTTGGGCATTGGACAGGGCTACAACGCATTCACCATGTTGCAGTTGGCCAATGCAACCGCCATTTTGGCCAACGGCGGTACCTCCAACAAACCTCGCTTGGTCATGGCCACCCAAGATCCCATACAGCGGGTCGATCGAGCGGTCGTGAGCGATGCACCTGTCAATTTGGGTTACAAGCCAGAGCACGTGGAAGTGATCAAACAAGGCTTGATAGGGGTTGCCAAAGATGGCACCTCTGCCCGTGTGTTTGCAGGCACGCCCTATCAAAGCGCTGGCAAAACTGGCACGGCGCAAGCTGTGACCATTGGTCAAAAAGACAAGTACAACGCCAGCAAATTGGAAGAGCATCAACGCGACCATGCTTTGTACATGGCTTTTGCGCCTGCAGACAATCCGCAAATTGCCTTGGCCATCGTGGTCGAAAACGCAGGCTTTGGTGCAGCCCAAGCGGCGCCCATTGCTAGGCGCGTTTTTGATTATTGGTTATTGGGCGACTATCCCAGCTTAGAAGACATCGAGGCTTCGCAGAAAGGCATGGCATCAACGCCCAGGCGAATACTCTGTCCACTGAGCTACAGCCGTGCCTGATTCATTGCTGAGATTAGCGGTCAATTAGGGCATGAGCCCTCGCAATTCATGGCTTGCCAAGGCCAAGCGTTGGGTCTCGGAGGTTATAATCAAAAGTTGATTCCGATCAACCGGATACAGTTCTATAGAGATTCATTGAGGACGCTATGAGCGACAAAAGCAACGATCAAGCCCACGAAGACCACACTGGCCCGGTCAAAACCCCCAAGCAAATGTTGATGCTGAGCTTTGCCTCTTTCATCATCCCCGTTTTCATCATCATTGGGTTGGTGTACTACGTTACATCCGCCAACAAAACTGCCCCTGGCAGTGACACCGAACGCACCGTCGCCGAGCGCATTCAAAAAGTAGGTCTGGTTGAAGTGCGCGATGCCAATCGGCCCATGAAGGCAGGCCAAGAAGTTTACAAAGCTCAGTGTGCCGCTTGCCACGACGCTGGTGCCGCAGGTGCGCCCAAATACGCAGATGCAGGTGCATGGGCACCTCGCCTCAAAACAGGCTATGAGGCTTTGGTCAATTCTGTGCTCAAAGGCAAAGGCGCCATGGGTGCCCAAGGCGGCGGCGATTACAGCGACCTGGAAATTGGCCGCGCTGTGGCTTACCTCACGTCTTCCGCCGGTGGCAAGTTCAAAGAGCCAGAAGCTCCTGCTGCTCCTGCTGAGAAAAAGTAAATCTGCTTTGCCAGCCCCCTTTTGTGTGGGCTTGTTTCAAAACCGCTCGATGAACGTCATGCACGTCAGAGCGGTTTTTTATTGTCTTGCTGTGGGCTGAGAGTAAACCCAAATTGAGACGGCATTTCAAAGCAGTCGATGGTTTCTAAGGGCCAAAGATGGTTCTCCAAACCTTCTGCCGCAATGGCCACATCCAATGTGTGAAGCAAGCCAAAGCCCAAATCAGTTTGAAAATACACCCGTCCCGTTTGGTCGGTAAAGCAAGTATGGGCTGATGTTTCTTGTCCGGTTTGAGCTGTCAATTTGAAATCCGACGACAAGCGCCAAACAAAGGGCGTGGCGGCCAACTCCACATACACACGCTGCGGTCCATTTTGAAAAAACCAAGCGCCCTTTGCATCGACGTCGTAATTGCGGTGAATGAATTCGATCAGTTTATCGTGTTGAAGCAACGAGCCCTTAGAGCCAGGCTGGCCGCTTTGAAAACGTCCACATGCTTGCGCTTGGTCATCTCTGAGGTACCAATGCCCTCTTTCATCTAAACCTAACCAACCAAAACAATGAGGCACATTGGGCCACTTGGCCATTGCTTGTTTGACAATATCGTCCATGGCTTAGATCTTAGGGGATGTGTTGCAAAAGCCAATGACCCACAGCCTGTGGCATGGCTTTCAAATGGCCTGGCAAAGCGCCACTGGCAAAGCCAACATGCCCCCCACCAGGAGGCTGCCATAGATTTACGTGAGTGCTAACTTGCGCTTTAATAGGCAAGCTGCTTGATGGAATGAATGGATCGTTTAGAGCATTCAAAGCCAAAGCGGGTACAGCAACTTGGCCCATGAGGGGCAAAGCGGAGGCCCTTAACCAATAATCATCGGTGTTTTGAAAGCCATGTAAAAGTGCGGTGAACACATCGTCAAACTCGTACAAGTCTTTGGCCGCCATCAGTTTTTGAGCATCAAAGAGGCCCGGGAACTGCTTGAGTTTGGCCATGGCTTTGGGCTTCATGCTGCGCAAAAACATGCGCGTGTAGACCTGTCGATTAAAGCCTTCACCAATGGCTTTGCCACTGGCTGTCAAATTTAAAGGTGAGCAAATGCTGGCTATGGCTTTCACAATGTGTTGAGCAGACTGGCCTTGCTCACCAGCCCAGCGCATCAGGGCATTGCCGCCCAAAGACACGCCTGCTGCCACAAGTCCAGGTCTGTTTTGTGTGTCAACCCGTTGCTTGAAATGACGCAGCAAGTGGTCCACCTCCTCATGGTCACCCGAGTGATAAGCGCGGGGCATCACATTCAAAGTGCCACTGCACCCTCTGAAGTGAGGCACCGCCACATCGCAGTCGTTTTGCAAACCCCAATCGGCAAAAGCTTGCGAATAGTGGCTGCTTGAGGAGCCTTCGAGACCATGGAACAACACCAGCAAAGGCCGCTTGGATGGCGCTGTATCGGCTTCACAAAAATCAACGTCGACAAAGTCAGCATCGGGTGTGTTCCATCGCTCGCGCCGCCACTGCGGTGCAGAAACCTCAAACCTGCGCGACCACAAGGCTGGCCAAATTGTTTGCAAATGACCGCCAGGCAGCCAAGAGGGTGCTGAATAGTCTGTCAATGCAGTGTCGATGGGCTAGAGGATACTTCTGCTGGGGCATTTGGCGTGCCGGGACTGGCGTGATGCGCCACCATGCGCCAACCTTGAGGCGTCTTGTGATACACGTTGGTGGCCAGTACATAGGCCGTTTGCGGGCCATCGGGGCCCAGCACTTCAACACGCTCTACCAAATGGTGCATGGCACTGGCCAAGGATTCAACCTTGTGCACTTGCGTTGGGTGGGCTTGAACCGTGCCGTTGGCAAACATGGCTTCAAAGGTGGCACGGATGGCTCCAGCCCCAATGAGTCTAGGGCCTCCCGGGTGCACGCACACAATTTCCTCTTCGTCTGCCCAGCAAGCCATCAAGCGCTCAATGTCGCCTTGCCTCAGTGCGTCGTAAAACGCAGCCTCGATGTCGTCAGGGTTGCCGCCCAATGTGGCCGCTTGAAGTTTGGCTTTGCGCATGGTGTCCTTAGAAGCAAAAAACCCGGCGTGCGCCGGGTTTCAGAAAACGAACAGCGCGTTGAACGCCATCATTTTATTTTTTAGTGCGGAACTTGCGCAAGGCCGCCAGTTGGGCAGCAAACACTGCCAACTCGCTTTGCGCACGCGCCATGTCGATTTCGGATTTGGCATTGCGAAGCGCGTCTTCTGCAGAAGCTTTTGCAGCGTTGGCTTTTTCTTCGTCCAAATCTTTACCGCGAATAGCAGTGTCTGACAACACGGTCACGTGGTCGGGTTGCACTTCCAGAACGCCGCCAGCCACGAAGACAAATTCTTCGGTGCCGTCGGGTTTTTCGATGCGAACAGAGCCAGCCTTGATGCGTGAAATGAGTGGTGTGTGACGGGGGTAAATGCCCAACTCGCCAGCCTCACCAGGCAAGGCCACAAAACGGGCTTCGCCAGAGAAGATGGACTCTTCGGCACTGACCACATCAACGCGGATGGTGTTCATAGTTTGTTCCTTGAAAAGGGTTTACAAAAATGGCTTACGCCATTTTCTTGGCCTTTTCGAAGGC
>JAPLPO010000048.1 GCA_026400155.1 Burkholderiales bacterium | reverse complement strand
CCCTGTGGGCTTGGGCCTCATGGGCTTCCAAGATGCGCTTTACCAAATGCGTGTGCCTTACGCATCTCAAGAAGCCGTGCAATTTGCCGACACCTCCATGGAAGCCATCTGCTACTACGCCTACTGGGCCTCCACCGAGTTGGCGGCCGAGCGCGGCAAGTACTCTAGCTACCAAGGCTCCTTGTGGGACCAAGGCATCATGCCTTTGGACACCCTCGACCTGTTGCAAAAAGCCCGAGGTGGTTATGTGGAAGTCGACCGCAGCAGCACCATGGACTGGGATGCTTTGCGCAAAAAAATCGCCAAAGACGGCATGCGCAACTCCAATTGCGTGGCCATTGCGCCTACAGCCACCATCTCCAACATCATTGGTGTTGACGCTTGTATCGAGCCTTGCTTCGGCAATTTGTCGGTCAAGTCCAATTTGTCTGGCGAATTCACCATCATCAACAGCTACTTGGTGCGCGATTTGAAGCGCTTGGGCATATGGGACGATGTGATGGTCATGGACTTGAAGCACTTCGACGGCTCACTGCGCCCCATCGATCGCGTGCCGCAAGAAATTAAGGCCTTGTACGCCACAGCGTTTGAAGTGGAAACCACTTGGATTGTGGAAGCTGCTGCACGTCGCCAAAAATGGATTGACCAAGCACAGTCACTCAACATTTACATGTCGGGTGCTTCTGGCAAAAAATTGGACGACACCTACAAGCTGGCATGGTTGCGTGGCCTCAAAACCACTTACTACCTGCGCACCATCAGCGCCACACACGCCGAGAAATCGACGGTGTCTAACAATCAAATGAATGCTGTGTCTTCTGGATCCTCAGCAAGTGGGGCAACAGCATCGAGTGCAGCAGTCGCATCGCAGTTTTCTGCAATGCCGGCCACCGATGTGAAGTTCACAGCCATTGACGACGAAGGCTGCGAAGCTTGCCAATGATTTTTAAAAATTTTTTAAATTAAAAAATTAGTTTCAAGAAATCACACGAAGAAAATCGAACACGAAATCGATTCAAGACGATGCAAAAGCACAACACTTCTTCGCGTGATTTCATTTCATTTCAAAACATTGCTTTGCATTTCGTCCGCAAGCTTTCATAATTCGAACATTGGAAAATTCTATGCTGTCCTGGGACGATTCATCTAAACCCGCGTTGCAACCTGCAATGCCAAGCTTCCCCCCAAGTGGTCCATCTGCCGACCGCTTCGCCGATCTGTCTGCATTCAATGCCAGCGCATCTAGTGCCAGCTCCATTACAGCCAACACAATCACCGCATCGCCATCCCCTGTCATGACGCCTGCAACGAATGCAGCTCAGGCAGCGCCTGCTTCGCACAGTGTTGCTGGGGGCGCCGCAAAACGTGTCAATGCGGCCGACAAACGCATCATCAATGGCCAAACCGACGTCAACCAGTTGGTGCCGTTCAAATACAAATGGGCCTGGGAAAAATACCTCGCCACTTGCGCCAATCACTGGATGCCGCAAGAAGTCAACATGACGCGCGACATCGCCCTTTGGAAAGACCCCAATGGTTTGACCGAAGACGAGCGCCGTTTGGTCAAGCGCAACTTGGGCTTCTTTGTCACAGCCGACTCATTGGCTGCCAACAACATCACATTGGGCACTTACCGTCACATCACGGCACCCGAGTGCCGTCAGTTCTTGCTGCGCCAAGCCTTTGAAGAAGCCATTCACACCCACGCCTACCAGTACATCACTGAGTCATTGGGCTTGGACGAAAGCGAAATCTTCAATGCCTACAACGAAGTTCAGTCCATCCGCGACAAAGACGAGTTCCTGATTCCTTTCATCCATGCCATCATGGACCCGCACTTCAAAACGGGCACCCAAGAAACAGATCAGACGCTTCTCAAGTCACTCATCGTGTTTGCTTGCCTCATGGAAGGCCTGTTCTTCTACGTGGGCTTCACGCAAATTCTGGCTTTGGGCCGCCAAAACAAAATGACCGGTGCCGCCGAGCAGTACCAGTACATCCTGCGCGACGAATCCATGCACTGCAACTTCGGTATCGACCTGATCAATCAGATCAAACTCGAAAACCCGCAGTTGTGGACCGCAGAGTTCAAAGCCGAAATCAATGAGCTGTTCATGAAAGCCGTTGAATTGGAATACCGTTACGCCGAAGACACCATGCCACGCGGCGTGCTCGGCCTTAACGCTTCCATGTTCAAAGGCTACTTGCGCTACATCGCCAACCGCCGTGCCACCCAAATCGGCTTGGAAGCCCTCTTCCCCAACGAAGAGAACCCCTTCCCATGGATGAGCGAAATGATTGACTTGAAGAAAGAACGTAATTTCTTCGAGACCCGCGTCATTGAATACCAGTCGGGCGGCGCCCTGTCTTGGGACTAATTATTCAAGCATG
>JAPLPO010000138.1 GCA_026400155.1 Burkholderiales bacterium | reverse complement strand
CGCGAAGCACCATTCAGCGCAACCAACATCGATAACGCTACCTTGAGAGACTTGGGCGCGCAAAGAATTTCTGACGCATTGCGCTTAGATTCTTCAGTGACCGACAGCTACAACTCGCCTGCTTATTGGGACATGCTCAGTGTGCGTGGCTTTATGCTGGACAACCGTTACAACTATCGCCGCGAAGGCTTGCCCATCAGCGCCGAAACCATGATTCCCATGGACAACAAAGAGCGCATCGAACTCTTCAAGGGCACCAGCGGTATTCAAGCGGGCACAAGTGCGCCGGGTGGCTTGGCCAACTATGTGGTGAAGCGTCCACCCAACTCAGCAGAAGCCAGCGTGCGAAGTTTGACACTCAGCTATGGCAATGGCAACAGCAGCGGCGTTGCACTTGATGTTGGCGGTCGATATGGTGAGAACAATGCAGTGGGATACCGAGTCAATGCAGCGTACGAAGATCTCAATCCGTCCGTGAAGAACGCCAAAGGTCACCGCCAGTTGTTGGCATTGGCCATGGACTGGCGCATCAATGCCAACACACGCATTGAGTGGGAAATTGAAAGCAGCAGCCGCCAACAAATGGGCGTGAATGCAGCCAGCATTGCAGGCAATACACTGCCCTCTCCCCTCTACGGACAAAACAATTTCTCCAAACAAAGCTGGTCTGTACCGGGTGTGTTCAATGGCCTCACAGGAACCATGCGTCTGAAACAGAAACTTGAGAATGGTTGGTTGTGGACCACCCAGTTTGGCGCTCAACGTTTGAAAACAGACGACCGCCTCAGCTACGCCTACGGCTGTTATGCAGAAGGCAATTACGATCGTTTTTGCAGCGACAAAACATTTGACCTGTACGACTACCGCAGCGAGAACGAACGCCGTTCCAGCGATGCCTTGCAAACAGAATTGACGGGTCAAGTTAAGCTGGCTGGCATTCAACACGACCTCAGCTTCTCTTGGTTGCGTCTGCGGCAAATTGACAAGCTCTCCCCCATGCAGGCCTTCAACTGGGCGGGTACTGGTAGCCTGTCGGGCGTGAGCGAAAGTACTGCAGCACCTGAGCCCAATGAACTGAACACCAACCGACAAGAATACTCAACAGAAATAAGTATCAAAGATCGCATTCGAGTTCATCAGTTTGCCGATCTTTGGTTGGGCTGGCGCACAAGCCAAATTCAGCGTGACAGCCAACGCACAGACGGCAGCCGCGCCACGCACGACGACCGCACCATCCACACACCCTGGATCGCCTTTAGCCACAAACTGCCCTTCAACACCACAGGCTACGCAAGCTACGGCCAAGGGGTAGAAGCACAAGTCACGCCCAATCGAAGCCGCTACACCAACGCTGGCGAAGCATTGCCTTCGGCCAAGAGCACCCAAAAAGAATTGGGCTTCAAAGGTGCACAAGGTGCCTGGCTCTGGAACGCCGCCTTGTTTGACATTACTAGGCCAGTGTGGGGTGATCAAGGTGCGTGCGAAGAAGACAACTCATGCACCCGCAAACTCGATGGCGTTGCCAAGCACAAAGGTTTAGAGCTGGGCATGGGCTACCGTAACAAGCAATGGAAATTGGATACGGCGGCCACATGGTTGAATGCCGAGCGGTCAGAGGCGGTCATCAATACAGCACAAAATGGGCAGCGTCCTTTAAATGTGCCATCCTTGGTGATTCGTGCCGCAGCCGAATACCGCTTTACACAAGTGCCCGGATTGCGCACCACTTTGCGCTTAAGCCATGAAGGTCAACGCGACTTGATGGAAGGCGGATCAATGAAATTGCCAGCCTGGACGACGGCAGATTTAGCGGCCCATTACAGCACCAAAGTGGCAGGCCAAAACATCGACTGGACACTGGCCTTGGAAAATGCGACAAATCGTTCCTATTGGAGAGAATCACCCAAGCAGTTTGGCCATTACTACCTTTACGCTGGGGCGCCTAGAAACTTGAGGTTGGCCGTTCGAATGCTCTTTTAATTAAGGCGATCTATCTTGATTTTCTGGTGATATTGGAAGAACTACCGTTGTTTCACCCACACATCACCATTAAACTGATGCGATCGTCAAAGATTAAGAAAAAGTATGTCAGCCATTTCAAAACGACAATTTACACACCGCTTGCTGTGGACTGCCGTAGCAGCAACGCTTACGCCAATCAGTGCATTGGCGCAAGATTGGCCTAGCAAGCCCATCAACTTGGTTGTTCCTTTCCCTGCGGGTGGCTCAAACGACGTAGTAGCCCGTTTGGTTGGTGAAAGTGCCAGAAAACGTCTTGGACAAGCCGTTTTAGTAGACAACAAGCCTGGGGCCAACGGTTCTTTAGGCGTAGAGACCACACTGCGTGGGGCTAAAGATCAGCACACTTTTTTGGTTGCTTCTGACTCAGTGTCTTTGCTGCCCTTGTTTCGCACCATGCCATGGGACTTGACCAAAACCTTCACGCCAATTGCTGTGTTGTCGTTTCAGCCAATTGTCATCGTGACTGCACCCTCCTCGGGCCTGAAAACAATCCAAGATCTACAGACGCGAGCCAAAGGCAAACCCGATCAAGTGTCTTATGCCAGCTCCGGTCAGGGCTCTATTCAACATTTGGTGGGTGAATTGTTTTCTCAAAACTTAGGCATCAACTTGCTCCACATTCCCTACAAAGGGGGTGGGCAAGCAGTCAACGACGTTATCTCAGGACAAGTTTCTTTGGCAGTTTTAGGTGCCGCTGCTGTATTGCCTCACATCAAATCAGGAAAACTGCTTGCTTTGGCCGTCAGTACCAAGCGTCGTTCTAACATCTTGCCCGATACCCCCACATTGGCCGAAAGCGGTGCAGGCGACATTGATGTTCCTCAGTGGTCAGCCTTATTTGCAGTGGATGGCACACCTGCCCCCATCATTTCGCAAATGCGAAAGGTGGTGGAAGAGTCTTTGGCCGAAGCAGCCTTGAAACAGCAACTGCTTGGACTGGCCATGGAAACAGTGTCCATGACGCCAGATGCATTTCAGCAACGCATGATTCAAGACCGTGAACGGTGGGCGAAACTCATCAAAGATCGCAAGATCGCCATGGAGTAATGATGGCTCAAACTGAAAAACGTCCCCATATTGTTTTGATATTGGCAGACAACTTGGGTTGGGGTGAACTTGGATGCTATGGCGGTGGTGCCATGCGAGGCGCACCGACACCCCGCATCGACGCGCTCTCCGAAGAAGGTTTGAAATGCTTGAACTTCAATGTAGAAAGTGATTGCGTCCCCACACGATCTGCATTGATGACAGGTCGTCACCCCATTCGAACAGGCGCATTACAGTCGGTGCCTGCAGGCCTCCCGCAAGGCATTCATCCTTGGGAGAAAACCCTGCCGCAAATACTCCAAGAAGCAGGCTATGCCACTGGCATGTTTGGCAAGTGGCATTTGGGGGACCGTGAAGGACGATATCCGCATCAAAGAGGATTTGATGAGTGGTACGGCATACCGCGAACTACCAATGAAACGCTCTTCACACAATCACCTGGGTTTGATTCCTCAGTGGTTGACGTCCCTCAAGTGATGGCCGGATTTAGTGGCCAACCCGCTAAAAATGTTGCGGAATATGACCTTGCCAAACGTCGGTTGATTGACAGTGAATTAACTGAAAAATCAATCGACTTCATGCGCCGTCAAGCCAATGCCGACAAGCCATTTTTTCTGTATGTTCCCCTTACTCATTTGCATTTCCCCACCTTGGCGCATCCTGATTTCGCAGGCAAAAGTGGGGTGGGTGAATTTGCAGATTCCATGATGGAAATGGATTACAGGGTTGGCCAACTGATAGATGCCGTCAACGACTTAGGGATTCGTGAAGATACCTTGTTTATTTTCGCAAGTGACAACGGTCCGGAGTTTCGACGCCCCTGGCGCGGTACAGCGGGTCCATGGTCTGGCACCTACCATACCGCCATGGAAGGTGGACTTCGTGTGCCACTGATAGTGAGATGGCCTGGTCGGATTGAAAAAGCAGGCGTGAGCGACGACATTGTGCACGTGACCGATCTTTTCACCACGCTCATTGAAGCGGCAGGTGGAACGCTGCCGGCTGACAGACCGATTGACGGCGTCAATCAATTGAATTGGTGGACTGGGCAAACAGAAAAATCTGCCCGAGAAGGATTTCTCTTTTACATCAAGACAGAATTGCGCGCCGTTAAATGGCGCCACTGGAAATTGCATTTTGTGTTTGAGAGTGAACCCAATTCGGGAACCAAACACCTGGAAACACCTTGGCTTTTTAACATCAAACGTGATCCCAAAGAAGAAACTGATGCTGCTATGGAAGACGGTTGGGTTCGAGGACCGATGCGAAAAATGATGATGGCCTTCGATCAATCACTCAAGGCACACCCACCCATTCCGTCAAGTGCTCCTGATGAATTCAAACCAATTTCATCCAATTAAAAAGTTCTACCCAATGACTTACCCAAATTCAAAGCTGACACGCTTGCTGTTATCGAGCTTAGCTTGCATCTCCTTGACGGCATGCGTCAACACACCACTGTCTATAGAAGCTGCGCCTACAAAGCAAGCTTGCCCTGAAGGTGTTCCAGCTGGCTCAACTTGCCTGCGCGGACAAGACTCAGCCACTGCGCACTACCTCATCGTCATGCCAGCCAAATGGACGGGCGTTTTGGTTGTGCATGCACACGGCGGCCCAAGCTACGGTCCGCCCCAAACGTCACGTGCAGACGAAGACATCAAACGCTGGGCTATTACAGTTCGGGAAGGTCACGCATGGGCTGGCTCGGTATTTCGTCAAGGTGGTTTTGCAGTGACCACTGCAGCAGAAGACACAGAGCGCGTTCGCCGCATTTTTATTGATCACGTGGCCAAACCACGCACAACGATTCTTCACGGTCAATCTTGGGGTGCCATGGTTGCCACACGCGCGGCCGAAATGTTTCCAAAATCTTGGGATGGCATTCTGTTAACCAGTGGCGTGGTGGCTGGCCCTACTACATACGACTTTAGGCTCGACATTCGCGCCCTCTACCAGCATTTGTGCAACAACCATCCGCGCCCAACAGAGCCCGCCTACCCCTTATCTATTGGACTGCCCGCAGACAGCAAAATGACCAACGCAGACTTGGCACAGCGTGCCAATGAATGTTTGGGAACTGGTACGCCTGCGGCAAAAAGAACGCCTGAGCAAGCACAAAGACTAAAAACAATTGTTGACGTACTCAAAATGCCAGAAGCTTCTGTCTTAGGCCATTTGAATTGGGGCACCTTTGCGCTCCAAGATGTGGTGTCAAAAAATGGTGGTACCAGTCCATTTGGTAACGCTGGCGTTCGATATGTTGGTTCTGTCGATGACGTTAAATTGAATGCGGCCATTTCACGATTTACTGCAGACCCCAAAGCAGTTGCAAAATTTTCTGCGGATGTCAATCACGAAGGCCGGTTTGCAGTTCCCGTCATCAGCAGCCATGCCATCAACGACTCTACGGTGTTTGTTGAAGGTCAAGATGTCTTGCGCCAAAAAATGAAAACCGCAGGCAAAGATCATCAACTGGTTCAGACTTATGTCGATTCCCGGGAACACAGCTACTGGGGCGACGCTCACTACCCCCCTCTCTTTAACGCGCTACTGCAATGGGTAGAAAAAGGACAAAAGCCATCACCCTCAGACATTGATCAACAATGCAAACAGCTCAGTTCAGCCAAACCAGCGGATTGCAGTTTCCTACCCAACTATGCAGTGAAGCCCATTGCATCCAGAATTTATCCCCGCTAAATCTGCTCAATTAAATGACGGTCCTGTTGAGTTGATTGATATCCCCATGAACGAACAGCCACGAAACCCTCTGCATGGCCTCACACTTGAGGCCATTCTTAGCGAGCTGGAGGCGTACTTCGGATGGGCGGAACTTGGTCAACGAATACCTGTTCGGTGCTTCACCCATGACCCTAGCGTCAACTCCAGCCTCAAGTTTTTACGCAAGACCCCATGGGCCAGAGACAAAGTGGAAAGGCTTTATTTGTTTATGTTGCGGGAGAAAAGGCGCAGTGACCCTCATCAGAGTTAATGATCAAGGGTATCGTTGGTATTTGAAATCAACTGTTTTTTAATCCTGCGGAAAAAAGCTGCACACCTTGAATAGACACAATTTTTTTTGCTACAATGCG
>JAPLPO010000107.1 GCA_026400155.1 Burkholderiales bacterium | reverse complement strand
TGTTTTAACAGTCTCCCTGATTGCCATGTCCGCTTGGGTCCTGCCGGATCACATCGCTGATGTCTTGCCCTCTGAAGCCAGACACATCGAAGAACTCCGAAGATTGCTTTTAGACACTGCTCGTAGCTATGGCTTTGAGTTGGTGTCGCCTCCTCTGCTCGAGCACATAGAGTCCTTGTTAACAGGGACAGGCAAGGCCCTTGATCTTCAGACCTTCAAATTGGTCGACCAAATATCTGGCCGATTGATGGGCTTGAGGGCCGATACAACCCCCCAAGTGGCCCGAATTGATGCCCACTTGCTAAACCGCAAAGGCGTGACGCGCCTTTGTTACTGCGGCCCTGTTCTTCATACGCAGCCCGACCGCCCCCACGCCACACGTGAGCCCTTGCAATTGGGCGCCGAAATTTTTGGTCATGCGGGCCTTGAGGCCGATCTGGAAGTATTGCAGTTGGCTCTCGATTGTTTGCAGGCGGCTCAAATGGGCGAAGTATTGGTCGACCTTGCAGATGCCAGAATTGTGAGCAGCTTGTTAGAGGGTATTGCCCTCACAGATGACACGCGCGGCCATGTTTTTGCGGCATTGGCCAGCAAAAACGCTTCGTCTTTGGCTGATCTAACTCAGAACTTCCCTGCAGACATTCAGGCTGGTCTTTTTCACCTCATTGATCTTTACGGTGATGTGTCCGTTTTAGACATTGCGCTACAAAAATTGCCCTCTAAACCTCAAATCAAGCTTGCCCTTGAGCAATTGAAATGGTTAAGCCAGCAATTGCCCCAAGTCAATTTTCAATTTGATTTGGCAGATGCCCGTGGCTATGCTTACTACAGCGGTTTGCGCTTTGCCATCTATGCCAAAGGTGCCAGTGACGCTGTGGTGCGAGGCGGACGCTACGACGGCGTTGGCGCTGTTTTTGGACATGAAATTGGACGCGATCGACCGGCTGTTGGCTTTAGTGTTGACTTAAAACAGTGGGTTGGCGTGGTGCCACAACTGAGCCTGAAAGCAGCTATCCGTGCACCTTGGGGCACACGTGTTGACCTGCGCTCTGCCATTGCGCAGTTGCGAGTCCACGGCGAAACCGTGGTGTGCAGCCTGCCTGGACACGAGAGTGAAATTGATGAATTCCAATGTGATCGCGAACTGTTAGAGGTCGCGGGGCAGTGGGTTGTAAAAGCCATTGAAAAAAAATCAAAATGAACATGATCAAAGGACGTAACGTTGTCGTTGTTGGTACCCAGTGGGGTGACGAGGGCAAAGGCAAACTGGTCGATTGGCTGACCGAAAGCGCACAAGGCGTTGTGCGATTCCAAGGGGGGCACAATGCGGGCCACACCTTGGTCATCAATGGCGTTAAAACAGCGCTTCACCTCATCCCCAGTGGCATCATGCGCCCGGGCGTCAAGTGCTACATCGGCAATGGCGTGGTGTTGTCGCCTGGCAAACTCTTTGAAGAAATTGCGGGCCTTGAAAAAGCCGGTGTTGAAGTTCGTTCGCGCCTTCGCATCAGTGAAGCTTGCCCCTTGATCTTGCCATTTCATGCTGCGCTCGACGTTGCGCGTGAGGCGGCCCGTGAACAAGGCGGTACTGAAAAAATTGGCACCACAGGAAGGGGTATTGGCCCTGCCTATGAAGACAAAATTGCTCGCCGCGCTTTGCGCGTGCAAGACCTGAAATACCCCGAGCGCTTTGCACACAAACTCAAAGAGCTTTTAGACTTGCACAACCACGTCTTGAAAACTTATTTAGGTTCTGAAAAGTTCGTCTTTGGCGATGCACTCAAGCCTTATGTCAAAAACGGCGAAGTTCAGTTTGATGTGGTTTATGAAGAAGCCATGCTTCATGCTGCACTTTTAAAGCCCATGATGGCAGATGTGTCACGCGAATTGAACGATGCTCACCGCTTGGGCGCTAACTTGTTGTTTGAAGGCGCGCAAGGTACTTTGTTGGACGTCGATCACGGCACCTATCCTTATGTCACATCGAGCAATTGTGTGGCGGGCAATGCCGCTGCAGGATCAGGCGTTGGTCCCGGCATGCTGCACTATGTGCTTGGCATTACCAAGGCCTATTGCACCCGAGTTGGCGGCGGCCCTTTCCCAACTGAGTTGGACTGGGAAAAAGAAGGCACACCCGGTTGGCACATGAGCACCGTGGGCGCCGAAAAGGGCGTGACCACAGGCCGCAGTCGACGCTGTGGCTGGTTTGATGCCGCCTTGCTCAAACGCAGCGCTCAGGTCAATGGCTTGTCTGGCTTGTGCATTACCAAGCTCGACGTGTTAGATGGTCTTCATGAGTTAAAACTTTGTACAGCTTACGAGTTGGACGGCGAAGTGGTGGACATTCTGCCCATGGGAGCCGATGACATTGCGCGCTGCAAACCCATCTATGAAAGCATTGAGGGCTGGACAGACAGCACCGTTGGCGTCACTCAATTTGACAAATTGCCTGTCAATGCGCGTTTGTATTTGCAACGCATTGAGCATGTCACAGGGGTTCCCATTCACATGGTCTCCACCAGCCCCGATCGCGACCACACCATTTTGATGCACCATCCATTTTTGGCGCCCCTTTGATTGATTCAACAACGCGCAGCACAATTTTTGTGAACTGACTTAACTTTTGGAGAAACTGCATGCTGACTGAAGACGGCAAACACCTGTATGTGAGCTACGACGAGTACCACAATTTGATTGAAAAGTTGGCCATCAAGGTTCATCAATCTGGATGGGAGTTCGACACCATTCTGTGTTTGGCCCGGGGTGGTATGCGCCCTGGTGATATCTTGTCACGCATTTTTGACAAGCCCTTGGCCATCATGTCCACCAGTTCTTACCGCGCCGATGCTGGCACGGTTCAAGGTCACTTGGACATTGCGCGTTTTATCACCACGCCCAAAGGCGAAATTGCAGGTCGTGTTTTGTTGGTCGACGATTTGGCCGATTCAGGCCATACGCTGAGTGCCGTGGTCAACATGTTGAAAACCAATTACAAACCCATCACTGAATTGCGCACGGCTGTCATTTGGACAAAAGGTTTGTCAGGGTTTCAACCCGATTACTCGGTTGATTACCTGCCTACCAATCCGTGGATTCACCAGCCCTTTGAAGGTTATGACAGTTTAAATCCCGAAAAATTGATGGAAAAGTGGAAGGTCTGAAGGTAGTATTGTGGGATGACTTCAAAGAAAAACTCCCACATTTCTACTGACCTGATTCACCACGGCTACAAGCCGCCGACTGAGTTTGAATCACCTCAGCCGGGCACCTTCAAAGCCTCTACGGTTTTCTTTCCCAATGTGGCCGCCATGCGCCAGAGAGAGTGGAAAGACAAGTCGGCTTATACCTACGGCACCCACGGCACCCCCACCAGTTTCACACTTGAAGAGCGGCTTTGCACACTTGAGGGCGGCAAACACTGCGTTTTAACGCCCAGTGGTTTGTCGGCCTTGGCAGTAGCCTCCTTTGCAGTTTTGAAAACGGGCGACCATGTCTTGTTGCCAGACAACTCCTATGGACCCAACAAAACTTTGGCTGAAGGTGAGTTGGCTTCATTTGGCATTTCGCACACTTACTACGACGCCATGGATCCGCAAGATCTCGCGTCCAAAATTAAATCCAACACCCAACTCGTATGGCTAGAGGCACCAGGCTCAGTCAGTATGGAGTTTCCAGACTTGATAGAGTTGGTGGAGATCTGCCAGTCTCGCCAGATATTGACAGCCTTAGACAACACATGGGGCGCAGGATTGGCCTTCAAGCCTTTTGACCTGTTGGGTGATGGCAGCTTGTCTGTTGGCCTCACAGCACACGCCTTAACCAAGTACCCAAGTGGCGGTGGTGATGTGCTCATGGGCAGCGTCATGACTTGTGACGATTCATTGGCTTTGAAACTCAAAATGACCATGATGCGCTTGGGCATTTGTGTGGGGCCCAATGATGTAGAAAGCATTTTGCGCTCCCTGCCAACCATTGCTTTAAGGTATGCCGCGCAGGACCGTTGTGCCAGACAACTGGCCAGCTGGTGGAAAGATCAAAAGGCCTGCGTTCAGGTTCTTCATCCTGCCATAGAAGGTTCACCTGGCCATGCACATTGGCAAGCCTTGTGTGCGCCCAGGGGAGAGGAAGGGCATGCGGCAGGTTTGTTCAGCGTGATGCTGCACCCGTCGTTCACGCAAACCCAGGTCGATGCCTTTTGTGACAGTTTGAAACTTTTTAAATTGGGCTACAGCTGGGGTGGACCCTTCAGTTTAGTGGTTCCCTACAAGATTGAGAACATGCGCTCGCACTGGCCTTCACATTTGCATCAGGGCCATTTGGTGCGGTTTTCGACTGGCTTTGAAGAGCCTCAAGATCTCATCATGGATTTGAGCCAAGCAGCCAAGCAGTGCTTGAATTTTTGAGGGTCTTTGTCTGATTGATTGGCAAGCTGATACAGTGGATGCCATTGCATAGAAAGAAATACCTTGGCTACACCTAATTACGGCTACGAAAAACGTCAAAAAGAACTGGCGAAGAAACGTAAAAAAGAAGATAAGTTGAAGGCCAAGGCTGAGAAAAAAACTGACTCGCCCGACGGTTTGACGGAAGATTCAGACCTGCCAGAGATTGAATCTGTGCCATCTTCAGAAACGCCCCCAGCCGCCTGAAATGAAGGCTGATACTGTCTAGCCGTTTTACTTTTGGGTTGCCAACATTTTCTTCAATTGCGGCCAAATGTTTTTCATCATGAGGCTCTGGGCACCCTCGTTAGGGTGAATTCGATCAGGCTGAAACCATCTCAAGGGATCTGGGTCGTCTGCAATGCCTTTTAAAAATTGGTTGTTGAGCTCAGCGCCTGTTTCCTGAGACACCTTTTGATACGTTTGTGCCATTTGTTGGGTGTAGTTGGCACCGTAGTTGGGCGGAACTTGCGTGCCCACAATGAGTACTTTGGCGCCTGCTTTCTTGCCTTCCCGGGCCATGCTGATCAAATTTTGTTGAGTCATGCTCATACTCAGTCCGCGCAGGGCATCGTTGCCACCCAGTTCAACCACCAACAATTGAGGTTTGTGCGCATTGAGCAATTGAGGCAATCTGCTGACGCCCCCCGAGCTGGTGTCGCCGCTGATGCTGGCGTTTACAAATTTGACTTTGACAGACTCTTTGGCCGCTTGCTGGCTCATGAGGTTGACCCAACCTGTGCCCCTTGTGAGACCATACTCAGCACTCAGCGAGTCGCCCACAATGAGTACGACTTTGCCAGTGTTGTCGCTCAGAGATGTTTTGACAGACGGCGGGTTTTCAGATGCAAATGAGACTGAACAAAAACCCGCACAGAACAAGCCCACCACAAGGGAGTTAAAGTGTTGTCGAAGCAAAGAAAGTTGGTACATGTCAGAAACAATGATTTCAGTCAGTCACGTGAGTAAGGTGGTCGGTGACGTGGGCGCGCCATTGGCTATTTTGCGTGATATTGATTTCACCGTGAATGCAGGGGAATCTGTCGCTATTTTGGGTGCTTCTGGTTCTGGTAAGAGCACCTTGCTGTCCATCATGGCAGGGTTAGACACGCCAACCGAAGGTCAGGTGAGCTTAGCCGGCCAACAGATCTTTGAGATGACTGAAGACCAAAGGGCAGCCTGGCGTGGACAAAAGCTGGGGTTTGTATTTCAAAATTTCCAATTGATGGGCCATTTGACCGCGCTTGAAAATGTCATGTTGCCATTGGAGTTGTCTGGCATCAAAGAGGCAGGCAAATTGGCGAAGGAAATTTTGTCACAAGTTGGCCTGTCAGAGCGTTTAAAGCATTTCCCAAAGGTGCTCAGTGGTGGAGAGCAACAACGCGTTGCCCTTGCGCGTGCTTTTGTGGTGCAGCCCCAATTGCTTCTTGCGGATGAACCTACCGGCAGTTTGGATGCTCAAACGGGTGAAAGCATCATGGACTTGATGTTGTCCATGAACCATGCGCGCGGCACCACCCTAATATTGGTCACCCATGACCAAAAATTGGCGGCGCGCTGCGACAAAACACTCACACTTCAAGCCGGACAGCTCATAAGCAAAGGATAATGGGAGCATGTCTTCTCCCAAAATTCTTTTCGGTTTTCATGCGGTTGGCGTTCGCTTAAAAACAGCGCCGCAATCGATCGTTGAAATCTATTTTGAAACTACTCGGCGCGATGCCCGGATGAGGCAGTTCATCGAACGGGCTCAAGAGGCTGGCGTGAGGCTCATCGAGGCCGATGGCATGCGCCTTGCCAAGTTAGCGGGCAGCCATGGACACCAAGGTGTTGCAGCTCGGGTTGAAACTTTGCCACAGGCGCATTCTCTGGACGATTTGTTAGATCAAGTCCAAGGGCCGCCCTTGTTATTGGTTTTGGATGGCGTGACCGATCCTCACAATTTGGGTGCGTGCCTTCGAGTTGCAGATGGGGCAGGGGCACATGCCGTGATTGCACCCAAAGACCATGCTGCGGGCATCAACGCCACTGTGGCCAAAGTAGCCAGCGGTGCCGCTGAAACGGTTCCATATTTCATGGTGACCAATTTGGCCAGAACCTTGGGCGAGTTGAAGGAAAGATCCATTTGGACCATTGGGACGAGTGGCGATGCACCTCGTCATATTTACCAAGTCGACTTAAAAGGACCGGTTGCCTTGGTTTTGGGTGCGGAAGGTCCTGGCATTAGACACCTCACTCGCAAAACCTGTGATGAGTTGGTCAGCATTCCCATGCAAGGGGCTGTCGAAAGCTTGAACGTGTCTGTTGCCAGTGGTGTTTGCTTGTTTGAAGCCGTCAGGCAACGCCTGGGCGTCGCTTAGGCAACTTAGCCTACAAAATGCCGGTAGCGCCCACCAAGCCACCCGCTGCAATTAACCACAACAAGTGAATGGAAGTTCGCGTCACGACCAATGTGGCAATGAAAGTGACTAACCAGAGTTTCCAATTCTTGGCATAGTCGTTTTGCGCTACCGACAAAATCCAACCAGTTGACACCAGAAGGCCAATCACAATGGGGGCCATGCCTGATTTAAAGGCTCGTACCGATAGGAGGTTTCGATTCTGATGAGCCCATTTGGTAGCTTTGTAGGTCAGGACAGAGGAGGGCAGCAAGATGCCCAACATACTCAGTGTGACTCCCATCAGGCAAAGCCCCCATGCGCTGGCTCCTGCGCTAAAGCCGCCTCCAGCATTGATGCCAACTTGCCACCCCATCAAGGCCACAAAAAGGACGTTGGGGCCTGGTGCAGATTGAGCCAATGCAATGCTCGAAGAAAATGTGGCGTCGTTGAGCCAATTTTTTTCATCGACCAAATAACGATGCATGTCGGGTGCGGTGGTGATGGCGCCGCCAATTCCCAGCAGAGACAAGGACGCAAAATGGACAAAAAAATCAAGCCAGTCTTGAGGGCTTAGCGAGATGATCAAGATCAGGGCCCCTCGCTGTTTGATTTGGCGTCAAGTTTGGTTGCCAATTGTTTCAAAGCGCGGTAAGTGATAAAACAAGACACGAGACCTAAGCCGAGCAATGCCCAAATCAATGGAATTCTGAAAATTCCAACGAATGTAAAGGCGAGAACAGCGAACAAAATGGCCGTCTTCATGCCCATGGGGTTTTGGGGCAGCGTGGTGCTGAGTTTGAGTCCAGTGGCAATGATCAAGCCAGCCGAGACAGCCCCCATTCCCTTGAGCGCGCCTTGAGCCGTTGGGCTGTCAGCGACTCCGCCAAACAAAATGGCCAGCGCAAGGACAATCATGAGTGGCGCAAATAAAAGGCCCATCAAGGCTGCCATGGCGCCTGGGAGGCCAAAGTATTTGCCCCCAATCATCAAACAAAGGTTGGCCACATTGGGGCCTGGCATCACTTGCGCCACTGACCATTCTTCAACAAATTGAGCTTTGGTCATCCATTTTCGACGGTCTACCAATTCATGTTGCACGACGGCCAGCACGCCGCCAAAGCCTTGAAGCGCTAACAAGGTAAAAACGACAAACAATTCCTTTTTGGATTTTGGATGACTGAGCTCAGGTGTATCAAAAGACATGCCATGATTATCCAATGAGAAAGACCCTCTGTCGGATATGTTCGCTCAGAGGCCCTAAACTACGGGATTATCCTAACTTTGGCCCATGAACGCTCTGGTTGACGTCTCCTTTTTCCCGCGCAACGCCAAGCCCCTGAACAGCTATCGCAAGTTTTGGGCGGCGCGCTTTGGCACGGCCCCCTTTTTGCCCATGAGCCGAGCAGAAATGACCCAGTTGGGGTGGGACAGCTGCGACATCGTGTTGGTCACGGGCGATGCCTATGTCGACCACCCCAGTTTTGGCATGGCCGTCATTGGTCGAATGTTGGAGGCGCAAGGCTTTCGAGTGGGCATCATTGCCCAGCCCGACTGGCAAAGTGCAGAGCCGTTTCGTGAGTTAGGCAAACCCAATTTGTTTTGGGGCGTCACGGCTGGCAACATGGACTCCATGATTAACCGTTACACGGCCGATCGCAAAATTCGATCTGACGATGCCTACACGCCTGGCGATGTGGGTGGCAAGCGTCCCGATCGTGCTGCCATTGTTTACAGCCAACGCTGTCGAGAAGCCTTTCCCGATGTGCCTATTGTGTTGGGTGGCATTGAGGGCTCATTGCGGCGCATTGCCCACTATGACTATTGGTCTGACAAGGTACGCAGGTCTATTGTGGTCGACAGCAAGTGCGATTTGCTTCTTTACGGCAATGCCGAACGTGCTGTGGTTGAAATAGCCCACAGACTGGCTGCTCGAGAGCCTGTTCACGACATCATCGATGTTCGAGGAACGGCATTTGTGCGCCGTCAAACACCTGAAGGCTGGTTTGAAATTGATTCATCTTCCGTTGACACACCTGGTCACGTAGAAGCGCACGTCAATCCCTATCTCATGATATCGGAGCAGGCGCGAGAGAATGGCGCCACATGCGCCAGAGAAGATGAAGCGCAGTCGGTCGCTGATCAACAAAATGCCACCGTCAAACCACTTCAGTTTGTACCTAATCCTCAGTTGCCCGCCATGCTGGGTAAGGGCTTGCACAAAGTGCCTCCCCGAGACAAAAGTGTGATTCGCTTGCCCAGTTATGAGCAAGTCAAATCAGATCCAGTTTTGTATGCCCATGCCAACCGTGTGTTGCATTTAGAAACCAATCCTGGCAATGCGCGTTGCTTGGTGCAAGCTCACGGTGAAGGCCATACGGCCAGAGACGTTTGGATCACGCCGCCGCCCATTCCGCTCACCACAGCCGAAATGGACGCCGTATTTGACTTGCCCTATGCGCGCAGTCCGCACCCCCGTTATGCCGATGCCAATGGATCGCACGATGGTGTTACCAAAATTCCGGCATGGGAGATGATTCGCTTTTCGGTCAACATCATGCGCGGCTGTTTTGGCGGTTGTACGTTTTGTTCTATCACAGAGCACGAAGGTCGAATCATTCAAAGCCGCAGCGAAGCTTCTGTGCTGCGAGAAATTGAAGACATCCGCGACAAGGTGAAGGGTTTCACAGGTGTCATTTCAGACTTGGGTGGTCCAACGGCCAACATGTACCGCCTAGGTTGCAAAACACCCGAAATTGAAGCGGCCTGCCGCAAACCCAGCTGCGTTTTTCCTGGCATCTGCAGCAACCTCACCACCGACCATGGCCCATTGATTCAGATGTACCGCAAAGCGCGAAGTTTGAAGGGCATTAAAAAGATTTTGATTGGCTCTGGCCTGCGATATGACTTGGCGGTTCAGAGCCCCGAGTACGTGAAAGAATTGGTCACGCACCATGTGGGTGGCTATTTGAAAATAGCGCCAGAGCACACAGAATCTGGGCCTTTGACCAAGATGATGAAGCCTGGCATCGGCAGCTACGACAAGTTCAAAAGCATGTTCGACAAGTTCAGCGCCGAAGCTGGCAAGAAGCAATTTTTGGTGCCTTACTTCATTGCAGCCCATCCAGGCACCAGCGACGAAGACATGATGAACTTGGCAGTTTGGCTGAAGAAAAATGGCTTTCGCGCTGATCAAGTTCAAACCTTCTATCCAAGCCCCATGGCCACTGCAACAGCCATGTACCACACCACCAAAAATCCATTGCGCAAAATCACGCGCGATAGCGAAAAGGTTGACGTGGTTAAGGGTGAAAAACGGCGCAGATTGCACAAAGCTTTTCTACGCTATCACGATGCCAAACATTGGCCACTGCTGCGCGATGCGCTCAAAGCCATGGGCCGAGCAGATCTCATTGGCAATGGCAAGCATCACCTGATTCCCACTTGGCAGCCCATGTCGGATGATTATCAAAGTGCACGCCGTAAAAACAGCACGCCGAGCTCGCCTCCCAAAAGAGGCACCGTTCTCACTCAGCACACAGGCCTGCCTCCGCGCAAAAAAAGCTAAAGGCTGAGCAGCGGCTCAGCTCTCTGCTCTTATTCTTTGATGCATTCAGGATTGCAAGACTTGCAGTAACTCAGTCTCAATTTCGATTTGCTCACGATTGTGTTGTAGAGCTGAGCCCTCAATCAAGAAGCTGTCTTCAACTCTTTCCCCAAGCGTGCTGATCTTGGCCAACTTGAGGCTGATGCTGTGTTTGGCCAACACAGTGGCCACGCTGTAGAGCAATCCCATTTTGTCGCTGGCCGATATGGCCAACAACCAGCTTTGGGCTTTTTCATCTGGATGCAAACTGATGCGAGGCGCAATTGGAAAGTTTTTGACTCGCCGTGAAACACGTCCTTTTGTGGGTGGCGGCAATTCACCTTTTTGATCAATGGTGGCACTGAGCCCTGACTCCACCATGTTGATGAGCTCTCGATAGTGTTCTGGCAGCAGCGATGTCACCACCTGAAAAGTGTCTAAGGCATAACCGTTCTTGGCGGTGTGAATTTTGGCATCCAAAATACTGAAACCGGCTTGATCAAAATAGCCGCAAATTCGAGCAAACAAATCAGTTTGATCCTCAGCATAGACCAAGACTTGCAGTCCTTCGCCGAGGGGTGAAATGCGGGCTCTCACAATGCTTTTACCAGCCATTGTCGCCACGGAGGGCCGTTCTGCTTTGGAGGCATATCTAGAAAGCTGTCTGGCATGCCATGCAATTTCGCTGGCATCGTGTCGCATGAAATAGCCAATGTCCAAGGTGTCCCACAATGCTTTTTGACCATCGTGTGGTTCTGAGTGCCTTGCCAGCTCAACCAATGCATCGCGTTTTCTGGATTCAACTTCTGCATTGGCATCGGGAGCTCGTCCACCTAACATTCGCAAGGTAAATTTGTAAAGGTCTTCAAGGAGTTTGCCTTTCCAAGCGTTCCAAACCTTGGGGCTGGTGCCTCGAATGTCAGCAACCGTTAGCAAATACAAAGCAGTGAGTTGACGCTCGTTGCCAACACGCTTGGCAAATGCGGCAATGACATCCGGGTCGCTTAAATCTTCTTTTTGCGCCACATGACTCATGGTGAGATGCTCACGCACTAAAAATGAGATGAGATGCGCATCCTTGGTTTCGATGCAGTGTTGCCTGCAAAACCGCTTGACCTCAAGCACCCCTAATTGGGAATGATCACCTCCGCGGCCTTTGGCAATGTCATGAAACAAAGCGGCGGTAAAAAGGATGTAAGGCTTGTCCCAACCCGCAGCCAGTTGCGAACAAAAAGGATATTCATGCGCATGATCTGCAATGAAGAATCGGCGCACGTTTCGCAAAACCATGAGGATATGCTGATCGACGGTGTAGACGTGAAACAGATCGTGCTGCATTTGTCCCACAATGTTTCGAAACACCCACAAATATCGGCCTAACACAGAGGTTTGATTCATCAAGCGCAATGAATGGGTGATGCCCTGACTTTCTTGAAGAATCTTCAGAAAAGTGGCTCGATTGACAGGATCTCGTCTGAAGTTGGCATCCATCACGCCTCGAACGTTGTAAAGGGCTCGGAGTGTTTTTGCGGAGAGCCCCTTCACCCCTTGCGTCTGCTGGTACAGCAAAAACGTTTCCAAAATGGCATGCGGGTGTTTTTGATACAGGTCGTCTTGGGCCAGTTCTAGAAGGCCATTTTTTTCATAGAAGTTCTCATTGAGTTTGCGCAGCTCAATTTGAAGATCCCCTCGTTGCGCCTGCAAATATTCTTCGATGTTCAGCAATAAAATTTGGTTCAACTGAGTGACAGCTTTGGCCGCCCAGTAATACTGACGCATCAAAACTTCACTCGCTCTTTGCTTGTGTTTACCGTCTGGCGTGCTTTTGGCTTTGTAGCCAAATGACTCTGCCAAGGCGTGCTGCAAATCAAAAACCAAGCGATCTTCTCGTCGCTTGGCCAGCAAATGAAGTCGGGCGCGAATGAGACTCAGAACAGCTTCATTGCGTTTGATTTGCTTAACCTCAAAATGATTTGCAAATCTCGCAAGCCACCTGGAGACTCTTTGCAATTGGGCTCGAGGGAGTAGGGAGTGTTTTCAAACTTGTTGTGGCGCTGGTTCAGTTCAAGCGTTTTGGCAACGAAGAATGCATAAGGATCCATGGCATCTTGATAACGCTTTTGAAACTGTTTGTAGAGCTTCGCATTGCCAGTGATGAGTCTGCTTTCGAGCAAAGAAGTTTTCACCGTGATGTCTTTTTCTGACTCTTCAATGCAATCGCCCAGTGTTCTGACACTGGAGCCAATTTCTAGGCCACTGTCCCAGCAACTGCCGATGAAAGTTTCCAATTTGGTTTTGAGCTCTGGAGAATCTTCTGCAATGACACTATCGGGCAGCAGCACCAGAACGTCGACATCCGAGGACGGAAACAATTCACCGCGGCCGTAGCCTCCCACAGCAATGAGCGCTTCACCTTGGTCGAAACCAGCATTGCACCAAAGTTCAATGAGAAGTTTGTCTGCCAGTTTGGCAAGTCGAACCAGGGTTGGCTTTAGCCCCCGACCATTGGCAGCACTGTCCGAAATACTTGACCACAGGGCCTGCTTTTCCTGGCGGTACTTGTCTCTCAATACCGACACGTCTGCCATGCCATTAGCCTTTGACAAAATCAGGGGTGGGAGGACTTCCTGCAGACAGGGTGAGTACCTCATAGCCTGTATCAGTGACCAAAATGGTATGTTCCCACTGGGCTGAAAGGCTTCTGTCTTTGGTCACAATGGTCCAGCCATCGCCCATTTCCTTGATATCGCGTTTGCCAGCGTTGATCATGGGCTCAATGGTGAAGGTCATGCCTGCCTTGAGCTCGTCCAAGGTGCCTGGCTTTCCATAATGTAAAACTTGTGGCTCTTCGTGGAAAACTCGGCCAATGCCATGACCGCAAAACTCGCGAACAATGGAAAAGCCTAAGTTTTCGGCAAACTTTTGAATAGCCCAACCAATGTCGCCAAGGCGGGCGCCAGGCTTGACCTGCTCAATGCCATGCCACATGGCGTCGTAGGTGACTGCGCAAAGTCGCTTTGCAGCGATGGAGGCGTCTCCCACGATGAACATGCGACTGGTATCGCCATGCCAACCATCTTTGATCACGGTGATGTCGATGTTGACGATGTCGCCTTTTTTGAGCTGTTTTTCATTCGGAATGCCATGGCAAACCTGGTGATTGATAGAGGTGCAAATCGACTTGGGGTAGGGCGAGTAGCCAGGTGGCTGATAGTTCAAGGGTGCAGGAATGGTGCCTTGAACTTGGACCATGAAGTCGTGGGCCAGTTTGTCAAGCTCATTGGTGCTGACACCCGGTTGGACAAAGGGTGTTAAATAATCGAGTACTTCGGAAGCAAGGCGACCTGCCACACGCATGCCGTTGGCGCCATCGGCGTCTTTGAGGGTGATTGTCATGGGGGTAGATTATCCCACTCTGACGGCAAATTTGCAGAACAGAGCGCCGGCAGCGGTTAAAATAGCGGCTCGTTCAGTGCCCCAGTCAGCGGTATTTGAGACACTTTTCACATTGCCCTCAAGGCCAGCCAGTGACCCTGCAAACTCTTATCTTGGAAGGCGGTAACGCCCTCAGCGAATTTCGAATTCAGCAATTAATTCCGAGCTTGCAGGCGCTTTGCCCTGAAATCAAGGGTCTCACGGGTCAGTATTTGCACTTGGTTGCAAGCCCAGAACCGCTAGACCTCCCACATCAAAACGTCCTAAAACAGTTGCTCACTTACGGTGAGCCATTTAAAACAGCCTCTGGAACAGAGGCGCAAGCTTGCATCCCCATTTATGTGTCTCCCAGACTGGGCACTGTATCGCCATGGGCATCCAAGGCCACTGACATTGCGCACAACTGTGGTTTGAAAGTCAGGCGCATTGAGCGCTTGCTGGTCTATTCACTGCAATTTAAAAATGCCAAAGTTGCAAAATCTGTTTCAGCAGACTTGCGTTTGAAATTGTCAGACTTATTGCATGACAGGATGACCGAGTCCATTCTTGCCCAACGCGATGATGCTTTGGCGCTCTTTACCGAGTTGCAAGCCCAGGCGCTTTTGTATGTTGATGTGTTGCAGGGGGGCAGAGGCGCACTGGTCAAAGCTAACCAAGAGTTTGGCTTGGCATTGGCAGAAGATGAAATTGATTATCTGTTGAGCTCGTTCAAGCAGCTGGGCAGAAATCCCAGCGATGTTGAATTGATGATGTTTGCACAGGCCAACAGCGAGCATTGTCGACACAAAATTTTCAATGCTCAATTCACCATTGATGGTCAAGATCAAGCGCACAGCTTGTTTGGCATGATTCGACACACGCATCAGCAAAACCCGCAACATACGGTGGTAGCTTACTCCGACAACGCGTCCATCATGGTGGGCCACCAAGTTGAACGTTTTGTGGCCAAGCAAGGTGGGGCTTACCAAAAAGAAGATGCCCTGCACCATGTCTTGATGAAGGTCGAAACTCACAACCATCCCACTGCCATCTCGCCTTACCCAGGCGCCTCCACGGGGGCGGGTGGTGAGATTCGGGACGAAGGTGCAACAGGCCGAGGCTCTAAGCCCAAGGCAGGCTTGACAGGCTTCACGGTTTCAAAATTGTGGGATAGCCCGCATGGAAAACCAGAGCACATTGCCAGTCCTTTGCAAATCATGACAGAAGGCCCCTTGGGAGGCGCCGCATTCAACAACGAATTCGGTCGTCCCAATTTGTTGGGTTACTTTCGGGAATACGAGCAGGTGGTTGATGGTGTCCTGCGCGGCTATCACAAGCCCATCATGATCGCGGGTGGTTTGGGTGTGATTGACGATATTCAAACCCAAAAAATTCAATTCCCTGCTGGTACGCTTTTGGTCCAATTGGGCGGGCCAGGCATGCTCATTGGCATGGGTGGCAGTGCTGCCAGTTCAATGGCTTCGGGCACCAACGCGGCCAATTTAGACTTTGATTCTGTGCAGCGCGGCAACCCTGAAATTGAGAGACGCGCTCAAGAGGTGATCAACCATTGTTGGGTCATGGGGCAGGCCAATCCCATTTTGGCCATTCACGATGTGGGTGCGGGTGGCCTGTCAAATGCCTTTCCAGAACTCACCAACGATGCAGGCCGGGGTGCGCGCTTTGATTTGCGTGCTGTGCCGCTTGAGGCTTCTGGTCTGTCACCTAAAGAAATTTGGTCTAACGAAAGTCAAGAGCGATATGTCTTGGCCATTGCGCCAGAGTCACTCGATCTATTCAAGTCATTTTGCGATCGTGAGCGCTGCCCGTTTGCAGTCGTCGGCGTAGCCACAGAAGAGCGTCAATTGGTTTTAACTGACGACCAAGCGCTCGGTTCAGAGTTGAAAAATCCGGTCGACATGCCGATGAATGTGTTGTTGGGAAAGCCACCCAAAATGCATCGCCAGGTTACTTCTGTACATCGCACTTCCAAGCCCATCAATCTGACCGGTGTGAATTTGCAAGATGCCGTTGTGAGCGTTCTCAGCCATCCCACGGTGGCCTCTAAAAGATTCTTGGTCACTATCGGTGATCGCTCAGTCGGTGGCTTGACGCATCGCGATCAAATGGTGGGTCCATGGCAAGTTCCTGTTGCCGACTGTGCCGTTACTTTGGCCGACTATCGGGGCTTTCAAGGGGAAGCCATGAGCATGGGAGAGCGCACGCCTTTGGCCAGCATCAATGCTGCAGCTTCAGGCCGAATGGCCGTGGCTGAGGCCATTACCAATTTATTGGCTGCGCCCATTGAATTAGACCGCGTCAAACTCAGCGCCAATTGGATGGCTGCTTGCGGCGAATCTGGCGAAGACGCCGCGCTTTATGAAACCGTCATGGCAGTGGGGCTTGAGTTGTGCCCTGCATTGGGTATTTCTATTCCCGTGGGCAAAGACAGCCTGTCGATGAAAACACAATGGACCGAAAACGGTGAGGTGCACAAGGTGACTTCTCCGGTGAGTTTGGTGGTGAGTGCATTTGCCAGCTTGCCAGATGTTCGCGGTACTTTGACGCCTCAGTTGAATGCCAGTGTGACCGATTCCTCCCTGATTTTGATCGATCTGAGCAACGTCCAAAACCGCATGGGTGGCAGCATCTTGAGTCAGGTTTTGAACCAATCCGCCGATCAGGTGCCTGATTTGGAGAAGCCGGAAAACTTGGTCAATTTGGTCAAGGTGGTCAACTTACTTCGCCAGCAAGGCAAAATTTTGGCTTACCACGACCGAAGCGATGGCGGCTTGTTGAGCACTGTGGCAGAGATGTGTTTTGCGGGCCAAGTGGGGGTGGCTCTGAACCTCGACTTGTTGGTGACGGAAGGCGATGGCATTTCAGACAGCCGTGCTGAATATGGCGATGCCAAAAATTGGGCTCAGCAAATTAGCGCTCGGCGAGAAGAGTTAACGCTCAAAGCGCTTTTCAATGAAGAGCTGGGCGTTGTGATTCAAATAGCCACCGAAGATCGTGCAGAAGTCATGCAGCTCTTGCGTGCGCATGGCCTTTCAAAGCACAGCCATGTGGTGGGCAAAACTCGGCCTGCTCATTCCGCCATTGACAAAGGCGTGGGGTCCTTGAGCATTTGGCGCGACACCCAAGAAATTTTCACAGCCAAGTTGGAAGACTTGCACCAAGTTTGGGACAGCGTCAGTTGGAAAATTTGTCAACAGCGCGATAACGCAAGCTGTGCAGACATGGAGCATGTTGGCGTTGGTCGTTCCGACAATCCTGGCTTGCACGTTTCCTTGTCTTTCAGCCCCGAACACAATGTGGCTTCGCCTTACTTGAATTTGACCCAAGCGCGAGTGGCCATTCTGCGTGAACAAGGCGTTAATTCGCATGTTGAAATGGCTTACGCTTTTACGGAGGCCGGCTTTGAATCGCATGACGTTCACATGACGGATCTGCAAACGGGCCGTGTGAGCTTGAAAGATTTTCAAGGCCTTGTCGCCTGTGGTGGTTTCTCTTATGGCGACACTTTGGGAGCTGGTATTGGCTGGGCAAGAAGCATCACCTTCAACCCTTTGTTGACCGATGAATTTAAAGCATACTTTGCTCGCACAGATACCTTTGGGCTAGGCGTTTGCAATGGTTGCCAGATGTTTGCTGAATTGGCCGACATCATTCCTGGCGCCGATCATTGGCCACGCTTCACCACCAACCAAAGTGAGCGGTTTGAGGCTAGGCTTTCGATGGTAGAGGTATTGCCATCACCGAGCCTTTTCTTTGAAGGCATGGCTGGAAGCCGCATGCCCATTGCCGTTGCACATGGTGAAGGATTTGCCAATTTCAAGCATCGGGGCTCTGCGCAAAAAGTGATCAGCGCCATGCGCTTTGTCGACAATGCAGGCCTAGCCACAGAAATTTACCCAGCCAATCCCAATGGCAGCCCTGGTGGCCTCACCGCAGTGACCACCGCCGATGGGCGCTTCACAGCCATGATGCCGCACCCCGAGCGGGTCTTTCGAAATGTTCAGATGAGCTATACGCCTGGCAATGTGTCGGCCTTCAGCCCTTGGCTCAGAATGTGGCAAAACGCACGCCGCTGGCTCAAATAAAAAAAAGCACTTGGACTTGTGGTCAAAGTGCTTTGAAAGTCCCATCAAAATGGGACGTTCTTGTGGCTGTGGGCTTATTGCACTTTGGCTTTGGCGCGCAAATCTTCTTGGAATTTGCCTAGTTTGGTTTGCGTCAATTGCTGGGAGATTTGTGGTTTGACTTCGTCCAGTTTAGGCAGCTGAGCTTCACGCACATCGTCTACTCGAATGATGTGAAAGCCGAATTGGCTTTTCACCGGCAAATCGGTCATTTGGCCTTTTTCGAGTTTGACCATGGCATTGGAAAACTCTGGTACGTAGCTGGCTGCACTGGCCCAATCTAAATCACCACCATTGGCGCCTGAACCTGGGTCTTTAGATGCTTTTTTAGCCAAATCTTCAAATTTGCCACCTTTTTTCAAGTCGGCAATGAGGGCTTTGGCTTCGTCTTCTTTTTCAACCAAGATATGGCGAGCACGGTATTCTTTGCCACCGTTGGCTGCCACAAACTTGTCGTATTCAGCTTTGATTTCGGCATCTGTAACAGGGTTCTTCTTTTGGAAGTTGGCAAACAGCTCGCGTATCAACAGGCTTTGGCGGGCCAACTCCAGTTGCGTTTTATAGTCGTCGCTGGCTTCGAGACCGCGTTTGCGAGCTTCTTGCACGAAGATTTCACGGGCAATCAGTTCTTCTTTGATTTGCGCCAAGATTTCAGGGGTGACAGGTCGGCCAGAGCGCTCAACTTGTTGTTTGAGGGCTTCTACGCGAGAGCTAGGGACGGGCTTGCCGTTCACGACTGCCAAATTCTGCGCCATTGCAG
>JAPLPO010000131.1 GCA_026400155.1 Burkholderiales bacterium | reverse complement strand
GTGTGTGTCAAGCAAAAAAGGCAATGAAATTTCACAGCATGCGCTTGGGCGCGGTGTGGTGATGGTCAGTGATACGATTTTTGTGCTTGACCACTTGGCGGTCCAACTTGTCCACCAAATCATCGACGGCGGCATAAAGGTCTTGGTGCGAGCTTTCTGCAAACAAGTCGTTGCCTTTGACATGGATATTGCATTCGGCGCGCTGCCTTTTTTCTTTCTCTTTTTGTTTCTCGACGGTGAGCAACACTTTCACATCCACCACCTGGTCAAAATGCCTTGTGATTCGGTCTAATTTGCTTGTCACGTAGCTCCTGAGGGCGGGCGTCACTTCGAGGTGGTGACCACTGATCGTCAGATTCATAAATAATCCTCCTGCTCTTGTTTGCCAAACATCCACCGACACAAAAATGGGGTGGGCTGAAGCCACTATGCGCCCCCCACCAGCCGAAAGCAAGCAAGCCGTCTTTAACCCTTTGAATTGGTCAAGACTTGTCATTTATTTGTAAAAAGCTGATAAATTCCCATATTGAAGGCTTTGACAGCCGTTTCAAGACTGCGCTGCCCCATGCAGCCTCAGTTTGTTGGCCAACACATAGCTCAAGAGACTGGCCCCGCCGCCCAACAAAGCAGCCATCCAATAATGGGTCAAGTGCCCGTTGCCGTCGCGACCCAATATTTGCCCCCCGACCAATGCCGCCAGGCCCATGGCCAAAGATTGCACAGCCGAATTCAAGGTCATGAAACTGCCCCGCCTGCGCGGATCGGCCGATGCACCAATGAGCGCCATGCCTGGAATCATGCGGCCGCTCATCACCACAAACAAGATAGAAGACACCACGAGCACGCCCGCCATGGGCAAGTCGGCCGACAAGGTCATGGCCAGCAATGGCAAGGGCATGAGGATTGCCAATCGGCGAAACGCGTAGGCTTTGCCGGCTCGATCAGACCAATGACCAATGAAGCGGGCTGAAATGAGTGTGCAAACACCGCCACACAAGTAGACATAGGGAATCTGTTCTGCCTGAAAGCCTGCATTCGCCTGCAAATACAGCGTGATGTAGGGAATGACTGCAAAACCGGCAAACACCATGCTGGACGACATGGCATAAGCTCGCAGGTGATTGGGGTCGACCAACACCAAGCGCAGGTTGGACAAGATGCTGGGTGCGGTACCGTCATCGGAGGGGGCTTGCACATGCCCCTTCAAACTTGGCAAGGTTTTCAAGGCGCCCAATACGAAAACACTCACCATGAGGGCAATGGCCAAGAATGGCGCATGCCAGTTGAAAGAGGAGGCTAAAAAGAGGGCCAAGGGCACACCGGCCACCGTTGCCACCGAAAAAGAAGTCATGACCACACCCATGGCCCGGCCCCTGCGTTCAAATGGAATAACTTCCGCCACAATGGTTTGGGACAAGGCCATCAAGACGCCCCCAAAAAAACCAGAAGCGACGCGCGCTGTCATGAGCCAGCCATAGGTCGGTGCCAAACTGCAAGCCAAGGCGGCAATCCCAAACAAAGGGTAAAGGGTGAGCATCATTCGCTTGCGGTCAAAACGGTCGATGTAAGTGGCCGCTAAAAGTCCCGACAGGCCCGCCGCAAAAGTGTAGGCCGACACCAAGAAACCAAACTGCCCTGCGGAGATGTCAAAAAGTTGGGTCAATTGCGGGCCCAAGGGCATCATGATCATGAAGTCGAGCACGCTCGTGAATTGGATGCTGGCCAATGTGAGCAGCAGCCAGCGTTCTCGCCGAGGCGTCAAATGTGTGGTCATGGGTGGTTTTCCTGAAGCTCTGACTCTATCATTCAGCCATGCACCTGGATGACCTCACACAATCAGCCTCCTTGAGGGGACGCTTGGGCCCATCTTCTGGCGAAATCACCCGCGGACTGGTTCTGATGGGGGGCGGCGCTCGCACAGCGTACCAAGCCGGGGTGTTGCAGGCATTGGCCACTTTGCTCAAAGAACAATCTGTTCAAACCCACACCCGATCGCACAACACACATGCAAGGCCTCATTCGGAGATGCACAAGGCATTTCCTTTTCAAGTTTTGGTAGGCACTTCGGCGGGCGCACTGAATGCCACTTACTTGGCCAGCAAAGCCATTGATGGGCTCAAAGCGCTGCAGGGTCTGGGTGAGTTTTGGCATGGCCTGCATTCACACTTGGTGTACCACCTGCCCGACACCCCCTTCGCCAAATTCAGCCGATGGGCCACGGCGCTGGGTGTGACCTTGTCTGCTCGTCAACAAGGGGCTGCGCTAGACAGCATGCCATTGGTCGACACCTTGCATCGGCGCATTGCACTCAACAACATTGAATTGGCTTTGGTGGGGGGTCACTTGAAAGCCTTGGCGGTCACAGCCTCCAGTTACACCACAGGTGTGCACTGGACCTTTTGCCAAACTCACCATCTGCAAAGTCCGCAAGCTTGGAACCGGCCTGGGCGACGTGCCGAGTTGCAAGACATCACCATCGAGCACTTGATGGCCTCCAGTGCCATTCCTTTTTTGTTTCCAGCCACCCCTCTGTGGGTCGACGGCAATATGGAATTCTTTGGCGATGGCTCCATGCGGCAAAGCTCGCCGCTGTCGCCCGCAGTGCATTTGGGCGCCAACAAAATTTTGGCGATTGGGGTTGGGCAGCCGCAGCGCGCCAGCATTGGGCTGCACGCGCGCGACGATGGTGCGACCTCATTGAGTAAAAAACGACCCAGTTTGGGCAACATTGCAGGCCACGCCATGGCCAGCGTTTTCAACGACACCTTGCTGGCCGATGTGGAGCAGGTTCAGCGCGTGAATCAAAGCATTCAACAACTTAAAAGCCATCTTTCAGAGCATCACAGTCCTGCACTGGCTCAAGCACTGCCATTTCGAGAGGTCGAAGTTTTGGCCATGCAGCCCAGCGAATCACTCGATGCTTTGGCGCAAGCGCATGTGCACGAATTGCCGCGGCCGGTGCACCGCGTGTTGGAAGGTCTGGGTGCTTTGAAGGGTTCAGGCGCAAGCTTGGCCAGCTATCTTTTGTTTGAGCCTGGATTTGTACGCGCACTGATGGCCTTGGGTGCCCATGACGTGGCGCAACGCAAAGAGGACTTCTTGGATTTTTTCACGGATTAAGTGCCATAATCCGACCCATCATTATTTTGGAGTTTGCTCCGTGGAAAGCCACCCTAGTTGGTAGCTTTCGAATGAAATGGTCTCCTCGCTGCGCAATGCGCCGCAGCCCTGCCAGTCGTTCGAAAGCTGCTTGCCCCCATTGCCGCCTTATCGAACACCTGGCTCCCCGTTTTTTTGGGGGCTGAAGGAGATCTGCCATGCTCAACATTTTTACGCTCGCCAACGGCCGCTTGGTCCAAGAAGAGATTGAATCTCTAGAAGAGTTGTCCAAGTTCCAGCCTATTTGGGTCGACCTTGAGTCGCCCACTGTGGAAGAAAAACGTTGGATCAAACAATACTACGGACTGTCCATCCCGGAAGATGCGATGGACGAGGACATTGAAGAATCTGCGCGCTTCTACGAAGAAGACAACGGCGAATTGCACATTCGCTCTGACTTTTTAATTGCCGACGAAGACGAGCCCCGCACAGTTCGCTGCGCCTTCATTCTGAATCTGCAAAACGCCGACTTGCGCAGCATGGGCGTTTTGTTTTCCATCCACGATGAAGACGTGCCGGTGTTTCGCTTGCTGCGTTTGCGCGCACGCCGCGCACCTGGCTTGTTGGAGGACGCCAAAGAAGTTTTGCTGAAGTTGTTCGACGCCGATGTTAGGGTCTAGCCCGACCCAGCCTGCACCGGGCAAAAACACCTCGCACCAGGCATGCAGGTCGGTGAAATCGTTTTCTGTTCCGCTGGGTCCGTCAAGCGACTTGACGTCCGCTTTCAATTGAATCAAATAGCCTGACACAAACCGTGCGGCTAGGCCCAGGTGGCGCAGCAGTTGCACCAGCAGCCAGCCGGTGTCGCGGCACGAGCCGAGTGCCAGCTTGAGTGTTTCCTCGGGGGTTTGCACGCCCGGCTCCATCCGGATGGTGTACTGGATGTCCTGCTGCAGTTGCTGGTTGACGCTGACCAAAAAGTCATTGGTTCGGCGCG
>JAPLPO010000158.1 GCA_026400155.1 Burkholderiales bacterium | reverse complement strand
GCTTTTTCTTCAGAGCCCACGGTGCCAATGACCTGCCCGCCATATTGCGTAACAAGCTGCGTCACGTAATGCCCCACCGCAGAGGATGCCCCAGTCACCAAAACTTTTTTGCCGCGCAAGTTGTCGTCGCCTGCCAAATGCACAGCTTGCACAGCGGTCAAACCTGGAATGCCCATGCATGCGCCAGCAGCAAAATCGGTGTTGTCGGGCAGCTTCACGGCTTGCGCTTCAGGCACCACAATGAATTCAGATGCCGTGCCGTGCGCTCGTTGCCACTGCGCATTCCAAATCCAAACACGTTCACCCACGCGCTGTTTGGCAACACCCTCACCCACAGCCTCAATCACGCCAGCGCCATCGCTGTGCGGTACCACCCAAGGATCGGATAAGGGCCTTGCACGGCGAGACTTCACATCGGAAGGATTGACGCCCGAGGTTGCCAAACGCACGCACACCTCACCTCTGCCGGGTGCTTGGAGTGGCAGTGAGCCCAGCACCATGACGTCACGGGCTTCGCCATTTTTTTCGTACCACGCTGCACGGGTAGAGAGGTTTGTGGTCATTTGAGAATCCTTAAACGCGTTCCAAAATCAGGGCAATGCCCTGACCCACGCCAATGCACATGGTGCAAAGCGCATAGCGACCACCCGTGGCGTGCAAACGGTTCACGGCCGTTGTTGCCAAACGCGCACCCGATGCACCAAGTGGGTGGCCCAGTGCAATGGCACCGCCCCAAGCGTTCACGCGCTCATCGTCGTCTTTCAAACCCAACATGCGCAGCACGGCCAAGCCTTGCGCTGCAAAGGCTTCGTTCAATTCAATCACGTCCATTTGATCGAGCGTCAAACCAGTTTGGGCCAATACTTTCAATGTGGCGGGTGCTGGACCAATGCCCATCACTCGCGGTGCCACGCCTGCAGTAGCCATGCCCACCACACGTGCCTTAGGCGTCAAACTGTACTTACCCGCCATGGTTTCGTTGGCCAACAGCAATGCACATGAACCATCGTTAACGCCACTGGCGTTGCCAGCTGTCACGGTGCCATCGGGGCGCACAACACCTTTGAGCTTGGCCAAGGATTCCATGCTGGTTTCGCGGGGGTGTTCGTCTTTGTCGACCACAATGGCATCACCCTTTTTCTGAGCGATGGTGACAGTTGTAATTTCGCGCGCCAAGTGGCCCGCCTTCTGGGCTGCAACGGCTTTCATCTGGCTGGCCAAGGCCATCCGGTCTTGGGCTTCACGCTCAATTTTGTAATCGGTGGCCACGTTTTCTGCAGTCTCGGGCATCGAGTCGACGCCGTATTTTTCTTTCATCAATTTGTTGACGAAGCGCCAGCCAATGGTGGTGTCGTACACCGCATTGTTGCGGCTGAAAGCAGACTCAGCTTTGGGCATTACAAACGGTGCGCGACTCATGCTTTCCACACCGCCGGCAATCATCAAGCCTGCCTCACCCGATTTGATGGCACGCGCTGCGGAACCCACAGCGTCCAAGCCTGAACCGCACAAACGGTTGAGCGTGGCGCCCGGTACATCAATGGGCAAACCGGCCAGCAAGCTGCTCATGTGCGCCACGTTGCGGTTGTCTTCACCGGCTTGGTTGGCATTGCCATAAAACACATCGGTCACGTCAGCCCAATCGACTTGCGGGTTGCGGGCCATCAAGGCGCGCAAGGGAATGGCGCCCAGGTCATCGGTGCGAATACTCGACAGAGCGCCACCATAACGGCCGAAAGGGGTGCGGATGGCGTCGCAAATGAAGGCTTGTGTGATGTTGCTGCTCATGGATTGACTCTTGAAGAAATGATCATTTCGGGAATTATGCAATATATTGCATGTCTAGGCTGAACTCAAGCCTGCATTTCACCTAAGCGACAATTCAGCCATGTTGATTCAACCTTCTCAAGCCGATGTGAGGCGCTTTTTTTGTGGCGCCTATGCCAAATCTCGTTCGGGTGCCACTTTAGAGCCCATCGAAATTTTGGCCAGCCAATGGATTGATGAGCACCCCGAGTACCACGCCGAATTGGCGGATGTCGACGCAGCCTTGGCGGCCATGCAAAATGCCGACCCTTCGCGCGAAAACCCGTTTTTGCATTTGTCGATGCACCTGTCCATCAGTGAACAATGCAGCATTGATCAGCCCCGCGGCATTAGGCAAGCTGTGGAATTGCTAAGCCACAAAAAACAGTCATTGCACGATGCCCACCACGCCACCATGGAATGCTTAGGGCGCATGATTTTTGAAAGCCAACGCGCTGGCAAGATGCCCGACGGCAATGTCTACATTGACTGCGTGCAAAGGCACGCTACCAAAGATTAACGGAATTTAGACTGGGGCACTGTTTTCAAATCGCCGTCTAAGGAGGCAATGTAAGCTGCCATGGCTTTGAGTTCGTTGTTGGTGTATTGCTTGGCAATGCCACCCATCACGCCATTGGCGCGACCCCATGTGGCTTGGTTTTCAGTTTTGTACGACTTGAGAGCCACAAACAAAAAGTCTTTGTGCTGACCTGCAATTTTGGGGTAGCTGGGGTCAATGGGCTTAGAAAAGCTTTCGCCATGGCAAGAAACGCAAGCGCCTTTTTTGAGCAGCTCGGCCACCTTGGCATCAGGGGCCTTGACCGCTGCTGTTTTAGCGCCTTCCACCACACCATGCTGAGCGTAATACGCAGAGATATCGGCAATGTCTTGCTCTGTGAGGCTGGCAGCAATACCGCGCATGGTGGGGTGCTTGCGATCGCCTTTTTGGTAGGCAGTTAGGGATGAAGCGATGTACTTGGCGTTTTGGCCAGAGATCATGGGCACACGGTACACCTCAGGAAAGCTGGCCTGGTAGCCCTTGATGCCGTGGCAACCAATGCACATGGCAATCTTGGCCTCGCCAGCCTTGGCGTTGCCCTGCACGTCTTGTGCATGGGCTGAAAAAACGGTCGCTGAAGCGACAGTTAATGCGATCAATGAGGATAACAAAGCGTTCATTTTGCGAGCACAATCAAACTAAGACTGATGAAAATCAATGCCGGATTATATCGAGTGCGCCTACTCAATCCTGACTTTTCTCATTTCAAATAACTTTTAATCCACTTTTGCAGCCAATTATGAAATTCCAAGGGACCGAAAACTACGTTGCCACGCAAGATTTGAAGCTGGCCGTCAATGCCGCTATTACTCTCAAGCGCCCGTTGCTTGTCAAAGGCGAACCAGGCACCGGCAAAACCATGCTGGCCGAAGAAGTGTCGGAAGCACTGGGCTTGAAACTCATTCAGTGGCATATCAAATCGACCACCAAAGCCCAGCAGGGCTTGTATGAATACGATGCCGTGAGCCGACTGCGCGACAGCCAATTGGGCGATGAGAAAGTCAAGAACATTGAAAACTACATCATCAAAGGCGTGCTGTGGCAAGCCTTTACCAGCGAAGAGCCCGTGGCCATCTTGATCGATGAGATCGACAAAGCCGACATCGAGTTTCCCAATGACTTGCTGCGCGAAATTGACCGCATGGAGTTCTATTGCTACGAAACGCGCCAACTTATCAAAGCCAAAACGCGACCGGTGGTGTTCATTACTTCTAACAATGAGAAGGAATTGCCCGACGCGTTCTTGCGCCGCTGCTTCTTTCACTACATCAAGTTTCCTGAAGCAGACACCATGAAACAAATTGTGGACGTGCACTTTCCCAATTTGAAAAAAGAATTGCTTGCGGTGGCCCTGAAAAACTTCTACGACGTGCGCGGCTTGCCTGGTCTGAAAAAGAAACCCTCTACCAGCGAGCTGCTCGATTGGCTCAAACTCTTGGTGGCTGAAGACATTCCTTTAGAGGCCTTGCAAAGTGCAGACCAAAAAGTGAGCGTGCCGCCATTGGTGGGTGCCTTGCTTAAAAACGAACAAGATGTGAGCTTGTTTGAAAAGTTGGTTTTCATGAACCAACGCAACCGCTGAGATTCAGAGCATGGCGCGCAGTCCTCTCCTTGAAGGCATTTCCGATGCCGTTGGCTTTGTGGGTGGCGCACTCCTGGGTTTTTGGGTGGGCCGCCTTTTGGGCTGGGATGTTTTTGCCAGTGGCTACGGCACCGACAGCATTGGCGGCATTGTGCTGGTAGGTTTGGGCGGCGGATTGGGTTTGCAATTGGCCCGCAAATGGCAAGCTCAACAAGGTGAGCGCTCAGACGACAAAGACCAGCCTTCGTCGAAGAAAGACAATGAATGAATTCAAATCATTCATTCACACACCAGCTTGAGCTTCAAGGTCAGCATGTGACCTTGGTGCCCTTGAGCATGACGCACCATGATCAACTGGCAGAGGCCGTCAAGGACGGTGAGCTCTGGCGCCACTGGTACACCCTCATTCCCTCACCCGAGAAAATGGGTGAAGAAATAGCCAGGCGCTTGAAACTGCATGAGCAAGGCAGCATGTTGCCCTTCACGGTCATGGCCCGTGGTCAAGCGGTGGGCATGACCACTTACATGAACATTGACGCGCCAAACAAACGCTTGGAAATAGGCTCTACTTGGTACCGAGCCAATGTGCAAAGAACAGGCCTTAACACTGAGTGCAAACGGCTTATGTTGACACATGCTTTTGAGCAACTCAAGTGCATTGCCGTTGAATTTAGAACCCATTTTTTCAACCAACAAAGCCGACGCGCCATTGAGCGCTTAGGCGCCAAATTGGATGGCATTTTGCGAAACCACGCCATCAACACCCACCCCGATGCCGCAGGCGCACTTCGCGACACGTGTGTCTACAGCATTTTGAACACCGAGTGGCCCTCCGTGAAGGCCCACTTGGATTACCAACTCAGTCGTGCGCGCAAGGCCTGAACCATGCTGATCGATTTCTTTTACACCCTCCGTGCCGCCAAATTGCCGGTGTCTGTTCGCGAGTACCTCAATGTGCTTGAAGCCCTTCAAGCCAACGTGGTGGGCCCCGCCTCTGATGCATGCAGCATTGACGACTTCTATCACTTAAGCCGCACGGTGATGGTGAAAGACGAGAAGCACTACGACAAGTTTGACAAAGCCTTTGGCGCTTACTTCAAAGGCGTCGAAATGCTCACCGATTTCACCAAAGAAGTGCCACTCGATTGGCTGCAAAAAATCTTAGAAAAAGAACTCACGCCCGAACAAAAAGCCGCCATTGAGAAAATGGGGTGGGACGAGCTCATGGAGACCCTGAAGAAACGTCTGGAAGAACAAAAAGAACGCCACGAAGGTGGCAATAAATGGATTGGCACAGGCGGCACCTCCCCCTTTGGCAATGGCGGACACAACCCCCAAGGCATTCGCATTGGCGGCAAAGGCGGCAACCGAAGCGCCGTGAAAGTTTGGGAACAACGCGCCTACCGCGACTACGACGACACCCAAGAACTCGGTACACGCAACATCAAAGTGGCTTTGCGACGCTTGCGCAAATTTGCACGCGAAGGCTCTGCCGAAGAACTTGATTTGCCCGACACCATTCGGGCTACAGCCGCCAATGCTGGCTACCTAGACATCAAGATGATTCCAGAGCGCCACAACAACGTGAAGGTGTTGTTGCTCATGGATGTGGGCGGCACCATGGACGATCACATTGCGCGGGTTGAAGAGTTATTCTCTGCGGCCAAAGCCGAGTTCAAGCACTTGGAGTTTTATTACTTCCACAACTGCGTGTACGACTTCATGTGGAAGAACAACAAACGCCGCTATGCCGAGAAGTTTCCCACCTGGGACATCTTGCGCAAGTACAACAAAGACTACAAGCTCATCTTTGTAGGCGATGCCACCATGAGCCCCTACGAAATTTTGCAACGCGGCGGCAGTGTGGAATACAACAACGAAGAAACCGGTGCCGAGTGGCTTCAGCGCCTAACCCACACCTTTCCAAAGTACGCTTGGATCAACCCAGAACCGCAAGGCGTTTGGCAATACCGTCAAAGCATTGCCGTTATTCAACAACTCATGAGCAATCGCATGTTCCCGCTTACCCTCAAAGGGTTGGAAGATGCCATGCGCATGATGAGCAAATAATTTTTAACTTCAGAACCAGGAGCACCACATGGCCAAAGCTTATGTCATCGGACAAATTACAGTGCACAACCCAGAGGGTTATGCCAAATATGCGAAACACGTACCAGCCACTTTGGCGCAATATGGTGGCAAATATTTAGTACGCGGAGGCAAAAGCACCCAAGTAGAGGGCGTCGCCCAAGGCGACCGTCGTGTGGTCATCGAGTTTGCCAGTCGCGCAGCTGCAGAAACTTGGCACCACAGTCCCGAATACCAAGCCATCTTGCCCGATCGAATCAAAAATTCGGAAGGTCACATTGCCATTGTGGATGGGTTTGAAGGCTAAAATTCAGCCTCCGCCGCCGTAGTTCAATGGATAGAACGAGTGCCTCCTAAGCGCTAGATACAGGTTCGATTCCTGTCGGAGGCACCAGAAAACTGAGTTAGCCCCCCGAAATCAAGCGGCCACCACCCCCCAAGTAGACAGTGGCCCCAGGCCCTTAGTCACCAAGTCTGAGAAGTAAGCGTTGGGCAGGTTCTGAGTGCCCGAAGCCCCCGTCCAGCTACCGTTCACATCCCCCTTGAGCACAGCCAATAAGTTCACAGTGGTGTCTTTGCTAACAGTTGCCTGCAAGTCCTTGTTCCACGTCACGTTGGTTCGACTAATGGTCAAGCCACCTTGCCCTGCGTTAGCCGCCTCATCCCAGAAGTCTTGTGATTCGTTCACAAACAACCACTCTCTGGTTGGTGCGTCTGTGCGCTTAACGGCCATTTTCAAAATAGCCAATGCATCAGCGCTGGTCACCTTGCCGTCTTGGTTCACGTCGGCTGCGATCAGTTGGTAAGGGGAGATGGCAGCGCCGTCTAAGTTAGGATTGCGGCCCACTGCAATTTTCAAAGCAGCCAAGGCGTCGGCTGAGCTGATGGCGCTGCCGGTTTCTAATGAAGTTAGGCTTTTGCTTGCATCCAAACTGTATGTGCCGGCATCGAGTGAGTTGATGGTGTACTTGCCGTCTACGCCTGTCACACTAAGGTCTTGCCGCACGCTGGCGGCATAGGGAATGAGCGTTTGCTGCTTAATTTCAGTCACGCCGCCTACCGAACCTTCCACGAAGTTAATCTGAGTATTCTTCGATCCGCTATTGAGCTTGAACGAAATGGTGCCCAGTTGCACTGAGGTGCTGGTCATGGCAGTATCGCCAAAGCCAGCGACGGACAAGCTGCCCGCGCTATCTGGATTGGCTTGCACTGCCCAGCCAGTTGGGAACACAGTTGTGCCAACCGTAAAGCCAAGCGCTTGGCCCTCTTCATTCTTCAAATTCAGGTCAAAGTTCTTGATGCTTGCACTCAAGTTCATCCACAAGCCCATCTGAACCACCCCTGTAGCGCTGTTGAGTTCTACGTTCTTAAACTCATACAAGGGCGTGGC
>JAPLPO010000070.1 GCA_026400155.1 Burkholderiales bacterium | reverse complement strand
TCCCTTCTTTGCATTGGTCCTTTGCGGCTACTGGGCGGCGCGTCGACAAATGTTGCCCTTTGAGGCCATTCCAGGGCTCAATGGCTTTGTGCTGTTCTTTGCCTTGCCTTGCATGCTGTTTCGTTTTGGTGCCAACACACCCATTGCACAGCTGCTCGATGCTGGCGCATTCTTCATGTACTTGTTTTGCGCCTTGGTCATGGTGGCCTTTGTGGTGGCCATTTCATTGAACAAGCGATTTGGTTGGAACGATGCCGCATTTGGGGCTTTGGTGGGCGCATTTCCCAACACCGGTTTCATGGGCGTGCCTTTGCTGGTGGCCTTGTTGGGCTCTGCGGCAGCGGGCCCTGCCATTGTCACCATCGTCATCGACATGGTCATCACCACCTCCTTGTGCATTGCCCTGTCGCGTTTAGATGGCGCAGGCCAACAAGGCGTGGGTCAAGCGGCTAAAAACGCATTGCTGGGCGTGGTCAAAAATCCGATGCCTTGGGCCATTTTGTTGGGCACTGTGTTTTCTGCATTTCAAATTGACTTGCCTGGCCCAGTCGACAAAACCGTGGCCTTGCTGGGCGATGCTGCGTCGCCCGTGGCGCTGTTCACCATTGGGGCGGTGTTGGCACGCTCGCAAAAAATTGCGCACCATGCGCAGCACGGCCCCCTAACATGGCAAGACTATGTGCCTGTGGCACTGATCAAATTGTTGTTGCACCCGATCTTGGTGTTGGTGGTGGGCTTGGCCGCCATTTCAATGGGTGTGCCGATCGATGCGTTTGCGCTCAAAGTCATGGTGCTGGTGGCCGCCTTGCCCAGTGCCAGCAATGTGGCCATGCTGTCTGAGCGCTTCGGTGCCGACAATGGCCGCATTGCCCGAATTATTTTGGTCTCAACGGCGGCCGCATTTCTCACCTTCTCGGGTGCGGTGGCTTTGCTGCAATAAATGCTTTAAATGGCCAGTGGATCGACATCCACCAACCAGCGAATCAAGCCCTTGTGTTCTGGCAAAGAGCGCGATGCGTGCAATTGCTCTTGCAACAATTCAAGCACCCTGTGAAGCGCTTTTCGAGAGGGGCTTTCAATCAGCATTTGAGCGCGCTCCACATTGGCTACCCGCTGAATGCTCATGGGCACCGCCGGATACACACTCACTTCGGCCAAGGCTGCAGCATCGTTGGCACGGATGTCGGGCGCAGATTGCAACTGCGCATTGGCATGGTTTAAAAACGCCTGTGCCACTGACTGCATGCGAGCGTCACTTCGAATCAAGGCTTGGAACGTGCTGGGCGGCAGCCCTGCTTCCAATCGCTCCTTCAATTGTTGTTCTGCAAATGCAGGGTAGTCGTGTTTTTTAAGCGCTTCAAACAAGGGGTGAGACGGGTGAAAAGTTTGCACCCACATTTCACTTCTGGCACTTTGTGCGGCATCACGGCCTGCGCGCCCGCCAGCTTGCATGAGCAAGGCAAACAAGCGCTCTGGCGCCCTGAAGTCGCTAGAGAACAAAGCACCGTCCGGATTGACCGCTGCCACCAAGGTGATGCGCCGAAAGTCGTGCCCTTTGGCAATCATTTGTGTGCCCACCAGCACATCCACTTCGCCGCTGTGAACACTTGCTAGCTGGGCCTCTAGCGAGCCTTTTAATTTGGTGCTGTCTGCATCGATGCGCATCACCTTCACGGGCTGACCATCAGGCCGCTTCACATCAACCAAAAGCTCGGCCAGATGTTCTTCAAGTTGCTCGGTGCCGCGCCCCATGGGTGCAATGTCGGCATTGCCGCACGCGGGGCACACGCGGGGTGGCAGCGCAGGGTGCGGTCAATTTTGTGAAACACCCGAAACGCACTGCAATGCGAGCATTCACTTTTCCAGTCGCAATCTGCGCAATGCAGCACGGGGGCATAGCCGCGCCGATTGAGCAGCAGCATGCTCTGCTCACCCTTGGCCACACGCTCTTGAATGGCAGCCATCAAGGGCGCTGACAAAACTGTTTTGCGCGGCTGATGGTTCATATCAACCCGGCGTACAAAAGGCAGCTGACCCGCCCCAATGCGCGCAGGCATGGGCAAGCGCACATAGCGACCGCCTTTTGCCGCGGGCCTACTGTGATGCCAGCTTTCTAAAGAGGGGGTGGCCGAACCCAAAATCACTTTCGCGCCTTCAAGGCGCGCTCGGTAAATGGCCAAATCTCGAGCCGAATAGCGCGCACCTTCTTGCTGTTTGTAACTGGCATCGTGCTCTTCATCCACCACAATCCATTTCAGGTGGGGCATGGAGGCAAAGATGGCCATCCGTGTGCCCAACACAATTCGGGCGCTGCCTTGGTGGGCGGCCAACCAGCTCTTCAATCTTTGGGGGCCGGTCATGCCGCTGTGCATCGAGACCACGCCTTCATCGCCAAATCTGGCTTTCACACGCGCCTCTAGTTGCGGCGTGAGGTTGATCTCGGGCACCATCATCAGGGCTTGCCCTTTGGGGTTGTCTGCCAAGCACCTGGCCACCGCTTGAAGGTAGACCTCTGTTTTGCCGCTGCCCGTGGCGCCGTGCAGCAGGAAGGGACCGGGTGCCGACGCCATTTGAGCCAACACCTCAATTTGCTGCGAAGACAAAGGCCAAGGTGACTGCAGCGCGGCGGCCAAGGCTTCAGTGCTTGCTGGCTGTTTTTTCAAGCGCCTTGCCATTTGCACCGGTGTGAGGTCCCTGAGTTGCGGCGGCAAGGCGGCCATGGCCACTTCGCCCAAGGCGCGCTGGTAGTACTGAGCGCTAAATTGAACCAACTGCCGCCAGTTGGCGCTCAAGGGCTCAATGCCATCCAACACCGCTGTGACTTGACGCAAAGTGTGTGTACTCTGAGTGGCGGGGGGGCTCGCGTGGACGCCCCACACCACGCCCAACACCTCTCTGCTGCCAAATGGCACTCTGACCAATTGGCCCTCCACTGCGGGCAACTCGGAGACATAAGTTAGCAAGCCGCTCACTTGACTGTGTGCGGGCGCTGAAACTGCAATGTCAAGCCACTTTTGCATGCAAAACCCTGTGCGCAACCCTCAACACGAGGGCAACGCTGCATTCTGTCATTTTCTTGCTCATAATTATTCTTGAAATATCGGGTAAGTTGTTGTTTTTCATGGGCTTTAAAGACAGTCCCAATAAACTGTGGATAACTTTGTTGAAAACTCAGACGGATGACCCGCAAACCCTTGAAAAATAAGGCTTTGATTGGATTGCTCGCGAACTGAGCAGATTTATAAATCCTATATAAAACAACAGCTTACTGAAAACCAAGTGGCGCGTCTCAGCCTGCGATACAGACTAGAATTTTAAATTCCATGAAAAGAACTTTTGTGCATAAGTCAATAGAAAAAACCCAAATATTTAAATAATTTTGGGTCTTTTTGGGCCAGAAGTGCGCTAGAGAAAGCGCAGCGCCAATTCAGCACAATTTCAGCACTAGCTCAGCGCCTCAGCAGCTTGGAGTGGGCATGAACCGCCTCCACCAAGGCCGACACATGCTCGGGGGGTGTGAATTGGCTAATGCCGTGCCCCAAGTTGAAGATGTGGGTTGGCCCCGTGGTGCTTTTGTCGGTGTGTGGTTTGCCAAAACTGTCTAGCACCCGAACCACTTCTTTTTGAATTTGCGCAGGCGGCGCAAACAACACATTGGGATCGATGTTGCCCTGTAGCGCTTTGCCCGGGCCATTCACGGCGCCACCCACCATCTGGCGGGCTCGGCCCAAGTTCATAGTCCAGTCAAGGCCCAAAACTTCACAGTCCAATGAGCCCATTTGGTCGAGCCACAAACCACCGCCCTTGGTAAACACAATGCGGGGAATGGTCATGCCTTGGTGCTCTTTCTTCACCAGCGCCAAAACTTGGGCGGTGTAGGCCAAGCTGAACTCTTGGAAGGCCGCATCGGCCAAAACGCCGCCCCAGCTGTCAAAAATCATCACGGCCTGAGCCCCGGCTTCAATTTGGGTATTTAGATAAAGCGCCACAGCTTGTGCGTTGACTTCCAAAATGCGGTGCATCAAATCGGGACGGCTGTAGAGCATCGATTTGACCAAGCGGTAATCGTCAGAGCCTTTGCCCTCAACCATGTAGCAGGCCAAGGTCCAGGGGCTGCCCGAAAAGCCAATCAAGGGCACGCGGCCATTCAAGGCTTTGCGAATGGAGGTGACCGCATCAAAGACATAGCGCAACTTGGCCATGTCAGGCACTTGCAGCTCGGCCACGGCAGCTTCATCGCGCACAGATTTGGCAAAACGAGGACCTTCGCCCAGTGCAAAGCTCAAGCCCAGGCCCATGGCGTCAGGCACGGTCAAGATGTCGCTGAACAAAATGGCCGCATCCAAGGGGTAGCGATCTAGGGGTTGAAGCGTCACTTCGGTGGCAAAGTCCACGTTGGTGGCCAAGCCCATGAAGCTGCCCGCTTTGGCGCGCGTGGCGCAGTACTCAGGCAAATAACGACCTGCTTGGCGCATCAGCCATACAGGCGTATGGTCTGTGGCTTGTCGCAAGCATGCTCGCAAAAAAGTATCGTTGGACAAAGGCGCAAAACTGGCTGAGGTCATAAGATTCAAGTGAATGTGAAGCGTTATTGCTGGATCGGTGAACTTTTGAGTTGACTCAAATAAGATTGAATTTCTTTCACAGTGATCAGCTCTGAGAGAAGGCTGGCGGGTTGACCTGGCGCATACCACGCATAAACCGGTAGACCATTGCGGCCCAACTCATTCAGAGCAGCCGTGATGCGAGGATCGTAACGGGTCCAATCGGCACGCAAAAGCAATACATTGCGGCTGGCGAATTCAGCCAACAAGCCAGCATCCGAAAAAGTCGTCTTCTTGTTGAATTGACAGGTCACGCACCAAGCCGCCGTGAAGTCGACAAAGACAGGGCGGCCTTCTTGACGGGCAGCAGCTACTTTGTCGGCCGACCACTCTTCCCAAACCGCTTTTTGATTGGGTGAAGTTGAAGAACTTGAAGAACTTGAAGATGTAGCCGATGGATTCAAAGGCGCAGACTCAACCAACGCCCATGTCGGGCCCCACTGCCAAATTGACATGGCGCCAACCAGCAAGGCCACCGCCGTCATGGCCCGCGCACCCGGCCCGTGAAGTGACATGGCCCAAATGAACAAGGTCAAGCTGAGTAAGCAGGCCAAAAATCCAATGGCGCCATCAAGGCCAACTTGCTGACCCAACACCCACACCAACCAAAGCACCGTGGCGTACATGGGAAACGCCATGAACTGCTTGAAAGTTTGCATCCATGCGCCAGGGCGCGGCAACCATTTGACCCAACCCGTGCTTAATGTGATGGCCATGAAGGGCAAGGCCATGCCAAATCCCATGGCGAGAAACACCGGC
>JAPLPO010000147.1 GCA_026400155.1 Burkholderiales bacterium | reverse complement strand
CTTGGCAGTAATGTTAGCAATCACTTCATCTCTTAGAGGCAAGCCTTTGCCTAAGGGTTTCATCGCCTTCGGAGAGGTCGGTTTGGCGGGTGAAGTCAGGCCGGCACCGCGCGGCCAAGGCCAGCGGCGTGAGCATCGTGCTGGTTGGGCACGTCACCAAAGAAGGTGCGCTGGCCGGCCCACGCGTACTGGAGCACATGGTTGACACGGTGTTGTACTTCGAAGGCGACACCCACAGCAGCTTTCGGCTGGTGCGGGCCATCAAGAACCGCTTTGGCGCGGTCAATGAAATTGGCGTTTTTGCCATGACCGAAAAAGGCCTCAAGGGCGTGTCCAACCCCAGCGCCATCTTTTTGTCGCAACACGCAGAACCCGTGGCGGGCAGTTGTGTCATGGTCACTTTGGAGGGCACGCGGCCTCTCTTGGTCGAAATCCAAGCCTTGGTCGACAGTGGCGGCCCCAGCCCGCGCAGACTCTCTGTGGGTCTGGAAAGAGACCGATTGGCCATGTTGTTGGCGGTCTTGCACCGGCACGCAGGGGTGGCTTGCATGGACCAAGATGTGTTCGTCAATGCGGTAGGAGGCGTTCGCATTAGTGAGCCAGCAGCTGACTTGGCAGTAATGTTAGCAATCACTTCATCTCTTAGAGGCAAGCCTTTGCCTAAGGGTTTCATCGCCTTCGGAGAGGTCGGTTTGGCGGGTGAAGTCAGGCCGGCACCGCGCGGCCAAGAGCGGCTGAAAGAGGCCGCGAAGCTGGGCTTTACGGTGGCCGTGGTGCCCAAAGCCAATGCGCCCAAAAAAAACGACAAGAACTTTGAAGGCCTCACCATTTATCCGGTTGAGCGCATTGAAGACGCCATGAACTGCGTTCGAGGACTTTAAGATCCCGCCATGAACTTTTCCAAAATACTGATTCCGGTTGGGGTGATTGTCTTTGTCGCTGGCGCCTGGCATCAATACAAATGGCCAGGGGTGGCGGTGGCCACTGGCGCTGTGGTGATGTGGATTTTGCTGCACTTCACCCGCATGGTGACCGTCTTGAGCCGAGCCGCCAACCGGCCTGTTGGGCATGTCGACAGTGCGGTCATGCTCAATGTCAAGTTGAGAAAAGGCGTCAACCTGATGCACGTGATTGCCATGACCAAGTCTCTGGGCCAGCGATTGTCAGAAGAAAATAAGCAGCCGGAAATCTTCAAATGGACCGATTCCGGTGACTCATTTGTCATCTGTACTTTCAAAGATGGCAAGCTTCAGAGCTGGGACATGACGCGGCCCGCGCCAGAAGACACCGAAGAATCCCAGCCTTCTTCTTAAGACCTGCTGAAAGTCAGGCCAAACAAGCCCATAAGCCTCGTAAAATGAACACTTTGCGAAACTGGCAACAAAGGACAAAACCATGAGCACCGCCACACCCTCGATGGAAGACCGTGACGGCAAAATTTGGATGGACGGCAAGATGGTCGAATGGCGCGACGCCAAAATTCACGTCTTGACCCACACCCTGCATTACGGTTGCGGCGCCTTTGAAGGCGTTCGTGCCTACAAAACAGTCAACGGCACCGCCATCTTCCGACTGCAAGAACACACCGACCGCCTGTTCAACAGCGCCAAAATTTTGCGCATGAAGTTGCCCTTCACCAAAGAAGAGGTGTGCGAGGCCCAAAAAGCCGTGGTGCGCGAGAACCATTTGGAAAGCGGCTACATTCGCCCCCTCACCTGGATTGGCTCTGAGAAATTGGGCGTCAGCCCCAAAGGCAACACCATCCACCTGATGGTGGCCGCTTGGACATGGGGTGCTTACTTGGGCGAAGAAGGCTTGAAGCGCGGCATCCGCGTCAAAACTTCCAGCTTCACGCGCCATCACGTCAACATCACCATGACACAGGCCAAGGCGGTGAGCAACTACACCAACTCCATTTTGGCCAACATGGAAGCCGTCGACGAGGGCTACGACGAGCCGTCGATGAGGGCTACGACGAAGCCTTGTTGCTCGACACCTCTGGCTTCGTGTCCGAAGGTGCTGGCGAAAATATTTTTGTCATCAAAGACGGCGTGATCTACACGCCCGACTTGTCGGCTGGCGCCTTGAACGGCATCACCCGCAACACCGTGTTTCACATTGCCAAAGACTTAGGGCTAGAGATTGTTCAAAAGCGCATCACGCGCGATGAAATTTACATTTGCGACGAAGCCTTCTTTACCGGCACAGCCGCTGAAGTCACGCCCATTCGCGAACTCGATCGCATTGAAATTGGCGCTGGCAGCCGCGGCCCCATCACTGAAAAAATTCAGACTGGCTTCTTTGACATTGTGAACGGCAGAAATCCCAAATACGCTCACTGGTTGACGCACGTTTAATTTCAAGAAAGATCTTGTTCATGAGCCAAGCCATTGAACTTCTGGCCAAAGACTTAAACCCACAAGGTGGTGTTTTTTGCCCCAGCCCCAAGGCTGACATGAAAGTCTGGAACACCCACCCCAAGGTTTACTTGGATGTGGCCCGTGAAGGCCATGCCAAGTGCCCTTACTGCGGTACGGTTTACCAACTCAAAGCAGGCGAAGCAGTCGGCTCATCGCACTGAACCAAAACTGACCCACTCAGCCATGTTTTCAAACACTGGGCAGCCGTTAATCTCGATTGCCATGTGTACTTATAACGGTGAACGATTTTTAGCAGCTCAGATTGACTCCATCTTAAATCAAACTTGGGAAAATTTAGAGCTCGTGATTGTGGACGACTGCTCGACTGATGGAAGTGTTGCCATCGCCGAAGAGCGTAGCCAAAAAGATCGCCGAATCCGCATTTACAAAAATGCTGAAAATTTGGGTATAAACCAAAACTTCAGTCGCGCCTTAAGTTTGTGTCAAGGCGAATTGATTGCCCCCTGCGACCAAGATGACATTTGGCATCCTGACAAGTTGATGCGCTTACAAAATCAGCTTGGAGACCATGTGATGGCCTATTGTGATTCCGACCTCATGAATGCGGATGGATCACCCATGAACATGCGAATTTCCGATCGACTTCACATGTACCAAGGACATCAACCCGCCGTCTTTGCATTCTGGAATTGCATCTCTGGTCATGCGATGCTTTTCAAACGCACACTCTTGGAACAAGCCCTGCCAATACCGCCTATTAAATTTCATGATTGGTGGTTGTCGTTTTGGGCAGCAACAGTGGGCGAAATTAAATATGTCGACGAAGCACTGGTTCAATATCGCCAACATACTGGCGGTCAAACTGACCTCTCTCGTCAAGTCAAACGGGCAGAGGAGGTCAATCGGGCGGACTTGTTCAAAGAGCGCTGCAGGTGGTTTTCATACTTAGCCAGCGTGCCCAGTCAGGATCAAGCCTACTTGCAAACATTGTCTAACTTGTACCAAGCACAATCAAAGCAATGGCTTTCGTTTGAGTTGATTCGTCATTTGCGCCTTCGTGCCAATGATTTGCTGTACATCAACAAAAAGAAGTCTTTCTTTCGTTTTGCATTGAAGCATTTTTGGGGCTTGAAAGCCAAAGCTTTTTTCAGTCCATCTAAATATCAAATTGATTGAAATGAACAAGCCCAGCATCTCCGTTCTCATCAGCAGTTACAACTACCAAGACTATGTCGTTGAGGCTGTTCAGTCTGCTTTGTCACAAACTTATCCACCCCTCGAAGTGATTGTGGTGGACGATGGTTCTCAAGACGACTCCGTGGCGCGTCTGACGCAGGCCTTTGACAAGCATCCCAAAGTGAGAGTCTTGACGCAAGCCAATTCCGGTCAAATGATGGCCTGGATCACTGGGTGCGCAAAGGCAACAGGGGATGTCGTTGCGCTGCTTGATTCAGATGATCTGTGGAATACAAATTATTTGGAAAAAATGGCCGCCATCTACGAGGCCAACCCAAGTCTCGATTACGTCTATTGCAACATGCAAAAGTTTGGAGCCTCCGAAGGGCTCGCATTGAATCGAAAGCGTCACCAAAAAAGCCGCGACCTTGGCTTGTCCATCCTCATGGGTGCCTTCATTCAGCGCTGGCAAGGTGTTGCAACTTCAGGCAACACACTCAAGCGGTCTCTGCTGAATCAAATACTTCTATTGCCTAAAGAACAAGTCGCCGAATGGAAGTCTCGCCCTGACGATTGTCTTTTCTATGGCAGCGATATCCTCGGCGCTCACAAATACTACTTAGCAGAACCGCTGGTAATGCACCGAGAGCATGCCAACAACGCCCTGCTTGAGTTCCGTCATTCGCCAATCAAAAATGCACGCTACGCTTTGCGTGTCGAAAAAATGTTGGCTTACTACCGAAATGAAATGGGCGTCACAACGCAATGGTTGAAGCTGGCAAAATATGAATTTCGAACAAAGCTCAGGCCAAGTTTTTCTGAATTTTGGATTTACTTTTGTTTCTCGTTGCAGGCACCCATTCGATGGTCAGCGCGCCTGAGTCAAGCCTTTGCCATTCTTGCGCATTACATTCAATCTTTGAGTTCAAAGAAATAATCCAAGCTTCATTATGCAAAGAACACGCCATTTAGATTTGGGCTGCGGCCCAGTGCCTCGCAACCCCTACCAACAGGATGAGCTTTTTGGTGTTGACATTGCACCGACTGAAAATTCTTCCCAAATTACCATTCGCCAGGCCAATTTAACGCTGCAACCGATCCCTTTTCCAGATCACTACTTCGATTCGCTGTCAGCTTTTGATTTCTTGGAACATGTGCCGCGTGTTCTACCCACCGCGGACGGATCGTCAACTCGCTTTCCTTTCATTGAATTGATGAACGAAATACATCGTGTACTTCGACCAGGGGGCATTCTGTATGCACTCACCCCGTGCTATCCAGCTTATGAAGCATTTCAAGACCCGACGCATGTCAACATCATGACTGAGAAAACACATCTCTACTTTACAGGGGCAAATCCCTTAGGCAGGATGTATGGATTCTCGGGTCAATTTGTAGCACGCAAAGTTGAATGGGTGGTGCACAAAGATGCATTGACGCCAAAGGTTCCGCTCAGTTTGAGCCAAAAATTTCGCCGCATGAACTACAAACTCAAGAATAAGTTCACTCACATCGCTTGGGAATTTATTGCGAAGTAGGTCATTCGTTCAATGAATTGGAGCGTTGGCGGGTCCATTGCTTCTTGTAAAAAGCCTCTACCCGATTGACCTGATTTTCATAATTGAAATCACTGAGGTCGTAGGTGCGTTTTGCGGGACGCTCACTTAAAAATTGTTGCAGCCCCTCGGTCATTGAATGCCTGTCTCCGCACTTCAACAAGGGCCGCCCAATCAGAGCTTGAAATATTTGAGCCCCTTCGCTGGCCGTGGACAGCACAGGCAACCCGGCTGCAAAGGCCTCTAAAAAAACAAGTCCAAATGGCTCATACCTTGCTGCACTGACATAGCCATCAAAGGCGCTGAACCAATCTTGTGGCCGATTTACAAAACCCGGCATCAGGATCTTGGCTGGCGCTTTTTTTCTCAAGGCCTTCCACTCACGCCCACCCCCGACAATAACCAAGCAAGAATTGGTAGGCGGGTTTGACAAGTAGGCGTCAATCAGTACGTCTAAGCCCTTGCTTTTTTCTGCGCGACACAAGGCGCCAATTAAAAAAGTATCTGGCGGTATACCGAGTTCAGTACGTATTTTTTCGCGCGCAGAAGGATCTGCCTTTGCAGTTTGCGTCCCCTTGTCAATTTGTTCTGTATTGGNNATGCGTCCATACCGCGATGCTGCTGCGGTTTGTATTCAATGTGCAATGTTGCGAGGCGTAAAAATGGTGCACGAAGTGACTGGATAGCCCTGCACCCTCCACTTAAATGGGCATGCGCCACATCTATTTGTAATTTTTGAACGACTTGGCGTGCCCACCAAAAAGCGATCCAACTGGGACCGCCCACAAACAGTTGCCTGACCTTTTCGTTAAACCGATGAGCGATTGAATTGGGTCGATCTTCTGCAGCTCGCTTGTGCAAAACAACTGTGACTTCATGGCCTGACATGGCTTGTGCGTTGGCAAGTTCAACCACATACCGTTCGGTGCCAGCAAAACTATGCGTCAACAGCAAGTGCGTAATTTTCATGGCTTCAAGTATACGAGGCGGGGTCTACGGGCTTGCGTGATAGTCTGAATCGCTCGTAAAGTTTCCCCTATCAGTCGACAGAAGAAGCTTGCGCAGAGGGCTGAGAAGATGACTGGTCAGAAGGCTGGTAGTGCGCCGCCAGAGCAACCAAAACCAGCACGGGCAAACCTAGAAGTGCCGTGGCATTGAAAAAATCAGCATAGCCATGGGCATTGACAAAATCGCCCGAAAAGCCGGCAATGAACTTGGGCAGCAAAAGCATCATAGAACTCAGCAGTGCGTATTGGGTGGCCGAATATTTGATGTTGGTCAAGGAAGACAAGTAGGCAATGAAGGCATGCCACTGGCCAAGTTGTCGGCCGATACAACGGCAATCAGGGCATGCACGTCGTGGCCATGTCCGGCCAACCAAGCAAACAACAAATTGCTCAAAGCACTGAGCAACGCACCCAACATCAATATGCGCATCACCCCCCAGCGCAATGCCATCACACCGCCCACAAAAGCGCCCAACAGGGTCATCAGCACGCCATAGACTTTGGTGACACTGGCCACCTCGGTTTTGGTGAAACCCATGTCGACATAAAACGGATTGGCCATGATGCCCATCACCACATCGCTGATTCGATAGACCGCAATCAAGCTCAAAATCAAGGCCGCCTGCCATTTGTAGCGTTTCACAAAGTCGACAAAGGGATCGATCAAAGCGCCTTGCAACCAAGCCTTCGCATTTTTAGCTGGCGGCAATTCGGCGGGCTTGGGTTCATGGGAACGCAGCACCGTGACCACACCGACGAGCATGCTGGCAGCCATGACCAAATAGGCCGTCTGCCACGCCGCATGCATGTAGCCGCTGGCACTTTCGCCCTGGACCCAAGCCGCCACCCACAACACGCCCGCACCCGCCCAAATCATGGCCAATCGATAGCCCGTTTGATAACTGGCCGCCAAAGCCGCTTGCTGCGTGGGGTCTGCGGACTCAATGCGAAATGCATCCAGCGCAATATCTTGGGTGGCTGAACCAAAAGCCACCAACAAAGCGCACCAAACAACAGGACCCAAAGTTTGCGACGGGTCACTCAGGGCCATGCCCACCAAGCCCAGCATGACCATGGCCTGCGCCAGCAAGAGCCAGCTGCGTCTGCGGCCTAAAGAACGTGTGAGCCAAGGAATGGGCATGCGGTCGACCAGCGGCGCCCACACCCACTTGAAGCCATAGGCCAGCCCCACCCAGCTGAGGTAGCCAATGGTGCTGCGGTCGATGCCCGCCTCACGCAGTCGAAAGCTCAAGGTGCCCAAGACCAAAAGCAGCGGCAAGCCTGCCGCAAAACCCAAGAACAGCATGCGCAAACTGGCCGCTTCCAAATAGATGCGCCAAGAGGCAAGCCAAGAAAAAGTGGGCTGATTGGAAACGGATTTTTCAGTCATGCCAACATTATCCAAGCATCCATACGGATTTTACGAGTCTCTTGCCTTGAAATCTGTGGGTGCGGCACTATGATTCAAGCATGTGTTGGCAATGCTTTTCAAATTTAAATGTGTCCAATCCCTTGGAAGCTTCCGTCTCAGAAGCAGAGGGGCCCTCTCGCCGCGCTTTTTTGAATCGTTTGGGTGGGGCGGGTTTGGGCTTCACTGCCCTGCTGGCAAGCCATGCACATGCGCAAGTCGATGTGGGGCAAGCTTCTGGCATCCGCAAACTCATTCCGGCTGAAACACTGGAAGCGTCTGCCCGGCAGCAGTATCGGCAAACCCTGGGGGAAGCCGAAAGCAAAGGGGCCTTGGCCCCTGACGACTATCCCCAACTCAAACGCCTGCGTGCCATCGCCGCCAAATTGATTCCGTTCACAGCCCAATGGAACCCCGATTCGCGCAAGTGGAAATGGGAAGTCAACCTCATTGGCAGCAAACAAATCAATGCTTGGTGCATGCCCGGTGGAAAGATTGCGTTCTACACCGGCATCTTGGATCAACTGCAACTGAACGACGATGAAGTGGCCATGATCATGGGGCACGAAATGGCCCATGCTTTGCGTGAGCACTCGCGCGAGCGACTGGCCAAATCCAAAGCTACAGGCATGGGATTGTCGGTGGCCTCTCAGCTCTTGGGCCTAGGACAATTGGGTGATGTAGCAGCCAATTTAGGCACGCAATTGCTCACCTTGAAATACGGCCGCGACGACGAAACAGAGGCCGATTTGGTGGGGCTTGAAATTGCAGCACGCGGCGGATTTAAACCAGAAGCCAGTGTGCAGCTGTGGAAAAAAATGTTGGCCGCTACCGGCGCAGGCAAAGGGCAACTCCCTTTCTTGTCGACACACCCCAGCGGCAACAATCGCATTCAAGAACTAGAAGCCAACTTGCCCAAAGTGGCGCAACTCTATGCTCAGGCCGTTCAAGGCCGAGACACCGCACCACTCAATTAAGTTGAAAGCGCTTGTAGACGCTTGAAGGCTCTAGAAGGCTTAGGTCCCACCCACATAAGGGTTGCTGCGACGTTCACGACCAAACGTACTTTCGGGGCCATGGCCTGGAATGAACACCGTGTCATCGCCCATGGGCCACAAGCGCTGCGTGATGCTGGCAATCAAGGTGTCGTGGTCGCCTTGTGGAAAGTCCGTGCGGCCAATGCTGCCGGCAAACAACACATCGCCAACAAAAGCACGCTGGATCTCAGGGGAATGAAACACCACATGGCCTGGCGTGTGGCCAGGGCAGTGTCGAACGTTCAAGGTGTGTGAACCCAAGCTGACGGTATCGCCATCGGCCAGCCACCGGGTGGGCGTGAAAATTTCTGCGTCGGGAAACTGAAACATGCGACCTTGATCTGACAAACGATCAATCCAAAATTGATCACCAGGGTGCGGCCCCACGATGGGCAAATTCAATTCGCGCGCCAAAACCGCTGTGCCGCCTGCGTGATCAATGTGCGCGTGCGTGAGCCAAATTTGCTCAAGTTTCAAACTCCGCTTTTGCACCTCTGAAAGGATCAAATGCAGGTCACCGCCAGGATCGATCACGGCCGCTTGTTGGGTTTGGTCGTCCCAAATCAAAGAGCAGTTTTGTTGAAACGGCGTGACTGGAATGGTTTGGTACTGAAGCATGCTGGTATTTCAATGGGTTTCGCTTGCAAGGCAATGTAACAAAGTTTGCCTGTGAAACTCGTATTGTGAGGTCTTGTTCACTGACTCACACATGACCACACCCCTTTTTCGCACGGAAGTCACCCAATCCAAGCAGGCCTCTTGGATGGGCCCCATTCACCTCGCACACCATCCACGCTTCAGCGTTGTGGCTGGCATGGCATTGCTGCTGGCAGGTGCCTTGCTGGCTTACGGGGCATGGGGACAAGTGGCCCGCAAAGTTCGCATCCCGGGCGTCCTTATGCCGCAATGGGGCACCGTGGAGTTAAGTTCCGCCGTTTCAGGTGTGCTGCTCGACCGGCGCGTGAAAGAAGGCGACTGGGTTGAGCAAGGCCAAGTTTTGTTTGTGCTCAACACCGACAAAGTCTCGGCCGAAGGCAGCACAGCAAGCTTGCTGGCATCGCATTTGGCACAACGCCGCAGCACGCTTTTGGCTGAACGCCAATCCCGCGTTGCTCAAAGCCGCCAACGCGAAGCCCATCTGTCAGACCGCATTCGGTCCTTGTCCCTCGAGACAACCCAAGCAAGCCAAGAGCAGGCATTGGCAAAGCGCAGGGTTGAGTTGGCACAAAAAACATGGCAACGCTTTGAGCAAATGGCAACTCAAGGCTTTGTCTCTGACATTCAAGCGCAAGGCAAGCAAGAAGAACTCATTGACCTCCAATCGCGCTTGGAAAATACACTGCGCAATGGTGTTGCTTTGGCACGTGAACACCACTTAGCGCAAGCCGACTTGAGCCATCTTCAAAAGCAGCTGGCCATCGATCTCCTCCAAATTGACCGCAGCCTGGCTAGCCTCGATCAAGAAACAGCCGAAATTCAATCGCGCAAAACCAGCAGTGTGCTGGCGCCCCAGGCAGGCCAAGTTAGCACCGTTCACTTAAGCCTAGGCGCAATGGCACAAGCCGGTCAAACCATTGCCAGCATGGTGCCGCATGCTATCCCACTGTCATCCAACCCTTTGTCATCCGATCCTTTGTCATCCGACTCTTTATCACCCGGCCCATCGGCACACACCTTGGTTGCCGCTCTGTTTGCGCCCACTCGCACCGCTGGCTTCATTCAACCCGGTCAAGACGTGTGGCTTCGCTTGGCAGCCTATCCGTATCAAAAGTTTGGACTGGCCAGAGGCCGCGTTCTCAAGGTGAGCGGCACGCCCATTGCGCCACAAGATTTGCCGCATGGTCAGGGCACAGCCCTCATGGCTTCCACGCAAAGCAACGAGCCGCTTTACAGAATCTACGTCGAATTGGCATCTCAACATGTCATGGCTTTTGGCGAGATACGCCCCTTGCGCCCAGGCATGACCCTCGAAGCCGACGTCATCCACGATCTGCGTGGTATTTGGGAATGGGTCTTTGAGCCGCTCTTGGCCATTCATGCTCGTCAAAAAATATCATGAGCTTCATCCAAAGCATCAGAGCCTCACCCCTCAATCGGCATGGCTTCATCGACGTGTTGGTTGGCATCAATTTGATCCAGGCCATCCACATCACTTTGATTGCCTTGCTTTGCAATTTAGATGCCAGCCCTGACGACCCAGAAATCATGCCGCTGATGGCCATCACCATTTCGATGTTGTTGGCAGCGCCTCTTTTCGAGAATTTCGCATTGATTGTGGTGGCAGCCATTCACGAAAAACTGTTCAACAGGCGCTTGCTGTTTGTGGTTGCGCCCTTGTTCATGGTGTCGCTTCACTTCACAACGCCACAAAACCTGCCCTTTCCCATTTTCATTCGAGTCATCGCGCTGTTTTTCTTCTTCTACTTTTTTTTAAAACAGTACGACTTGCACAAGTTGGAAATGGGCAAGGGCAAGGCTTATCTCTTGAGCTGCATTCTCCACTTTTCAGTGAATGCCACCGTGATTTTGGTCTTGTCTGTATTTGATTTTTTGATCGCCGCTGAAACGATTTTTTCAGCACAACCAGGAGAATGAAATGAGAACTTTAAACATGGAAGAATTGAACCAAGTCGAGGGGGGCGGAATTGTGGCCCGATGGGCCTTCAAGATGGGTGAAGCCTTTGCAAACATGTATGCGGTGTACGAAGCGGCTGGATTATTTAACTTCGACTTCTCGTCATACGGCACAGCAGAAGCAGGCGGCTACAACCCTATGGGCGACTTCTCCAACAACATGTGTGCCCGATAAACCTGGCCCGCAAAAACCTGCGCACCGCTGGTGCGCAGGCCGCTATGTTCATGCATCAGAAATGAGTTCATCTTGATCCCAGTGTTGCAATTGCAAGCGTCTGAATGCGGCTTGGCTTGTTTGTGCATGATTGCCAATGCACATGGCCAGCATTGGCAGCTGATGGATTTGCGGTACAAGTTTCCACAGTCACTCAAGGGCGCCAACCTCAAGCAACTCATTGATCACAGCCTTGTCTTGGGGTTCAATGCCCGCCCCGTTCGCTTGGAGTTGGAAGAGCTGGGCCAACTTCGTCTGCCATGCATCTTGCATTGGGACTTTAATCACTTTGTGGTCCTGCAAAAAATCAGAGGCAACAAAATCACGTTGCTCGATCCTGCTTTGGGCGTGAGGCTGGTCTCACGCGCTGAAATATCGCAACATTTCACGGGCATCGCTTTGGAGCTCACACCCCAACCCGACTTCAAAACTATTCCAGCCCCCAAGGCTTTTCCGCTTTCCATGCTCACCGGCAAGCTTCAAGGCTTTGGCAAATCAGCACTTCAAATATTGGCTCTGGCGTTGGTCCTCGAGCTGTTTGCCATCCTCATGCCCATGTTCAACCAAGTCGTGGTGGACGATGTCTTAAGCTCGGGTGACCACGAATTGCTTTCTGTATTGGCCATCGGCTTTGCCATCATTCTTCTCATTCAATCGGCACTGTCCTACGCGCGCAGTTGGTGGGTTCTGGTGCTCAGCCAAAGCGTTTCTGTGCAATGGCTTGGCAATGTGTTTGCGCACTTGGTCAAGTTGCCTTCCGATTGGTTTGCCAAGCGCCACTTAGGCGATATCTCATCGCGCTTCAACGCAGTTCACGACATTCAAAAAACACTCACGCAAACCGCCATCGAATCTCTGCTCGATGGCTTGATGGCCATTGCAGCGCTGGTCATGATGTTCATTTACTCACCCACTCTCACATGGGTGGTTCTAGCCGCTTGCGTTTTATATGCGCTGGTGCGCTGGGTCAGTTATTCGCCTTTCAGGCATGCTGCATCAGAGCGATTGGTTTTGTCGGGACAAGAGCAAAGTCACTTCATTGAAACGCTTCGGGCCATCACGCCACTCAAATTGTTTTCAAGAGAAAATGAGCGGCGCGCGCGTTGGCAAAGTCTCATGGTAGAAGTTATGAACCGTGATTTTCAAACCGCCAAATTGAACATGGGTTTCAATGTGGCTCGAACAATTATTTTTGGCCTTGAAAATTTGTGCGTCTTTTGGCTAGGTGCCAAAATCATTTTGCCATCGCAAGCGCACAATCAAAGTGCAAGCGTTTTCACGGTGGGCATGCTGCTGGCTTTCATCAGCTACAAAATTCAATTCACGGGTCGCGTCAGTGCACTCATTAACCAAGGCATTGAACTCAAGATGCTCAATTTGCATCGCGACAGGCTGGCCGACATTGTGCTCACACCTCCTGAGCAAGATACACCGCAAGGCAACTTGCCTTTTCACGACTTGGCCCACTTGCCCGCCAGTCTTGAACTTCGCAAAGTTTCATTTCGGTACAGCGAGGGCGAGCCTTGGTTGCTTTACAACATGGACCTTTGCATTCAAGCTGGCGAGCATGTGGCCATCTCGGGTGCCAGCGGTTGCGGCAAAACCACCTTGCTTAAAATTTTGTTGGGCTTGCTCACGCCAACCCACGGCATGGTCTTGTATGGAGGCCTGCCCATTAGCCAATTGGGCATGTCCAATGTTCGCCGCAAAATTGGAGTTGTCATGCAAGAAGATGCGTTGCTCACCGGCAGCATTGCCGACAACATCGCCTTCTTTGACCTATCGCCCCATCTTCCTAGGATTGAAGCCTGTGCCCAATTGGCAGAAATTCACAAAGAAATTGCACGCATGCCCATGGGCTATCAAACGCTCATTGGCGAGTTGGGCACTGGTCTCAGTGGCGGTCAAAAGCAGCGTCTTTTATTGGCCCGCGCGCTCTATGCTCAGCCTTGCGTATTGGCCTTAGACGAAGCCACCAGTCATTTGGACATGCAAAATGAAAGTGCCGTTTCGAACACGCTGTCAAAGCTCAAACTCACGCGCATTGTGATTGCCCATCGCCCCGAAACCATTGCCCGCGCTGACAGGCACATTCACTTCAGTTTGCCAGAAATTCCGGCTTGAGCGTAAGATGGGTTGAATCAGGCACAGCCCGTGCCTGCCCGATTGTCTATTTGCCACATCACGCTTTAATGCCCTCACTGGGGCAGAACCTCCCACTGTCCAACTGCGATGAGGGCTATCAAACCAAGCACGAGTCCATCGTTGTTCAAGGCGCTCCCAATTTGCTCATTCGCTCTTTGCTCGACAAGCAACAGTTTTTTGACCCTGAAGGCGCCGCTTTGGCTCTCGGCATTTCTTCCGCTTTTTGGTCACTGTTTGGTTTGCTCTGGCCCTCAGGTTCAAAGTTGGCAGAGCGTTTGGCCATTCGTCCAGTCAGTGAACAAGAGCGCATCCTTGAACTGGGCTGTGGCTTGGCGTTGGCAAGCTTGGTTGGACATCGCCGAGGTGCCAACATCACAGCATCAGACTGTCACCCACTGGCCGGTGAGTTTTTGAAAGAAAATTTGCGCCTCAACAACTTGGGCCCCATGAGTTACCAGCATGGTCAATGGGGCGAACACGCCGCACAACAACAAGACCCTGTTGTGAACAGCAAGTTCGACTTGATCATTGGCAGCGACATTCTTTATGAGCGCGATGAGCGTGGCGATCTGGCGCATTACATCAACGCGCACATTGAAGACCATGCGGAGGTTTGGGTGGTTGACCCCAATCGGGGAAATCGCTCCCACTTTCATCGCAACATGGCCGCACAAGGTTTTGCGCTCAGTGAAGAAACCCTGGTCATGTCAGCCACGGAAACCGAAGCGGCCTATAGAGGCCGAATGCTCACCTATTTGCGCGATTAAGTTCTCAGCACTTTACGCTCAGAACTCACGCTGAGCTCAAAGTGTCCAGTTGTAATCGATGGTCAAAGGCGCGTGATCGCTGAAGCGCGTGTCTTTGTAGATCTCAGCTTTTTGTGCACCGGCCGCTAATGCGGCAGTGGCCAAGTGATAGTCCAAGCGCCAGCCCACATTCTTGGCATAAGCTTGCCCGCGGTTGCTCCACCAGGTGTAGCAAGCGTCAGTGGCTTCAGGATGCAAGCGGCGATACACGTCCACCAGAGGACCTTCGGTGGTCATGTGCGTCATCCAAGCGCGCTCTTCTGGCAAAAAGCCGCTGTTCTTTTGGTTGCTTTTCCAATTCTTCAGGTCGGCTTGCTGGTGCGCAATGTTCACATCGCTGCACACAATGAATTCACGCTGAGCACCCAAAGACTTCAAATGTGGCCCCATGTGGTCTAAGAAACGGAACTTGGCTTCTTGCCGCTCAGGGCCTGACGAGCCACTGGGAAAATAAGCACTGACAATCGACAACTTGCGCTGGGGGGTGTCAAAACGCAGCTCCACAAAGCGCCCCTCTGCATCAAACTCCTCATGACCCATCCCCACCACCACGTCACTCGGTTCGTGCTTGCTGTACACGGCCACACCCGAGTAGCCTTTTTTCTCAGCAAAGTGAAAGTGGCCCTTTAGCCCCGCCAAAGTCTCAAATTTGCCAGCCACATCGGGCGCTTGTGCTTTAACCTCTTGCACACAAATACAATCGGGATTGTTTTGAGCAATCCAGGCCTCCACCCCTTTGGTGGCCGCAGAACGAATGCCGTTCAAGTTCAAGCTGCTTAATTTAAACAAGGATTTCCCCATGGTGACTGGACACACACACCCAACCGACACAGCGGCCTTGGCGCAAGAGTTTGTTCAATTTTCCGTCGATGCGGGCGTACTCAAGTTTGGTGAATTCAAAACCAAAGCTGGTCGCATGAGCCCGTATTTCTTCAACGCAGGCTTGTTTGACGATGGCGCCAAACTCGGAAAACTCGCTCAATTCTATGCAAAAGCCTTGATGGCCAGCGGGATCGAATTTGACATGATTTTTGGACCTGCTTACAAAGGCATTCCTTTGGGGGCAGCGGTATCGATTGAATTGGCTCGTTTGGGCAAAACCGTGCCATTTGCCTACAACCGCAAAGAAGCCAAAGACCACGGCGAAGGCGGCACCTTGGTGGGTGCGCCCCTGCAAGGTCGCGTGCTCATTGTGGACGACGTGATGAGCGCAGGCACTGCCGCGCGCGAATCGATTGAGCTGATCAAAAAAGCTGGCGCCACTGCGCACGCCATCGCCATAGCCCTAGACCGCCAAGAGATGGCCACCGAAGTTCAGTCCGATGGCTCGGTCAGAGACGTTCCACACAGCGCCGTTCAATATGTGCGCAACACATTGGGCATGAGTGTGTGCTGCATCGCAGAGCTGTCTGATTTGCTGGCCTACCTGTCGACCCAAAGCGGCAATGAGATGGGCCAACACCTGCCCAAAGTTCAAGCCTACCGAGATCGTTACGGCGTTTGACAGAAGGCCTGTGAAGCGTAAATTTGTATTTTACGCTTCACATTTGAAGCGTAAAAGCTTAAGATACGCTTCATGTATCTTTGGCAATCTTCAAAATGGCCTCACTTCAAGGTCGACCTGGCAGTGTTGCAACCCGCATTGGCGGCTACCCGCTTCTCTCAGGGCAAAGCCATGGGACTTGCTACACACCTTCAACTACCCGACCTCGTCGCATTGCAGCTTCAAGGTTGGACAGATGAAGCTTTAGCGACGGCTCAAATTGAGGGCGAGATACTGCAACTCAACTCCGTCAGAGCTTCTGCTGCACGTCGGCTGGGTTTGTCCGATGACAAAAAAATCAAACGCGACGCGCGCGCTGAGGCCACACTCAATGTGCTTCAAGGCGCATTACAAAACAGTCACCGTGCGCTGAGCCACAACATCTTGTATGACTGGCAAGCTGCTTTGTTTCCAACAGGCCGCAGTGGCACACAAAAAATTCTCACGGGCGCTTACCGCACGCACACTGAACCGATGCAAATTGTCACGCCGCAGATGGGCAAGCCCGACGTCGTGCATTATCAAGCTCCGGCTTCTACAGAAGTTCATGCCCACATGGAAGCATTTGTACATTGGTTCAACAGCAGTTTGGGTCAACAAGATGGTTTAGTCCGCGCCGCCATTGCACATCTGTGGTTTGAAACCATTCATCCGTTTGAAGACGGCAATGGTCGAATTGGTCGCGCCTTGGTTGAGATGGCACTGGCGCAAGACCTCCAAACTAAAGAGCGGCTGTGGAGCTTGTCGCAACAAATTTGGCAACAACGCAGCGGCTACTACGATCAACTTCAAGCGGCCACAGGTAGCGCCAACATGGACGTGACACCGTGGGTCCAATGGTTTGTGGCTTGCATTCACAAGGCCGCCGATAGCAGCTGGGAGCAGATGCAATCGGCCATGCGGAAAACACGCTTTTGGGCAGATCTGCGCGAACACCATCCCCTGCTGACGCCATCACAAAGCAAAGCCATTAACAAACTCTACGATGCGGGGCCTGAAGGATTCAGCGGCGGCATGAGCACCGAGAAATATGTGAACTTGTGCGGCGTGTCACGCGCCACCGCCTATCGCGAATTGACGTCACTTTGCGAGGCGGGCTTGCTAATGCAAACGGGCACCGGGCGAGGCACCCGGTACCAACTTTTGACTTCAGCCTTCTAACTTCTTTTTCAACAACTCATTCACCTGCGCAGGATTGGCCTTGCCTTTGCTGGCTTTCATGATGGGGCCCACCAAGCCATTCAAGGCCTTGCTGTTGCCCGCTCTGAACTCTTCCACGTTCTTCGGATTGGCCGCCAGCACTTCGTCAATGATGGCTTCCAAGGCGCCGGTGTCGTTCATCTGCTTCAGGCCTTTGGCCTCAATGATGGCGTCCACTTCGCCGCCTTCTGTCCACAGCGCATCAAACACTTGCTTGGCCGCACTGTTGCTGATGGTGTTGTCGGCAATGCGGCCAATCATGGCCGCCAGTTGCGCAGCACTCACAGGCGCTTGATCAATGCCCACTTCGCCAGCATTCAAGCGACGTGACACTTCACCCATCACCCAGTTGCTGACCAACTTGGCTTGTCCGCAAGCCTTGGCGGCCGCTTCAAAATAGGCGGCCATGGCTTTGCTTTGCGTGAGGGTGGTGGCGTCGTACTCGGGCAAACCGTAGTCGGCCACAAAACGTGCCGCCATCACACGGGGCAATTCGGTCATCTCAGATTGCACGCGCGCCACCCAATCGCGACCAATCACCAAAGGTGGTAAGTCGGGATCGGGGAAGTAACGGTAATCGGCCGCATCTTCCTTGGTGCGCATGGCGCGTGTTTCGCCCGTATCGGGATCGAACAGCACCGTGGCTTGTTGAATTTCAAAGCCGTCTTCAATTTGTTCAATTTGCCAGCGCACTTCAAAGTCGATGGCCTGCTGCATGAACTTGAAGCTGTTCAAGTTTTTAATTTCTCGCCGGGTGCCCAGATCATCGCCGGGTTTGCGCACCGACACGTTGGCATCGCACCTGAAACTGCCCTCTTGCATGTTGCCATCGCAAATGCCAATCCAAGTCACAATTTTGTGCAACTCTTTGGCATAAGCCACGGCTTCTTCGCTAGAGCGAATGTCGGGCTCGGTCACAATTTCCAAAAGCGGTGTGCCTGCACGGTTCAGGTCGATGCCGCTTTGGCCAATGAAGTCTTCGTGCAAAGATTTTCCCGCGTCTTCTTCTAAGTGCGCGCGCACCAAGCGAACGGTTTTTTTCTCATCGCCCACAAAGAACGACACCTCACCGCCTTGCACCACCGGAATTTCAAACTGGCTGATTTGATAGCCCTTGGGCAGATCGGGATAGAAATAATTTTTGCGCGCAAAAATACTTTCTTCAGCAATGTGCGCACCTACCGCCAAGCCCAATTCAATGGCGCGTTCCACTGCACCTTTGTTCATCACGGGCAGTGTGCCTGGCAAAGCCAAATCCACCGCGCACGCTTGCGTGTTGGGCTCGGCACCAAACGCCGTGGGGGCACGGCTGAAAATTTTGCTTTGCGTTGAAAGTTGGGCGTGGGTTTCAAAGCCAATGACCACTTCGTAGCCTTGGACCAACAGCGATTTTTGTTTCGTGCTCATTTTGTGCCTCCTGGTTGACGGAGGTGAAAGTCGGTGGCTTGCTGCAAACGGTGTGCGGCATTGAGCAACTGTGCTTCTTTGAAATAATTGCCAATGAGCTGCAAGCCAACAGGCATACCCTCTTCGCCAAAACCAGCCGGCACGCTCATGCCAGGCAAGCCTGCCAGTGAAGCAGGCAAGGTAAAAATATCGGCCAAATAATTGGCCACAGGATCGTCGGCTTTTTCGCCTAACTTCCAGGCAACAGTAGGCGCAACGGGGCCTGCAATGACATCGCAAACTTGGAAGGCTTGTTGGAAGTCATCGGAAATCATGCGCCTGATTTTTTGCGCTTGCAGGTAGTACGCATCGTAGTAACCGTGTGACAACACATACGCACCTGTCATGATGCGACGCTTCACTTCTTCGCCAAAACCTTCGGCGCGTGAGCGCTTGTACATGGACACCAAATCGGTGTAATCCTTGGTGCGATGGCCAAACTTCACACCATCGAAGCGGCTTAGATTGCTGGACGCTTCTGCCGGCGCAATGATGTAGTAAACAGGAATAGAAAGTTCGGTGCGGGGCAAGCTAATGGGAATCAACTTGGCGCCCAGCTTTTCGTATTCTTTCAATGAAGCATCTACGGCTGCTCGTACACCCGCTGCCAAACCTTCACCAAAAAATTCTTTGGGAACGCCAATGCGCAAACCATCCAAGGGCGCATTCAAATCGCGCGCAAAGTTTTCTGCGGGCACATCCAATGAAGTGGAATCGCGGTCTAAATCGGGGCCGCACATGGCCGACAACATCAGCGCGCAATCTTCTGCGGTGCGTGCCATGGGGCCGGCTTGGTCCAAGCTAGAAGCGTAGGCAATCATGCCGTAGCGCGAGGCACGGCCATAAGTGGGCTTGATGCCCGTGATGCCGCAAAAGCTAGCGGGTTGGCGAATAGAACCACCGGTGTCCGTACCGGTTGCAGCTGGCACCAAGCGTGCGGCCACTGCGGCAGAACTGCCGCCAGACGACCCCCCCGGCACCCGCGAAGTGTCCCAAGGATTGGTCACCGATTTGTACGCCGAGTTTTCATTAGACGAGCCCATGGCAAATTCGTCGCAATTGAGCTTGCCCACATTGACCATGCCTGCACCGCCAGGCTGAACTCCCAATTTGCGCACCACGGTGGCGTCAAAGGGCGAGCGATAGCCCTCCAACATCTTGGAGCCGGCCGTGGTGGGAAAGTCGGTGGTCACAAAAATGTCTTTGTGCGCCATTGGCACACCCGCCAAGGGACCGGCCGTGCCTGCGGCCAGCTGGAAATCGGCCTCTTTGGCTTGCGCCAAGGTGGCCTCTGGGTTGAGGCTTAAAAATGCGCCCGACGTATCCGCTTGGCTGCGAGCCAAAAAGTGCTGGGCGAGTTCTGTAGCGCTGACTTTTTTGGCGCGAAGTTCGGCGGCCAAAAAGGCAACGCTTAAATCATGTAAAGCTGTCATGACGGTCCCTTACTCGATCACTTTGGGAACCAAAAACAAACCACGCTCGACAGCGGGGGCGCTTTGTTGGTTGGCCTCGCGCTGATTGGGCTCGCTGGCCACGTCGTCGCGCAGGCGCAAGGCCACCTCTTGGATGGTGGCAATGGGGTGTGGCAGAGGCTGGACACCGGTGGTGTCAACCGCGCGCATGGCGTCCACAATGGTGAAAAAGCCATTGATTTGGTCCAACATGCGTTGGCCCTCCTCTGGCGGGAGCTCTAACCTGGCCAGGTTGGCAATTCGGTCGATGTCTTGGGCAGTTAGGGACATAAATAGTGACTCATGACTGGCGCTTCAAGCGCCACAAATTTGGGCGCTCAATCCGCTTTTTTTTCAAGTGATCGGTTATTATCGTGTGTTCGCTGATGGCTCTCCAAAAAAGCTTGTCCAAGCCCACAATTTACTCCCTTCAATGACCCCCAAACTGCTGGCCGCAAGTCTCATGACAGCAGTTGCTTAGGATTTGTTATGTTCAGTTCGTTCCGCCGTTATTTTTCTACCGATTTGGCCATTGATTTGGGCACCGCCAACACCCTCATTTTTGTGCGCGACAAAGGCATCGTTCTAGACGAGCCCTCCGTGGTTGCCATCCGCCACGAAGGCGGCCCCCAAGGCAAGAAGGTTTTGCAGGCTGTTGGCCACGAGGCCAAGTCCATGTTGGGCAAGGTGCCTGGCAACATCGAAGCCATTCGCCCCATGAAAGACGGCGTGATTGCCGACTTTACCGTCACCGAGCAAATGCTCAAGCAATTCATCCGCATGGTGCACCCCCGCAGCACCTTCCGCCCCAGCCCCCGCATCATCATCTGTGTGCCTTGTGGCTCTACCCAAGTTGAGCGACGCGCCATTCGCGAATCTGCTTTGGGCGCTGGCGCCTCCGAGGTGTACCTCATTGAAGAACCCATGGCTGCCGCCATTGGCGCCGGCTTGCCTGTGTCTGAAGCTTCAGGCTCCATGGTGGTCGACATTGGCGGCGGCACCACCGAAGTGGGCGTCATTTCCTTGGGCGGCATGGTTTACAAAGGCAGTGTGCGCGTAGGCGGCGACAAGTTTGACGAAGCCATCATCAACTACATTCGCCGCAACTACGGCATGCTCATTGGTGAGCCCACCGCTGAAGCCATCAAGAAAAACATTGGCTCGGCCTTCCCAGGCAGCGAAGTGCGCGAAATGGAAGTCAAAGGCCGCAACCTGTCTGAAGGTGTGCCGCGCAGTTTCACCATCAGCAGCAACGAAATTCTAGAAGCGCTCACCGATCCTTTGAACAACATTGTGTCTGCGGTCAAAACAGCGCTTGAGCAAACACCCCCCGAATTGGGTGCCGACATTTCCGATCGCGGCATGATGCTGACGGGCGGCGGCGCTTTGCTGCGCGACCT
>JAPLPO010000021.1 GCA_026400155.1 Burkholderiales bacterium | reverse complement strand
GCCATGTCGGTTTCGCCCGTCCAATAAAACGCAGGCAAATGTGCCGAGGCTTGCAATTCGTTGCGCTCCAAATACTCGGGCATTTGAGTCCAGTAAATACCGCGCACGTATTCTCGCCACCCTAAAATTTGACGAATAAAACCTTCCACCGCCGGCAGGGGTGCATGCCCTTGCGCGTAGGCCTCTTCGGCCGCTTTAACCACTTCCTTTGGATGGAGCAGTTTCAAGTTCAAGGCGCTGGCAATGTGCGAGTGATAAAGCCAAACCTCACCTTCCCACATGGCATCTTGATAAAGCCCAAAAAAGGGCAAGCGATATTGGATGAAACTGCCCAACGCTTTGAGCGCTTGCTCGCGTGTGACGGGCCAGCCAAAACTGTTCAAGTTGCCTGGATTGGAAGCCAACTTCTCATTCACCAATTTCATCACATCTTGCGTGACAGGGTCGGGTTCAAACCGCAATGCTTGTGGCAGCAAGCCTGGGCCTGCCTTGCCAAAGCTGCCGCGGTTTTCTTCGTCAAAGTTCCATTGACCACCTACAGGTTTTTTGCCATCCATCAAGATGCCTGTTTTCTGGCGCAATTCTCGGTAAAAAAATTCTTGCCGCAATTGCTTGCGGCCTTTGGCATGTTCTGCAAACTCTCGCACCGTGCTGAAAAAATAGGTGTCGTCGCGAACGTCTAGGGCCAGATTGTTTTTCTTGGCAACGCCGCGCAAACTTTGCAAAACTCGCCAATCGCCTGGCGCGGTCATGACAAGTTGTTGCGGGCTGTTGGCTTGAATGGCTTTATCGAGTTCGTCGGCCAAGGTGCCCGCATTGACTGCATCATCAAGCTTCGTGTAGCAGAGGGGCCAAGCTTTGTCTTGAAGGGCTTGTGCAAAGTGGCGCATGGCACTCAAAAACAAGGTGCTGCGCTGTTTGGAGGATTGAACGTGGGTTGATTCCTGCATCACTTCAGCCATCCAAATGGCATCCTGCGCGGGATCAAAGTCTGCCAGGGCACTGGCATCCAGGTTCAACTGGTCACCCAAAATCACAACCAAATGGCGCAGGGATTTAGCCATTGAGCTGACTTTCTTGAGCTAAGTTTGATTTTTTCTTTCTGCATGCATCAGAGCAATACAAAACCTGGTCCCAATTTTTGGCCCAAGCTTTGCGCCAAGTCATGTCCCGCCCGCATACGGCACAGGGTTTGCTGGGTAGGCTTTGCTTGTTGCCTTTGAAAGAAGACTTCATGGGGCTTTTGTGAAGGTTAGGCGCAGACCCTTGAAGGCCTGCTAGATAATGATGATATCGCACAGACCCGTGCCCATTTTCTAGCCGACATGACCCAATCACCTGAATCGCTACCCCCCCTGAGCCAAGGCGATGTTTCAGCGGTCATTCAAATGGCTTGGGAAGATCGCACCACTTTTGAAACTATCTTTGAAAGAACGGGTGTGACAGAAGCTGTGGTGATCAAAATCATGCGCGCCGAACTCAGCTCGCGTTCTTTCAAAATGTGGCGAGCCAGAATGCGGGGCAGGGTGACCAAACACCGCGAACTCCGTAGCCCCGACATGAAGTTCGATGATCGGCTCATAGCCGATCACCGACGTGCAAATTGCTGATGACCGGTTGATCAGCGGCCGAACGAACGACCGCCACCATTGCCGCCGCCATAGCCACCACCGCCACCACCGCCACCACCGCTGCGGCGACCACCACCACCGCCGCCAAATCCTCCGCCACCACCACCGCCACCACCACCATTGCGGCGTGGTCCACCACGGCCACCGCCAGCCAAGCTGTCGATGCTGGTGCGAGTGGGGTCAGGCTGACCGCCGCCGCCGTTGTTGCGACGTGGCGCGCCTTGGCGTGCAAATTGATTGGTCATGAGCGGGTCAATGTGACGTGGCAACTCATCGCCACGTGAGCCATGATCACTTCCACGATCCATGTTTCGATCCATGCCTCGGTCATTGGGTCTTTCGCTGCGACGATCGTTGAAGCGATCTGCTGGCGCACCGTCAAAAGTTCTTTCGCCGCGATCTTGACGATCGCTTCTCGGCCCTTGTGCAGGACCACCACGGCGTGAAGGGGGTGGTCCATTGCGTGAGCGACCTGCACCGCCTTCAGGGCGAGCGTGTCCCGCACCACCACCGCCTGAACGACCGCCACCTTCGCCCGCTGGGCCCTTCGATTCGCGTATGCGTTGCATCATGTCAGAACGTGCTGCTTTGGCAGCAGCTTGCATGACATCGCGGCTTGGAGGACGGCCAGCGCCACCCCACAAGGTTTGACGACCCATGGCAATGGGTTCTGCTTTCTCGCCTGGCTCAGGACCAAAGCCATCCAGCAATTGAACGGGAATTTCTTGCTTGGTGAAGCGTTCAATTTCCATCATGAAACCTTCTTCGTCCAAGCACACCAAGCTCACAGCTTCGCCGCTGGCGCCTGCACGGCCCGTGCGGCCAATGCGGTGCACATAGTCTTCAGACACATTCGGGATTTCGTAGTTCACCACGTGTGGCAAGTCTTCAATGTCAATGCCGCGTGCGGCAATGTCGGTTGCAACCAAAACACGGATGTCGCCACTCTTGAAACCTGCTAAAGCTTGGGTGCGAGCTGTCTGGCTTTTATTGCCATGCAAAGCCATTGACTTGATGCCGTTTTTGGTGAGGTAGTCGGCCACATTGTTGGCACCAAACTTGGTGCGAGTGAACACCAGCACTTGGCTCCAGTTGTGGAGGTTGATGATGTGCACCAACACTTCTTTTTTCTTGCCGCGGCCCACAGGATGGATGACCTGAGAAATGCGCTGCACGGTGGTGTTGCTGGGCGTGACTTGAATGCTTTGGGGGTTCTTCAAGAGCGTTGCAGCCAGGTCGCGAATTTCGTCACTGAAGGTGGCCGAGAAAAGCAAGCTTTGCTTTTCTTTGGGCACCAAAGCCAGAACTTTTTTCACGTCATGAATGAAGCCCATGTCGAGCATGCGGTCGGCTTCGTCCAAAACCAAAATTTCAATGCTGGACAAGTCGAGTAAGCCTTGGCCTTGCAAGTCGAGCAGGCGACCGGGTGTGGCCACCAGCACGTCTACGCCGCGTTTGACGCGATCGACCTGGGGCTTCATGCCCACGCCGCCAAATACCACGGTGGATTGGAGGCTGAGGTACTTGCCATAGTCTTTCACAGACTCTTCAACTTGGGCCGCCAACTCCCGAGTTGGGGTGAGAACCAAGGCGCGAATGGCTTTGCCGCCAAATTTATTGCGGCCAGCCTCCGACAAGCTGAGCTTGTGCAGGATGGGGAGGGTGAAGGCGGCTGTTTTGCCGGTGCCGGTTTGAGCGCCTGCCAGCAAGTCGTGCCCAGCTAAGACGATGGGAATCGCTTGTGCCTGAACCGGGGTGGGTGTGTCGTAGCCTTGCTCTTGCACGGCCTGCAGAATGGCCGGAGCCAAATTCAATTCTTCAAATTTCATGATGGCGCGCCAAAAACGGCGCATGGCATCGGTTTGTCAGGCTGTTTGGAAACAGCCGCCAGTCAAAGACCGATGGGATTCACAGGTGGGCATGGAAACCACAGGCGATAACCTGGGTCAAACCCCAGCAGAAGTGCTGATGTTGCGGCAACTGGAGGCGGCAACAGGCAGATTGTCGCATGTTTCTGTAAACTCTCAAATTAATTCTAAAGAATGAATTTTTTAAAAATATAGAATTTTTTGGTGTTTAATTTAAAGTTAATACAAAAACTATTGAATTCTTCTACATGAAACACTTTCAACTTTTGTGCCTTGGGCTCTTCAAACACCCTTTGCGGTTGCATGTCCAATTGAGAGTTGTTTTTCGGGGCATGTTGGTGGCAGTGGGTGTCCTCTTGTGTTTCCAGGCAATGGCAAACACCTCTCGCTTGGAGCGGGTCTTGGCGGCCAAGGAATTGCGCGCCTGCATCTGGACTGAGTACTACAGCATCAGCTATCGCAACCCCAAAACACGAGAACTCAGTGGCATTGACATCACCATTACCCAAGAACTGGCTCGTGAACTCGGTGTGAAAATAAAGTACGTCGAGAGCAATTTTGCGCAACTGTATGAGTCCCTTGAGCAAGATCGCTGTGACATCGCAACCCATGCGATTGGCATCACGCCAGAACGCCAAGCGCGCTTGCAATTTTCTCAGCCGTACCTCAAAAGCGACTTGTTCGCCATTACCTTGAAAAACAAAGAGGGTCTTCAAAACTGGAACAGTTTGGATCAACCGGGCCGGGTCATTGCAGTGGCTGCAGGCACTGTCATGGAGGGCGTGATGGTGAAGTCGTTGAAAAAAGCCAAGCTGCTCAAGGTTCAAGCGCCTGGCACAAGAGAGCAAGAGGTTTTATCGGGCAGAGCAGATGCCTTCATGACCGACTACCCCTACAGTTTGCGCATGAAAGAGCTGACCGATTGGGCGGCGGTCATCCCAGCACCTAACACCATGCCCACGACTGAATACGCATACGCCTTTGCCAAGGGCGATGACAGTTTGTCAAGCAGAGTCAATTCATTTTTGAGTCTCATCAAGAAAGACGGTCGATTGCTGCGGTATGCCAAACAACACAAACTTGAGCCTATTGTCTTGTTGAAGCCATAGGCGCCATGCTGTGAAAAAAACACCAAGTCTCGAACTGACACGCGCGATGCATTCAGCATCCCTTGGTGTTTACCGATTTGGCACCGCAGTTGCAGTTTTCATTGTCTTGGTGGCGAGCATCTATCTTTGGAAAGACAGGCAGCACACACTAGACCGGGAGGAAGCTCGTGGCGGGCTCCTCACGCGCATCTTGTTTAACCATGTCAGCCGAACATTGGAATCTTCTGTCGCCATCATGACGGTTGCCAATCAGTGGTCAGATTCAAGTTTGCCCACGCAGTTGAAGCTGAATTCGGCCATTGAAAAATCCAGCTTCATTCGATCCTTGTCCATGTTGAATGAAGAGGGGTGGGTGCTGGCCAGCTCGGAAGAAGGCTTGGTCAATCAGTCTGTGAGTTGGTCGCAGCTGGGATTGGAGCGTGATGTTGGCGAAGATTTGGCGGCAGGTCATTGGCAACCTGTTCGAAACTTGTATGACCTGAATCGAAAAGACATTCAGGTAAACGACATTGCCATCTTGCCGCTTTCAATGCGAATGAAACGCGCCAACGGACAAATGGTCAGATGGTTGGTCTTGATCAACCCTCAAGATTTGATTGCGGGTTTTGCTGAATCTGTCGACGAAAAGTGTGATGCGGTATTTGTATTTGATTACGCAGGCCGAATTTTGGCAAGCAGTTCTGATAGATGGTTTCCGCATGACATGGTGTTTCCCGAAATGCCAGCCGTTAAGAAAGTGGCCAATAACCAAGATTTTGGAACGTACTTTCAAGCTCAAACAGACGGCACCTCATTCACTGAAAACTTGGAGGTCCACTATCGAACCACAGCCCAGTTGCCATTGACTGTTGCAGTGGCCATTTCACGCAGCCGGGTGGAGTGGCAGTGGTGGCTGGATTCAAAGGGCATCATTGGTTTGTCTGCCCTCATGCTCTTGGCCACGTTTTTACTAACCCGACATGTGGCTGCCATTTGGGTTCGGCGTGAGGAGGATCGACTTGCCATGTCAAGCGCTCTGGCGGCCGCTGAAGCGGCCAACCAAGCCAAATCAGCTTTCTTGGCGCAGATGAGCCACGAAATAAGAACCCCCATCAACAGCATGGTGGGCATGACTGAATTGGCCTTAAGTACCCCCCTCAGTCCAGAGCAGAAGGACTACCTTGAATTGTCCCGCACAGCTTCTCAAAGCCTGCTTCGGCTCATTGACGATATTTTGGACTTTACCCGTTTGGGCGCGAATCGACTCACGCTCGATCAAACGCTGTTCGATCTTCACACGGCCTGTCAGCAAGCCATGAAAGGGTTTGCATTTCAGGCAGAACAGAAAAAAATTGATCTGTATTTGAACATTGAGCCCGATGTGCCGCAGTGGCTGGTAGGTGATCCATTGCGACTTGGTCAGGTCCTGCAAAATTTATTGGGCAACGCGCTGAAGTTCAGCGATGAGGGCTGGGTCAAGTTGAGTGTCCGAAAGTCAGTGGCCACAGCGCAGGAGGTGACATGCACATTCGATGTGATTGACACTGGAATTGGTATACCACCTGAAAAAATGCAAATGATTTTTTCGTCTTTCAGTCAGGCAGACGCCTCAGTGAATCGCAAATATGGAGGAAGTGGCTTGGGCCTTTCGATCGCCAAAAATTTGGTGAAATTGATGCATGGTCAGATTCATGTTCAATCTCGAGAGGGGGGTGGCAGTCACTTTACATTCTCAGCCAAGTTCCAAGTTCCTTTGCCAGAGTTGCTTGAAAATCAATCCACTTTGGTGCGAGCCAATTCAATGGGCTTCACAGCCTTGTCACATCGGGTGGATGTGGCCCTGGTTGAATCTAATCCATTTGCCAGAGAAATTCTGCACAATCTTTTGGCTGCTCAACAAATCACTGCCCAAGAAATTGTCACGCCCACTGCCTTGCAGACCTACCTTGAAAATTGGCTGAACCAGGGCGTCAATCGACAAACACTTTGGGTCATTGATCACAGCATGTTGGCTTACCTAGAACCGGCTTATTTGCTGGCACAGCAAAGTACAAAATGGCGAAACTTGTCTTGGCTGGTCTTGTCTGATTTTGGTTTGAACCACGACGTTCAAAATCTGTGTGCTTTAGCCCGCACCTTGGGCGTTCGTGTTTCTAATTTGTACAAGCCTGTGACCCTTCTTGAGCTTCAAAATACCCTGGCATCTCTGACAAAAATGGACGTGACAGGTGTGGAAATTGAAAAGGCAGTCGTTCGTCAAAACCAACACGTTGGCAAGATTTTAGTGGTTGAAGATACCCCGATGAACCAGCAGTTGGCTATTTGGACCTTGGAAAAGCTGGGCTGTTCGGTAGACATCGCCGAGAACGGTGAAGTTGCTTTGAAAAAAATTCGAACCGATGTTTATGATTTGATCTTGATGGATTTGCAAATGCCGGGCATGGATGGCCTCACCGCAGCGCATGAAATCAGACGCATTGAAGTGACCGAGGCCTTGAAAATGACGCCCATCGTGGCCATGACTGCCCACGTCTTGGACGAGGACCGAATCTTGGCGCAAAAAGCAGGGATGCAAGACTTCCTCATCAAGCCGGTTTCGGCAGATGAGTTTCAGAGAGTTTTGAGCAAATTTTTATAGCAAGGCTCAGCTCATGAGCCTGCGCTGAGCCCATAATTCAGACAAGATTCACGCTCCGAAGCAAGCCCGTCTTTTATGGCCAACGCATTTCAATCAGGATTCATGGTGTTCCATGGCAACCGCCTAGAAGACCTGCGTGATCTCACGGTTGGGCTGTTTAAAAATAATCCTCTGCCACCTTTGGTGCCCGAGACCTTGCTGGTGCAAAGCAATGGCATGAAGCATTGGCTCGAAATGGCTTTGGCCGACGACGCGGCCATGGGTATTTGTGCTGCCACCCAAATGGAGCTGCCTTCCAGCTTTGTTTGGCGTATGTACCGTTTGGTTTTAGGTCAAGCTTTGGTGCCAGTGGCCATGCCATTTGACAAGCAAGCTTTGGTGTGGCGGCTATGGCGCTTATTGCCTGAGTTTGCCAAAAAATATCAGGTGAAAGCTCTGTTGGCCTACGTCAAAGACGATCCCTTGGGTCGGCAACGTTATCAATTGGCCCAGCAAGTGGCCGACGTCTTTGACGGCTACCAAAGCTACCGCGCCGATTGGCTCAGCGATTGGGCTCAAGGCCAATGTGTACTGCAACACCAGGGCGAGCGCAAAGCCATGCCGCCCGATCAAGTTTGGCAAGCTCAGTTGTGGCAGTTGTTATTGCAAGATGTGACGCAAGATGTGCTACAAAAGCAGGCCCCCGAACTTGCCTCTCAATGCCATTCAAGGGCAGAAGTGCACTCGCAGTTCATGCGCAAGCTTCAACAAGCCGGCGCACACAAGCCTGAAGGTTTGCCGCCGCGCATTGTGGTGTTTGGTATCTCCAATTTGCCCATGCAGGTGGTCGAGGCTTTGGCTGCTTTGGGGCGCTGGAGCCAAATCATCCTCATGGTGCAAAACCCCTGCCAAGCATACTGGGGCCACGACATGGACTTGCTGGCGCAAAAGCATTCTCTTTTGTCATCTTGGGGTCAACAAGGCCGAGATTACTTGCACGCCTTAGAGCGCTTTGACCAACCGGAAAACGCTTTGAGCGTCATGAGCAAGCAAACTTTTTTTGTCGATCCCGCTGAGCACTCAAGGCCAACGCGTTTGCAAAAAATTCAATCCGACATTCTGAATTTGAATGCCATGCCCGACCTGCCTGAATTTTGTGAAGATGATGGCAGCATTCAAATGGTGCAAGCGCATTCGGCACAGCGCGAGGTTGATGTATTGCACGATCGGCTGTGGGCTTGGTTTGATGAAAACCCAAGCTGGAAGCCCAATGATGTGATGGTGATGGTGCCCGTGATGGTGATGGTGCCCGATATGGCCACTTTCGCATCGCACATTCAAGCCGTGTTTGGACGCTTTGGCCCACAGCACCCCCGGCACATTCCATTTTCAGTGGCAGACACCACGCCGCGCCAAGTCCCCATGGTGCAGGCCTTGGAATGTTTGCTGAACCTGCCAGAGGCCAGAGTCACCTTAACGCAGTGGCTAAGCCTGTTTGAAGTGTCTGCTGTGCGCGCTAAGTTTCAAATGACTGAGTCTGATGTGCAGACCCTGAAAGATTGGCTTCAGGCCGCCGCTGTGCGTTGGGGCTTGAATCCAGCGCACCGGCAAAAATGGGGTGTGCCGTCTGACATGCCCCATGCCCAACAAAACACTTGGTCTTATGGCTTGCAAAGACTAATTTTGGGCTACGCCGCAGGTCAATCTGAAGGTGTGTTTGCTTGGCAAGGCGTTTTGCCATTGCCGCAGGTTTCAGGTTTGAGTGCGCTCAAGGTGGGGTATCTGGCCCAGTGGTTGGAAGCCGTGTCTCTCACCCTCACTCAATTGAATGCCGAACACACGCCAGCCCAATGGTGCTCCGTGATGCACGATGTGTTGCTGCGATTTTTTGAAGTCGACAACGAAGCCGATGAGCGCATGCTGCTGCGTTTAAAGCAAGAGCTGACGCACTGGCAATCTCTGTGTGATCAAGCGGGTTTGTCCGAACCATTGCCCTTGACGGTCGTGCGCGAGCATTGGCTTGCCGGTCTTGAATCTTCGGGCTTGCAGCAAAGATTTTTTGGGGGTGGAGTTCAGTTTTCAACCCTCATGCCCATGCGTGCCATTCCCTTCAAAGGCTTGTGTTTGCTGGGTATGAACGATGGTGCTTATCCCCGTCAAAGTACGCCCCGAGATTTTGATTTGATGTCAGCGCATTGGCGTGCTGGCGATCGCTCGCGGCGCGAAGACGATCGGTATTTGTTTTTGGAAGCCTTTTTGTCAGCCCGCGAAAAGCTCTACATCAGCTGGCAGGGCAGAAGGTCTACCGACAATCAAAAGATGCCTCCTTCTGTGTTGGTCTCGCAGTTGCGAGATACCTTGAGGTCTCGTTTTGCGCCAGAGACGTCAGCCGTTTTGCAGCCCTTGCAGGCTTTTTCCGCCAAATACTTTCAGCCTCAATCAGAATTCTTAACTTACGCCGACGATTGGGAAAAAGCGCAGCAGCATTCGATGGCTTCAAGCGCTTTGTCTGCCAAATCAGAATCAAGCGCGCTTGCCTTTCCGGCCATTTCAGAATGGCCATTGAATGAGTGCATGCGTTTGTTGAAACAGCCTGTCGAGGTTTACTGGCGAAGCCGTTTGGGCGTGCAATTGAACGGCCCAGAAGAAGCCCTGCTAGAGGATGAAAATTTTGTTTTAGATGGGCTCGACAGGTATGTGCTGGGTCGTTCTTTGTTAGAAGCTCCCAACATCGATGAGCAACTTGAAGCAGAGAAGCTGTTGGGTCATTTGCCAATGGGCGCAACGGGCCAAATGCAGCTGAAACAGCAACACGATGCAGCCCAAAAGGTCAAAGAGCGTGCTTCGGCCTATTGGCTTGAATATGCGCTTGAGTTGCCCCCCCAAACCATTGCCGTTGATGTGGCCATGCCATGGGGCCTGGTTCAAGTGACTGCAGAGATCTTGGCGCTAAGGCAGCCGCTGAACCTCGCGAATCATTCGTCTAACTTGGAGGGCTTTGGGCAGGCACTCCAAAGTGTGTCAACTTTGCAAATCACCACCCGTCCTGGTGCCGTTGCCACGGGCCAAAGAGATCAACAAATTGCCCGGGCGGACGTCTTGATTCAACTTTGGTCCCAGCATGTTTTGCTGTGTGCGGCTGGTTGGAGAATTCAATCGGTGGTCGTTGGTCTGGATGGGGTGACAGTTCTGCAGCCAATCGATGCAGAAAGCGCCAAAAAACTGTTGTCTCAGTGGTTACTGGTTTACGCGCAAGCCTGGATTCAGCCTTTGCCTGTGACTTTCAAAGCTGGCTTGGCCTTTGTATCTGAGCAAATCAGTCTTCAACGGGCTGGTCATGAAGTGGCCAATGAAGTTTCCGGTTTAGTTTCAGATGAGGTTTCAGATGAGGTTTCAGGTGTACTTTCAAATGAAGGGATCACCGAGTTGGCCTTAGACAAGGCGCGCAAAGAATTTTCAGATGACTTTTCCGAAAACACTGATTTAGCGCGTTCCTTGTATGTGCAGCGTTCGTTTGACCATTTCGATGGACTTGCCAAAGGTCTGCCTATCTGGGGCCCCCTTTTGTACGAAGACCTGATTCATGCAGCAGTCATGGAAAGTGATGCGACATGAGTCCATTGAAAACACACAAGCTCAATGTGCAGACCCTGCCTTTGCAAGGTATTCAGCTCATTGAAGCCAGTGCTGGCACGGGTAAAACATGGACCTTGGCAGCTCTCTATGTGCGTCTCATTTTGGGCCATGGTTGGTTTGGCGAAAGCTTAATGCCACCCCAAATTCTGGTAATGACCTTTACCGAGGCCGCCACCGCAGAACTCAGAGATCGAATTCGCGAACGATTGACTCAAGCCGCACAATTTTTCAGGGGGCAAACCCAAGTTGCCGACGATTTTCTTTGGCACCTTCAAGACTCGCTAGGGTCTGAAGCCAATGTGCAGCACGCTGAGCGCTTAGAACAAGCCGCCCAGTGGATGGATGAGGCCGCCATCTACACCATTCACAGTTGGTCAAGTCGCATGTTGCGTCAGCATGCCTTTGACAGTCAAAGCTTGTTTGATCAAAAACGTTTAGACGATTCTCCCGCTTTGAAGTTGAAGCTGGTGAAAGACTATTGGCGAGAATTTGTATATCCCCTAGAAGCCAAGCAATTGGGTGCGCTCAAAGATTTAGGCGGATCACCAGAGGCTTTGCTGAAAAACATCCAAGCCCTTTGGCAAAAGTTTGAAAAATCTCCAGGTGGTTTTCCTGATTCTGCACATGACCCCGATCCAAAGGCTTTGGTGCAAGCTTGGACGCAGTGGCAAGAGCGTGTCTTGCATTTGGAGTCTAAAGCCAGACAACTTTTGTTGAGCAACATGCCCAGCGCTTTGGATCAATTGGCCCATGCACTAGAAAATGATTTGAATCGCAATCACTACCGCGCTAACAAACACACTCACTTCCTTCGCCATCTCTCAGACTGGGCTTCAGGCGCAGAGTCCGAGCCTGATGCACTTGCCAAATTCACAGCTGAAAAACTCAACGGCAGCTTAAAAAGCGGAGCCAAGCCCATCGACCATTCCCACGGCGTATGGCAGGCCATAGGCGATTGGATGGCTGAGCGTCAAAGCCAGCCTGAAGTGGGTGTTCAATTGTTGCAGCATGCGGCACTCAAGGTGGGGCGAGCCTATGCACTGAAAAAAAGAAGTCTGGCCAGTTTTGATTTTTCTGATTTGTTGCAAAGACTCCATGCGGCCCTTCATTCACCTGATAGCCGATTGCCAGAAATCATTCGGACGCAATTTCCAGTGGCCCTGGTGGATGAATTTCAAGACACAGACCCCTGGCAATATCAATCGTTGGCAATTATCTATGGTGCAACCATTGGCAAGCATCAAACCCTACAAGACCAGCAGCCGGCCAGCGCATTTCTAATGATTGGCGATCCCAAGCAAGCCATTTACAGTTTTCGAGGGGCCGACTTGCCAACCTACTTGAACGCACGACACGCTGCTGACGCCATTTGGACGCTCACAGAAAATCATCGTTCAAGTCCAGAGTTGGTGAATGCAGTCAATCATGTGTTTGAGAAAGCGCAAGCCCCCTTTGGCGAAGTGCCGTTTGAGCGTGTGCAAACACCCGTGCCAGCCAAAGCTGAAAGTCTACGGCGGGCCGATGGTCAATCCATGCCAGCGCTCACAGTTTGGCATTTGGACTCACCCAAGCCCCTCAGCGCCAAACACTACTCAGACGCCATGGCGTCCATTTGCGCCACTCACATGGTGGCCTTGCTGAACCAACAAGTTGCGCAGCCAGGACAGATGGCGGTGTTGGTCAGAGATGGACAAGAGGCCAAGAAAATTCGGCAGGCCTTGTCCGAACGCGGTGTTCGAAGCGTTTACTTGTCTGACCGGGAAAGTGTCTATGCCACACGCGAAGCGCTTGATTTGGCATGCATTTTGGAAGCGGTTTTGCAGGCGCGCAACGCCAAGTTGCTGCGAGCTGCCATCACCACCCGCAGCTTGTGCCTCAGTCTGTCTGAAATTGAGCATGTCATTCAAGCAGAAGATGCTTGGGACATGTGGGTTGAGCGCTTCAATGCGTGGCACCTAACTTGGCAACGCCAAGGACTTTTGCCCATGCTCTACAAATTGCTACACGAACAAGACATTGGTAGTCGCATGTATGCGCAGGGCGACAATGCTGAAAGGCGCTTGACCAACTTGCTACATTTGGGTGAGTTGTTGCAATCGGCCAGCCTGAGTTTGCAAGGCGAGACTGCACTGCTGAGGTTTTTGTCGGATCAATTGGCCAACCCTCAGGCGCAAGGCGAGGCTGCCCAAATGCGTCTAGAAACCGATACCGAACTGGTGCAGGTCATTACCTTTCACAAGGCCAAGGGCTTGCAATATCCGTTGGTGTTTTTGCCCTTTGCCTCCATTTTCAGAGAGGACAAAGACGAAACACTCCGAACGCCAGAAGAGCGACTGCAAGAAGACATTCGGTTGATGTACGTGGCCCTCACCCGCGCTCAGCAGGCCTTGTGGCTGGGTGCTGCCAATCGCCAAAAAGATTTCAAGAGCAAAGGGACGCAGCCGCAAAGTGCCATCAGCGTTTTGTTGCAGCGTACTACCGCAAACGATTTGTCTGAAAAACTGAACACATGGGCGGCATGCAAAGACATCGCGGTGATCAATGCGGCTCAGGCCAATGCTCAAGTCTATGTCCCTGTCATGCCGGTCAACTCAGAGGCCCCAACGCCTGCAAGATCGCCATCACGTGCATTGCCAAACGCCGGCTGGACTGCCAGTTTCAGTGCGCTCACACGGTATTTAAGTGAATCCAATTTGCCAAGCACCGATTCAGGTTTGGCGCGCGAAGAGCGTTGGCTAGATTCTCAACTTGACAACCCTGTGAGCCAGCCCGATGAACAGTTCATGGGAGAGGGTGCTGCGTCATTCACAAAAGAAGTGCCGCCCTACAACGAACTCCCCGCAGGCAGTGCTTACGGTACCTTGCTCCACGATATCTTTGAATGGCAACTCAAAGAAGCTTGGCCATTGCTGCAAAACCAATCGGAGCTCTCAGCCGAAGTCAAAATTCGGTGGCAGCTTTGGTGGCAAACCCAAGCGGACAGTTTGCAGCTCAAACCAGAACACCAAGCCCTCTGCCTCCAACTCATACGCCAATGCGCTTCTGCAGAATTCAAACAATTGGGGTCAGATCAACATTGTTTCAGTCTTTCGCAACTCAATGCAATCAATGCTTGGCCAGAAATGGGCTTCACGTTCAAAACGCATGGTGTTTCAACTGCCAGCATTGACCATCTAATTGGTGCTTCACTGCACCCCAACTCAACACGCCCCGCTTTGAAAGTCCAGCAATTGAACGGCTTGCTCACAGGTTTCATGGACATCGTGTTTGAACACCAGGGCCGCTACTTTGTGCTGGATTACAAGTCCAATAAATTGCCCGACTACTCGCAAAAAAGCATCACCCAAAGCATGCTCAGTCACCGCTATGAGGTGCAATACACCTTGTATGTTTTGGCGCTCCATCGGCTGTTAAAGTCTCGCCTCACAAATTACAACTACGAGCAGCACGTGGGCGGAGCCATATACCTCTACCTGCGAGGGATTGATCAAGTGGGGCAGGGCTTTTATGTGAACAAGCCCCCGTATGATTTGATTCGTCAACTGGACGAAGCTTTTCAATCGAATCAACATCCAGTTTGGTCTGGTGTCACAGCATGATGCATCCGGCACCATCGAACACCCAATTGCCAGAGCCGCAAGCCGCGTTCAACTTGCTGGCTTGGCCGTGGACTGCTTTAGATCGGGCGTGGCTTCAGTTTTTAAAGTCTCACCAAGCTGCGCCTGAACCCTTGCACGATTTGTTGGCGCTGTTGGTCAGCCATCAAATGGGCAGAGGCCACGCTTGTTTAGACCTCGATGCTTTGTGGCACAAGCCCTCGCAATTGCTAGATTGGACCGATGGCCAAACCAAAGCTTTGGCCCATCAAGCAATGTCGGCCAAGCACAGTGCAGTCCCTGATGACTTGTTTTCGTCTCCAGTCAATCCTTGGGCCGATGCTGCCAAAAGCATGCCGTGGTCCATGGGTGAACATTCACCCATGGTGGTGTCTTACCAAGACAATGGGTATGCGCAGCGTGTCTATCTCCGGCGCGCATGGCAGGCCGAACAAAGCATTCAAGCATCGATGCAAATGCGTTTGGCAAAAAACTTTGAAGTGCCTCACGACACCAATGAAAAGCTGAACCAACTGTTTGGTTCGCAAAGCCCACAGACAGATTTGCAACGCATTGCCTGCGCGAAGGCATTGCGTGCGGGTCTCACGCTCATTACCGGTGGTCCAGGCACTGGCAAAACCACCACGGTGGTTCGTTTGTTGGCGTTGCTACAACGCGCATCTCATGATCGGAGCAACACTTTGCGCATCCATTTGGCAGCGCCTACCGGCAAGGCAGCCAGTCGCTTGAGTGCATCCATTCAGTCTGCATTGGCCAGCTTGCCGCAGGGTTGGGCGCAAGGTATTCCCACGCAAGCCGTTACCTTGCATCAGCTGTTGCAGTACAACCCCGATGCCGCAGCCAGGCCGGTCAAGCTGTTGGCCACCGACTTGGTGGTAGTGGACGAAGCTTCCATGATTGACCTTGAGCTTATGGCGCGCCTCATGAAATGTGTGCCTGAAAATGCGAGGTTAATTTTGTTGGGCGACAAAGACCAGCTGGCATCGGTGGAGGCTGGCGCTGTTTGGTCGCAATTGTGTGAAGGTGCGGCACAAGCCGACTCAAATACACAAGCGCACTCAGCACAAACTTATGCCTTGGCCGAACAAACAGCTGTGCTGCATGTGAGCCACCGTTTTGATGTCAACAGCGCCATTGGTCAATGGGCCAAATTGATCAATGCAGGTGATTCAACAGCTGTCAAAACGCAATGGCATGGCTTAAGCCTGTTGAGCTTGAATGGCCACATGGATCATCCAGCGGTTCAACGCTGGCCAGATGAGTGGCGTGAAAGACCTCAAGGTCAACTGCATCCAGAAGCATTGAATGCATTGCGTCTTGGCTGGTCTGCTTGGCTCAATGCATTGAAGCCGATGCTGCAAGCCAGTGCCGTCTGTGACAACAGCAAAGCGCTTCAATTGCTCCATTGCTTTAGCGAGTTTCAAGTGCTTTGTGCGCTGCGCCAGGGTCCTTGGGGTGTGCAAGCATTGAACGAATACATTGCTGTTGCTTTGGGATTGTCGAAGGGCAATGACAGGCACTTTCAAACCGCAGCTGCCAAAGATGCTGCCAACAATGCTTGGTTTGTGGGTCGTCCCATCATGGTGACACGCAACGACTATCACTTGAATCTCATGAATGGCGACGTCGGTCAATGCTTGCCCACTGCCAATGGCTTGCGCGTGGCGTTTCCCGATGGCAATGGCGGCGTGCGCTGGGTTTTGCCCTCGCGCCTAGATGCGGTCGAAACAGTTTGGGCCATGACAGTTCACAAATCACAAGGATCCGAGTACGAGCATGTACTCATGGTGCTGCCCGATCGTGATGCGCCTGTGCTCACGCGAGAGTTGCTTTACACGGGGGTAACGCGGGCTAAAAAACAATTAACTTGGTGGGTGCCCAACCCTGCCGTGCTGATCAGCGCGGTGGGGCGGCGCGTCACTCGAAGTGGTGGCTTGGCGGAAGTCCTGTTTCATCGGTCAAAATAAGTGTATTTCCAAGATCAAGCGAGACCCAGATGAATTTTGAAGATATGGCCAACCAACTGGCGGCCCACCCCGACTACAAAGTCAAGCGGCGCTTGGTCCCCATCTTGAATTTTGGTCCTGGTACGGGTGGCCCTAGCAAGCGCATGTTGGTCTTAGACACTGAAACCACAGGTCTCGATTGGCGCGCCGAGAACATTATTGAATTGGCCATGCTGGCTGTCGATGTGGATGTGCAAACAGGGCAGCCGGTGGGTGAAGTCGAAATCTACGAAGATTTCGAAGACCCTGGTCGCCCCATTCCAGCTGAAATTACCAAGCTCACAGGGATTAGCAGCCAAGACGTCAAGGGTCAGAAACTCAACGAAGCCAAAATCAAAGAGATGGTGGCCCGCGCCGACATCATCGTGGCGCACAACGCTGGCTTTGACCGCCCCTTTGTTGAAAACCGCTTAGAGGTTTTTCAACACAAAGCTTGGGCCTGCTCTTTTGCAGGCATTGACTGGAAAGCCGAGGGCTTGGGCTCGGCCAAGCTGGAGTTTTTATGCAGCGAACTTGGTTGGTTCTACGATGCACACCGTGCACAAATAGACTGCCACGCGCTGCTCAGGGTGTTGTCCTCCCCCTTGAAGGCATCTTCCGAGACCAAGCCTTTGACGGGCTTGCAGCAACTGTTCAAATCTGCAGAAAACGCCCGAACCATCGTGAAGGCTTTTGGGTCACCCTTCGAAACCAAAGACAAACTCAAAGCCCGTGGCTACAGGTGGGATGCTGAAGCCCGAGTTTGGTACACAGCTGTGAGGTCTGCAGAAGCTTTGGATTCAGAAGCGGAATGGCTCAAAACTCAGGTTTACGGCGGACGATCTGCCCGAATTGGCTTGGAAATCCAAGACGCTTTGGTCCAATTTTCGAGCCGAAGCGGCAAATCGGGCGATCGAGTCTTGTAAATTGAAATATTTCAGGGTCTGAGAGGGTAGAAGGCGTACTCAAAGACAGGGATAATCACGCGTTCGGGAAAAATGTCTTTCCCGCCCTTTTTGAAGAGCATCCCAGCCATGGCCCAATACGTTTTTTCCATGAACCGCGTCGGCAAGATCGTGCCGCCGAAGCGTCATATTCTCAAAGACATCTCTCTCAGCTTTTTCCCCGGCGCCAAAATTGGTGTCCTAGGTTTGAATGGTTCTGGCAAATCTACGTTGCTCAAAATCATGGCGGGCATCGACAAAGAGATTGAAGGCGAAGCCATTCCCATGGCGGGCCTCAAAATTGGCTATCTGCCCCAAGAGCCCCAAATGAACCCCGATGAAACCGTGCGCGAAGCGGTTGAAGGTGGCATGGGCGAAGTGAAGGCCGCGCAAGCTCGCCTTGAAGAAGTCTATGCCGCTTATGCTGAAGAAGACGCCGATTTTGATGCGCTCGCAGCCGAGCAAGCCAAACTCGAAGCCATCATCGCTACCGCAGGCGATGCCTCCGACCACCAACTGGAAATTGCGGCAGATGCGCTGCGCTTGCCCCCATGGGATGCCATCATTGGCAAACTCTCCGGTGGTGAAAAACGCCGCGTGGCTTTGTGCCGTTTGTTGCTGAGTCGCCCCGACATGTTGTTGCTTGACGAACCTACCAACCACTTGGACGCAGAGAGCGTCGACTGGCTTGAGTTGTTCTTGCAGCGTTTTCCAGGCACCGTGGTGGCCATCACCCACGATCGTTACTTCTTAGACAATGCGGCCGAATGGATTTTGGAACTTGACCGCGGTCACGGCATTCCCTACAAAGGCAACTATTCCAATTGGTTGGAGCAAAAAGAAGCTCGCTTGGGTCAAGAGCAACGCACAGAAGACGCTCGCACCAAGGCCATGAAGAAGGAATTGGAATGGGCTCGTTCTAACCCCAAAGGCCGTCAAGCCAAGAGCAAGGCGCGTTTGGCCCGCTTTGAAGAGTTGAGCGATTATGACTACCAAAAACGCAACGAAACACAGGAAATTTTCATTCCTGTGGCCGAACGTTTGGGCAATGAGGTGTTTGAATTCACCAACGTCAGCAAGTCTTTCGGCGATCGTTTGCTGATTGACAACCTCAGTTTCAAAGTGCCCGCTGGCGCCATCGTTGGCATCATTGGCCCCAACGGTGCTGGTAAATCAACCTTGTTCAAACTGATTGCAGGCAAAGAGCAGCCAGACAGCGGCACCATCAAAGTGGGTCAAACCGTCAAGATGGCTTTTGTCGATCAAAACCGCGACGACTTGTCCAACGACAAAACCGTTTGGGAAGATGTGTCGGGTGGCCTCGACATCATGACCGTTGGCAAATTCCAAATGCCAAGCCGTGCCTATTGCGGTCGCTTCAACTTCAATGGTGGCGATCAGCAAAAGAAAGTCGGCATGCTGTCTGGGGGTGAACGCGGCCGTTTGCACTTGGCCAAAACCTTGATCGAAGGCGGCAACGTGTTGCTGCTAGACGAACCCTCCAACGACTTGGATGTGGAAACATTGCGCGCCTTGGAAGATGCCTTGCTTGAGTTTGCGGGTTCTGTCATGGTCATCAGCCACGATCGTTGGTTCTTGGACCGCATAGCCACGCACATCTTGGCCGCCGAGGGCGACAGCCAGTGGGTGTTCTTTGATGGCAACTACCAAGAGTATGAAGCCGACAAGAAAAAGCGCCTGGGCGAAGAGGGTGCCAAGCCTAAGCGTGTGCGTTTCAAAGCCTTGAAGTAATTCTTTGTTCACGCCAATCTGAATGCGGCGCGGAGACGTGTGATGAAACCCATGCGCTTAGAGGACATCCTCTTCAGCCAAGGTTTTGGCACTCGCCGCGTGTGCGCAGGCTTGGTACAACAGGGCTACGTGAGTGTCAGTGGTCATGTGCAAGAAGACCCTGGCGTTTTCTTTGACCCCGACAATCTCAAGTTCAAAGTGCAAGGCACGGAGTGGCCTTACTTTGATCGTGCTTATCTCATGCTACACAAACCTTCTGGCACAGAGTGTTCGCAAAAGCCGTCTACTTGGCCCAGCATCTACACCTTGTTGCCATCGCCTTTGAGGTTGCGTCCACAAAAAGCAGCCGTGCAGGGTGTTCAGGCCGTGGGAAGGTTAGACCAAGACACCACTGGCTTGCTCTTGCTCACCGACGACGGTAAGTTCATCCACCGCATGAGCTCACCCAAGCACCACATGCCCAAGGTGTATGAAGTCACCACCAAACATGAGATCACCGAGCAGCAAGTGGAAAAATTATTGGCCGGTGTGGTGTTGGATGACAGTCCCAAACCGGTCAAAGCGGCAGCTTGTGAAAAAGTGTCAGAAAACCATTTGAAACTCACGCTCACCGAAGGCAAGTACCACCAAGTCAAGCGCATGTTGGCGGCAGTGGGCAATCGGGTTGAAGGTTTGCACCGCAGTGCTATTGGCAACTTGCAGTTGCCTGAAGATCTGGCGCCAGGTCAGTGGCGTTGGATTTTGCCCAGCGAACTTGAAAAGTATTTCAAAGCCTGAAGCACTTCCTCAGGTTTGTCTTTGTGAGGGCTGTGCCCACAGTTTTCTAATTTGACCAGTTGCGTTTGTGGTGCGTTGACAGCTATCTCATCGATTTGCAAAAGGGTGCCATAGGGGTCGTCAATGCCTTGAATGGCCATCAAGGGTGATTCGATCTGGTGGAGCAGGGGGCGAATGTCAAAATCACGAAAAGCTTTGCTCAACCATACATCGTTCCATTGCCAGAAAGCCACATCGACATCTTTGTGAAAAGGGGCCAAGCGAGGCTTGAGTTTCTCGAAGTTGTCACGCGCTTGAGAAATGGCATTCAATGAGATGTCTTCCACCACCACATGAGGTGCCAGAACCACGCAGCCAGACACAGGAAATTGGCTTGCATGAATAAGTGAAATGGTGGCGCCGTCTGAGTGGCCAATTAAGAGAGGCTTGGTGACATTAAGTGCTGCTAACAATGCCGGCAGAACTTCCAGAGCTTCTCGGTGCATGTAGTTGGCATTCAAGCGGCCTTGGCCTCGAACGTCTGGGATGCCATCGGACTGGCCATAGCCCTGGCGGGAGTAAACCCATCCTTCGCACCCCAAACTTTGGCAAATTTGGGTGGGCCAATCTTTCCAAAGGGCAACACTGCCTAGGCCTTCATGCAGAAACACGCAGGCGGGCTTTTTTTCACCTGAATGGCTGGGTTCGACCAAGGGGATGTGTTGCACTTCCAATTGGACGCCCAACACAGAGAGCAGCATAGGCTTTGTCATGGTTTGAATTTTGACACCAGAAAGTTCCTAATGTTGGAATTTTGCCAATCAGTTTTGGTTCGGAGTCTCAATACCCCATTACACTTAAGGCATGATCTCTCGAGCACTGACTTTCACAATGGGCTTGGCATTTTTCGGCTTGGCATCGGCCATGTCCTCCAGCCCGCAGCCTCCACCGGCAGTACCAGTTGCACAGGCCCCTGCTCCCATTTTTGTATTGAACTCGCTAGATGGCAACGTCAGTGTGATCGATCCTGTTACATGGACCGAAACCAAGAGAATTCCAACTGGCAAGGAACCCCATCACCTGTACCTGACACCTGATGAAAAATCAGTCATTGTTGCCAATGCGCTGTCTGACTCCTTGACTTTCATCGATCCCCGCACGGCTGAGGTTCAGCGCGTTATTCCAGGGATTTTGGATCCTTATCACCTTCGATTTTCGCCCGACATGAAGTGGTTTGTGACAGTTGCCAATCGACTCAATCACATTGACATTTACAAATGGGATGGTCAAACGCCCACCTTGGTTAAGCGCATCCTGTCTTCAAAAACGCCAAGCCACTTGTGGATTGACAGCAAGAGCACCACGGTGTGGACCACCATGCAAGATAGCAATGAGCTGGTGGCCATTGATTTGGCCACGCAAGCCATCAAATGGCGAGTCAAAACAGGCCCCATGCCCGCCGATGTGTTTGGCACCCCTGACGACAAGTTTTTGCTTGTCGCTTTAACGGGTGGCGATGGCGTAGAGATATTCGATGTCTCCGGCAGTGGACCCGCCAAAAAAGTGAAGCATTTGAAAACGGGAAAAGGTGCTCACGCATTCAGAGCCATTGGTGACAAGCATCATGTGTTGGTGAGCAATCGAGTGGCCAATCACATCAGCAAAGTTGATTACAAAAACTTCACTGTGGTCGATCAATACCCTGGTCCCTCAGGACCCGATTGCATGGACATCACCTCTGACGGTAAAACCATTTTGCTGGCTTCGCGTTGGGCTCAAAAATTAAGCGTGATTGACATGACAACCCGCCAAGTGGTGCGTCAAATCAAAGTGGGCAAGTCACCTCACGGGGTTTGGACTTTGGACCATGCGCCCCGCCAATGACACTTTGAACAAGCTGTTGGCCCAGGTGTTTCTGGGAACCTTTTCGCTCCTTGCACTTTCTTTTTCTTCGGCGGCTGAAACTCAGAAATCAGGGCCGCAATGTCAAAAACCCATTTACCTCACATTCGATACAGGTCACATGGGCGTTGCGCCCCTCATTGCGGACGTGCTTCGAAAGCATCAAGTGCCAGTGACCTTTTTTGGCGCCAATGAAAAAACAAAAGAGGGCGATGGAAGTTTAGGTGAGTACTGGTCGGCATGGTGGAAAGAGCGGGCCGCTGAGGGTCATGACTTTGCCAGTCACACCTTTGATCATGCGTATTGGCGGGCCGACATGGATGCCAACAAGTTCAAAATTCGCCCCAGTGCGGGCGACCAAAAAGACCAAAACTTAACTTGGGGTGCAGAAGACTATTGTGCCAACTTGAAAAAGGCCGCGCAGCGACTAGAAGCCATGACGGGTCGAGCCAGCTTGCCCCTGTTCCGAGCGCCTGGTGGCAAAACCTCTCCGGCCCTCTTGAAGGCTGCAAGCCAATGTGGTTTCACCCACGTCGGTTGGTCGCCAGCTGGTTTTTTGGGCGATGAGTTGTCGAGCCAAACCTACAGCAATGCCAAACTGCTTCAAACCTCACTCCAAACGATCAAAACAGGGGATATTTTGATGGCCCACTTGGGCATTTGGTCGCGCCAAGACCCTTGGGCGCCCGTCGTGCTTGAGCCGCTCATTGTGGGCCTGAAAGAAAAAGGTTTTTGTTTTGCCAAGTTGCGGCAACACCCACAATATTCGAAACTACTTTTTAAGGTTCCCTAAAACATACATATGTTGCAACTGATGGATGCTCTTGGTCATGTTCACATCCTTGATTGAATGGTTGACGGATGCGTTTGCTGGAATGCAAACACTGCTGTTTGAAAGTCTGATTGTGCCCATGGCCTTTGCAATGGGGGCGGGTAACCTGCTTGAGGTCGCCTTTGAAGGAACTGGGTGGTTGTTGGTCGGCATTCTTCAAATCGTGTTGCTTATTGTGGTCATTTCTCCCTTGGAAAAATGGCGACCTGTCGAGCCCGTCACTGAGCCGAATGCAATCAAAGTCGACGTGATTTACACCTTCATTCACCGTTTGGGTCTTTTTAGCCTGGTGATGTTTTTCACATTTGACAATGCGGTCGAAACAGCTTTCGGCATGTTGCGTTCTCAAGGCTTTCCCACATTCAATATTGATGCTTTGTGGCCTGGTATTACCGACATTGCATGGGTTAGCTTTTTAATTTATCTCATTGTTTTTGATTTTGTTCACTACCTGATTCATCGGGGGCAACACCAGTTCAACAGGTGGTGGGCTCTGCATTCTTTGCATCATTCGCAACGGCAAATGACGCTTTGGACTGACAACCGCAATCATCTTCTAGACGATGTCATGACCGCGCTTGTTTTGACGGTGGTGGCCAAACTGATCGGTGTGGGTCCAGGTCAGTTTGTGGCCCTCGTGGCCTTGAGTCAATTGAGTGAAAATTTTCAGCACGCCAATTTCAGATGCAGTTTTGGTTGGCTGGGTGATCGTTTGTTGGTCAGTCCCAGGTTTCATCGCTTGCACCATGCCATTGGAATTGGTCACGAGTCGGCAGGCCGAAAGACCTTGGGTGGACACAACTTTGGGGTCTTGTTTCCTTGGTGGGACATGCTCTTTAAAACAGCCGATTTTTCAAATCGCTACGACCCAACAGGGGTTCGCGATCAAATTGAAGAAGGGCGTGATTATGGGCAGGGTTTTTGGGCGCAACAAATTTTTGGTTTGAAACGTTTCTTGGCCAAGGATGGCGCATCTTGAAACAAATGATCGATTCATTTTGGCGGGCCCTGGCATATTGCCTTCACCCCAAGGTGGTTTTGCTTTCCCTGTTACCGCTCATTTTGATGGCCGTGATTGTGACGGGCCTAGGTGCTTTGTATTGGGATCTTGCGGTCAACTCTGTGCGCACGTGGATGGAGCTCAGCCCAGTTCTAGGATGGGGTTCTACCTGGCTAGAGCGCATGGGTCTTCTGAACTTGAAGGCGGTGATCGCGCCATTGGTCATTATTGTGGCGGTAACCCCGGTGGTCATGATCATGTCGCTCTTGGCGGTCTCCTTGATGATGACGCCAAGCTTGGTCAGTATGGTGGGCTCGAGGCGCTTCTCTCAATTGGAACTCAAGCGCGGTGGTTCGATCTGGCAAGGTCTTGTATGGACAGTGATGTCAGTCATTTTGGCCATGGGTGCTTTGATACTCACTTTGCCGCTCTGGTGGGTGCCGCCACTGGCCATTTTATTGCCGTCATTGATTTGGGGTTGGCTCACCTACAGGGTGATGACTTACGACGTTTTGGCCGAGCATGCCTCAAAACAAGAGCGGGTGGAGCTCATGAGGCGCTACCGGTTCCCCTTGCTGGGCATGGGTGTCCTCACGGGGGCCATGGGTGCTGCACCCAGTTTGGTCTGGGCCTCAGGAGCACTGTTTGCTGCAGCATTTGTGATTCTCATTCCCATCGCAGTTTGGATTTACACCCTTGTGTTTGTCTTTTCCGCACTTTGGTATGTGCACTTTTTATTGGCAGCCTTGAACGATTTAAGATCTGAGCCTGCGTCTTTTCAATCCGATCCTGACATGCCTATAAGTGACGCCATTGAAGTCGAGTCTAAAGTCTTGAGAACCTGATTCAGAATCACGCACATCCGAGTGTATTTGCGCATATTCGCGCATAATTGATCAAAATTACAATCACAACAACAGCACCCGCTTAGCTATGAACGCAGCATTTCAGCAAACACCTCCCTCCATTGGCCTCATCATCATTGGCGATGAAATTTTGTCCGGCAAAAGAACCGATAAACACTTGCCCAAATTCATTGAGTTGCTCAATGAGCGGGGTCTTCAGCTTGCGTGGGCTGAATACGTGGGCGACTCTCCCGAGCGAATTACACAAGTGTTATCCAGAGCCTTCGCTTCAGGTGATGTGGTTTTTTCTTGCGGTGGCATTGGTGCTACGCCAGATGACCACACCCGCCAATGTGCTGCCAAGGCATTGGGCTTGCCATTGATTTTGCAGGCCCAAGCCAAGGCACTCATTCAGGAGCGCATGAAAGATGTGGCCAAAGAGCAAGGACTTCCTTACGAACCCGATCGTGACGACAACGTGCACCGGCTGAATATGGGCATGTTTCCTCAGGGTGCCCAAATTATTCACAATCCCTACAACAAAATACCGGGCTTCACTTGCCTATCGACTGGTCAGGGGATGGTGCACTTTGTACCTGGCTTTCCGGTCATGGCATGGCCCATGATGCAAGACAAGTTGGACGCTTATTGCCAGACTTGGGGCAAGGCACCCAAGCGCATTGAAAAGTCAGTCATTGTGTTTGGCGCCATGGAAGCCAGCCTCACCCCATTGATGGAGCGTATTGAGGCGCTTCATGCGGGCATCAAAGTATTCAGCCTTCCCAGTGTGGATCATCCGCAATGGGGCAAGCACATTGAACTGGGTGTCAAAGGGGCTGAGGACGATGTTGAAAGTGCATTTCTGGCTTTGAAAGATGGTTTGAAAGCATTTTCTCTGCAATTTGGCCCTGAAATGGTGCGTTAATCATAATAGCACTATAATAGTGCATATATGATTGTTTTTGGTGCATCATTTTGGCGCCAAATATTCCTAAATTGGTCTTCAGAGCCATGTTGTCCTCAGGGCACAATAGCGCTCTTGGGTAATTTCAGCGCACTGCTTTTCTTGGCATAGAAACTGCATTCCCGAAGAACCAATTATCAACACCCATCCTTAGGAGAATTTGATGGCAAAGACCGTCGCAGACGTGATGAAGATGGTGAAGGACAACGAAGTTAAGTTTGTTGACTTCCGATTCACCGATACCCGTGGCAAAGAACAGCACGTTTCAGTGCCTATTTCCCATTTTGACGAAGACAAGTTTACCGACGGCCACGCGTTTGATGGTTCTTCTATCGCTGGTTGGAAAGGCATCGAAGCCTCCGACATGTTGTTGATGCCCGATCCCATGACGGCCAACATCGATCCCTTCTTTGAAGAAACTACTTTGATTTTGGGTTGCGACGTGTTGGAACCCGGTGATGGCAAAGCCTACGACCGTGACCCACGTTCTATCGCCAAGCGCGCTGAAGCCTATTTGAAGGCTTCTGGTTTGGGCGACACAGCCTACTTCGGACCCGAGCCAGAATTCTTCTTGTTCGACGACGTTCGTTTCGGCAGCGACATGTCCGGTTCGTTCTTCAAGATTGACGACTACGAAGCGCCTTGGAACACCGGTACCAAAATGGAAGGTGGCAACCGCGGTCACCGTCCTACCGTCAAAGGTGGCTACTTCCCAGTGCCTCCCGTTGACAGCACGCAAGACATGCGCGCTGAAATGTCCTTGATTCTCGAAGGCATGGGCATTCCTGTTGAAGTGTTCCACCACGAAGTGGCTGGCGCAGGTCAAAACGAAATCGGCACACGCTTCAGCACCTTGGTGCAGCGCGCTGACTGGACTCAAACTTTGAAGTATGTGGTTTGGAACGTGGCCAATGCCTATGGCAAAACAGCCACCTTCATGCCCAAGCCTTTGGTCGGTGACAACGGTTCCGGCATGCACGTTCACCAGTCCATCTGGAAAGACGGCAAGAACTTGTTCGC
>JAPLPO010000024.1 GCA_026400155.1 Burkholderiales bacterium | reverse complement strand
AAGTTAGAAAATAATTTGAAACAACAGTGCCGAGCTTAACTTTTCCGGCTTTGAGCCAAAGCGCCATAAGGGCAAAAGCCAGGCTTGGGACCCACTTGTGGGTGCGTTCTGCAGGTATTGGGTCGATTGGCATACACCGTGCAATGCCGGCCCTTGGCATCTAAAAACTGGCAGTCGCCGCTGCTGCGCCTTGCCAGCGTATAGATGCTGTTCTTGAAATTGAAATGGTCAATCAGGCCCGCCTTGCTCAGGCGCTTGGCAATTTGCTTGGGCTCTTCGTGCTCTGCCTCAAACGTACTGACCAAGTTGAGCCGAATCAGATCGGGCATTTTGACCTCCACCGGCATGGTGCAACAGTTGGCCGCGCAGGTGTCGCACATGCCCGCCTTGTAGCGGGTCCAGCTTTCTGGGCGATCAACGTCAACAATGCTGATGGGAGATTTCATGTAGTGCTAGGGCGGTGCAGCGCGCAAATCTTGTTGCCATCGGGATCGCGCAAGTAAGCCAGATAAAGCTTGCCCACTGGACCTTCGCGAAGTCCAGGTGGATCTTCGCAGGTGGTACCGCCATTGGCAATGCCAGCCGCATGGAAGGCATCGCCTTGTTCTGGCGACTTCACGGTAAAACCTATGGTGCTGCCATTGCCGTGGTTGGCGGGCTCACCATTGATGGGTGTGGAAATAGCAAAGGTGTCTGTGGGGCTGCGATAAAAGTAACGGTTCTTGTTGGCCACGCCAGGGCCATAACCCAGTGTGCCCAACAAGGCATCGTAAAACTTTTTTGAAACTTCGAGGTCATTGACCCCAAGCATGACATGACTGAACATTTGGTTTTCCTTGAGTGTTGAAGTTGTGAGTGGTTTTAGACATTGACATTAGGAAACGAAGTCAAAAATGTCAAGATTTCTGAATTGAAAAATGCCTCTTGCTCAATGCTGGCAATGTGTGCTGCATTGGGAATGACAATAAATTTAGAGCCAGCCATATTTTGATGCATTTGACGCGACATTTCTGGCGGTGTGCCGTGATCGTGCTCACCAACCATGATGAGGCTAGGGCATTTAATTTCATGAAGCCTGTCAAGCAAATCAATTTTAGAGATGGCATCGCAACAGCCACAAAAACCATTCACTGGCGTTTCTAAAATACCTTTGCCAATTCGCGCGACTGCTTCGGGTTGTTTTTCGCGAAAGTCTTGGGTAAACCAGCGCGACAAAGTGCTCTCAAGCAAACCTTGCATGCCCTCGGTTTGCGCAATGCGAATTCTCTCTCCCCACATACTGGCAGCTTGGGGCGGTCTGCGGCTGGTGGAATCGGCCAAGATAAGCGATTGGAAAACATCAGGGTGTGCCAAAGCATAAGTTTGACCAACCATGCCGCCCATTGAAATTCCCATCCAGTGCGTTTGCGTGATGCCCAGGTGCATGAACAGTCCGTGCACATCATCTGCCAATTGCTCTAAGGTGTAGGGGCCTTCTGGTGCACTAGACAGACCATGACCTCGCGTGTCAAATCGCAGCACTCTGAAATTGTTTTTTAGCAGTTCTACTTGGGCATCCCAGGCTGACAAATTGCAGGCCAAAGAATGCGACAAAGTGATCCATGGCCCTTGCGAGCCATCGATGGTGTAGTGCAAATCGATGCCGTTGACATGAACAAAAGCCATGCGATTAATCCGCCTTGATGCCAGAGGCCGTCGCTAATTTTTTAAACAACTGCACTTCGTCTTTGATGAGTTGATCAAAAGATTCTGGCGTGCTGGTGATAGCTTCAATTCCCAGAGAGCTAAAGCGTTGGGTTACTTGCGGCTGCTTCAATGCGGCTACCACTTCAGCCTGTACTTTTTGAACGATGTCCCGCGGTGTGTTGGCAGGTGCTAGCAGGCCATACCAAAAAATCCACTTGTAACCAGGTACCCCCGACTCAGCCACGGTTGGCATATTTGGTAAGTCTGCAACTCGGCTGGTGCTGGTGACTGCAATGGCTTTGGCTTTGCCTTCTCGCACCAAATTGATTGCACTTGCATAGGGCGATATAAACAAATGTGTACGACCGGCCATGGTATCGGTCAGCGCTTCTGGAATGCCTTTGAAGGGGATGTGGGCCAAATCAATGCCAGCTTGCGACTTTAAAAGCTCGGCGGCAAACTGAGAGCCGCTGCCAACCCCAGCTGATGAGTAGTTCAGTTGCCCGGGCTTGCTTTTGGCCAATGCAATGAACTCTTTCATGTTGCTCACATTGAGCTCAGGCGACACAATGACCAATGCAGGACCTGTCGCGGTAAGCGTGATCCCTGAAAAATCCTTTGAAGCATCGTAGGCCAGCTTGTTGTAGATGGCTGGTGAGATGGCATGCGCTGAAGAAATAGAAAGCAAGGTATAGCCGTCTGGCGCCGAAGTGGCCACGGCCTGCGCCGCGACGTTGCTGCCCGCACCCAATCGGTTTTCAACAATGGCGGGCTGCTTCCAAGTTTCTGTGAATCGGGGTGCCAACACCCGCGCCACAATGTCAGGCACACCACCAGGCGAAAAGCCCACCATGATTTTGACGGGCTTTTGAGGGTACGTGGATGCGTTGTTTTGTGCTTGAGCGACAGGCCACTGCATGAGTGAGGCAGCCATGAATGTCGCGGGCATACAAAGTGACAAGGACTTTAAAAATCTGGGTGTGAATGCCATGCGATGTTCTCCAAAAATGTGGCGACTACTCTGCTTTAATTCCCGCCGCCTTGACCACGGGACCATACTTAGCAAGGTCGCGGCTGATTTCAGCGCCAAAACTTTCGGCAGTTCCTGGTGTTGCGGTGATGCCCATGCCGTTAAGTCGCTCTTTCACTTCTGGATCATTCAATATCGCCGTCAACTCAGCGGTAAGTCGGGCCACAATGGCGCGCGGTGTTTTGGCTGGCGCCAATAAACCCACCCAAGAGCTGGCTTCAAAATCGGTCACACCGTTTTCAATGAAGGTGGCTACATCGGGCATCGAGCTGGCGCGCTTGCTGCTTGACACTGCAATGGGCAACAACTTGCCAGACTTTACGTGGGGAATGGCACCCGCAATGGCGGTGTAGACCAAAGGAATGTTGCCACCCAACACATCGGTCAAAGCTTGACCGCCACCTTTGTAAGGCACATGAACCAAGTTGGCGCCAGTTCTTTGGCGCAACAGCTCGCCAGCAATGTGCGGTGTGCCGCCCGTGCCTGATGTGCCATAAGACAAGCCACCCGCTTGGGTTTTAGACAGGGCAATGAGGTCTTTGAGGTTTTTGGCAGGGAAGCTGGGGTTGGCCACCAAAATTAAAACGGCATCGCCAATTTTGCCGATGGGTGCAAAATCTTTGAGCGTGTCAAAACCTGTTTTGGGAAACACATGCGGGTTGATGACCAAGGTGCCATCAAAACCCAAAAGCAAAGTGTAGCCATCGCCTTCAGCGGCGGCCACTTGCTGTGTGCCAATGTTGCCAGAAGCACCAGGCTTGTTGTCAACAACCACTTGTTGGCCCAAGCGTTTTGACAATTGCTCGGCAATCAAGCGACCGCTGGTATCGGTCACACCACCAGGCGTGAAGGGCACAATCAAACGGATGGGCTTGGTGGGATAGCTTTGTGCAATAGCCGATCCAATCAAGGTGAGCGAAGCGCCCAAGAAAGCGGCTTGCAACCAATGCCTGCGAAAATTTTTTCTCATCATTTTGTCTCCTGTTAGATTTAAATTTATTGAGGCTCAGCGTATCTTTTTTCAAATTCCCAGATGTCTTCAAAGCCCATTAGCTTTGTGAGATCGGCAAAATCAAACAGCTCAGTAGCACCTTTGCTAGATGAGCCTTGCGCCTGAAATTCTTGATAGACGCGCTGCATAGCATGAACGCCCGCCAACAACGCAGTGACAGGAAAGATGGCCAGCTTGTAGCCAATCGATTCGAGCTCTGCGCGCGACAAAACAGGTGTGCGGCCGCGCTCCACCATGTTGGCCAGCAAAGGCACATCAAACGATCGGCCAATTTGCCGCATCTCTTCTTCCGATTCAGGTGACTCCACAAACAAAATGTCGGCGCCTGCGCGCGCGTAGGCTTCAGCGCGGCGCAAGGCTTCATCCAAGCCCAGCGTGGTGCGGGCATCGGTGCGGGCAATGATGAGAAAGTTGGGGTCGGTGCGTGCATCAACTGCCACCTTGATTTTGCGCACCATGTCTTCCATAGCGATCACTCTTCGCCCTGGTGTGTGGCCACATTTTTTGGGAAACTCTTGGTCTTCCAATTGAATGGCTGCGGCGCCAGCAGCCTCATAGCCACGAATGGTGTGACGCATATTGAGAAGGCCACCATAGCCTGTGTCGGCATCTGCAATGAGCGGCGATTTGGCCATGCCAGCCATGGCGGTCACTCTGCCTACCATGTCGCTGTAAGTGGCAAGCCCCGCATCGGGCAAGCCCATGTGCGAAGCCACGGTGCCGTAGCCCGTCATGTACAAAGCATCAAACCCAAATGAATCGGCCAAGCGCAGTGACACCATGTCAAAAACGCCGGGTGCGACAACCAGGCCAGGTTGTTGAAGGCGTTGGCGCAGCTTTGCGCGAAGAGTCGTTTCTTTCATGTCAGCAAAGTTAGAGGATGAAGAGTTCAATGTAACACTTTGGGTGTTGGCGTCTTAACTTCTGGCGAATTCAATCAGCCCTTCAATTTGACCTTGATCTGCTGCGCGCAACGCAGCCAAATATTTTTCACGAATCTTCGCAACGGATATGCGTGATGCGCTGGTGCCACCCCAAGTCAATCTGGGTTGCCCGAGCCGCGTGATCAATAAGTCGGCCATTAAACGCGCATGGCGACCGTTTCCATTTGGGAATGCATGAACCAATACTAGTTGATGATGAAAACGCACTGCTACTTCGTCTTCCTTGAAGACATGATTCTCGATTTGGTAGCGAGTATTGTTTAGCAAGTCACGCAATTTCACGGCCACTTGAGTCCAATCGACGCCGATGTTTTTGTTGGACTGACGGAAAGTTCCAGCCCACTGCCAAGTCTTATCAAACATCTGGCGGTGTAAATCTCGCACAAAGCCCTCATCTAACAGATCTCGCTTTTTTTGCCGAGCGGCCCAACGATCGCCAAGGGCAATGTTGGCCTGCTCCCATGCGTTGAGGTCTGCTTGTGTTGTGATGTGCAGTGGTACTAACCCTTCCGCTTCATCGGGATCGAGGGGTGTTGCGCCCGGTGCGTACTGAAATTCCATCCGGTTGACCTCACCACAACTCTCGGCGCGATCCCTCAAGCAATGCCTTGACCGCTAGATCAAATTGAAGCTTGTTTGAGGGCCCATTAACAGCCTGATCTTCAAGGGCCATGGAGTGAGCGATAGGAAACAATTGCGCCCTTGCAACAGCTTGGGCTTGATCTTGAAGATGTTGTGAAAGACTTGTTCTGGGTACAAGTGCGTATTGCACTTCACAGTCCAAGGCCTGGGCCAACTTGCGAAGGGTTGCCAACGTAATGGCGTCTGAAGCTTCAGATGCCTCCAACTTTCGAACCCCTGCGTGAGAAATGCCGAGCCGTCTGGCGAAGGCGGCAGCCGACATGCCTAAAGTTTCTCGGACAGCGCGAACCCACCCCGACTTTGGTCGTGCACAGAGCTGAGCCGATTTCCACGAGCCGAGCAATGCTTCCATTTGCTGGAGCTGAAGATCACGAAATTGCTTATTCATTGTACTTATAGGTTTCTTTAATTTAACTTAATATTAACCTATGAGATTCATTTAAGCAATGTTTTTGGAATCTTTGAGTTTCAATTTGGGATCAGACTCAAAACCCAGATGTCAAAGTCGGTTAAGAGCTTTTGTAAATCGCACCAACAATTCTTGAATTTCAGCCTCAGAAATAATGAGTGGTGGACAAAAGGCAATGGTGTCACCAATGGCACGCACAATCAAGCCCTCTTCTTCTGCGAGCCGGGCGCATTCACGGCCATGGTTGGGTAAAAGCTCAACGCCCGCCAGCAGTCCGATACCACGAACTTCTTTGACCAATGGGTGGCTTTGCAATTGTTTCAGGCCATTGACAAGGCTTGGGCCCACTTGTCGAACGTGCTCCACAATGTGGAGCTCTTCGTAAATGTTCAGTGTTTCCAAGGCCACCGCAGAAGCCACAGGATGTCCTGAATAAGTCATGGTGAGGCCAAACATGCCCAGCTCACCACTTTGTCTTGCAATGGGTTCATAGACTTGCGGCGAAATCATGAGTGCAGAAATGGGGATGTAAGCACTCGACAAAGCTTTGGCACAAACCAATAGATCGGGCTGAAGCTTCATGGTGGTTGACCCAAACATTTCGCCTGTCCGGCCAAAAGCTGTGACCACTTCGTCGCAAACCAACAAGATTTCGTGCTTCTTTAATAGCCGCTGCAATTTTTCGTAATAAGCTGCGGGCGGCACAATGATGCCGCCTGCAGCCATAACCGGCTCTACAAAAAATGCAGCAATGGTGTGGGCGCCCTCGGCCAAGATGCGCTGCTCAATGTCAGCAATGAGCCGGTCACAAAATGCTTCTTCTGTTTCCCCTGGTTGCCCATTTTTGGTGAAGTGAGGCGTGGTGAGATGGATAAAGCCTGGCAGCGGCAAGTTGAACTTTTCGTGTGCGTAGCTGGCCCCAGTGAGGCTTGCAGCGGCTATGGTGTTGCCGTGGTAAGCCAACAGATGCGACATGAATTTCTTTTTTTCGGGTTGGCCTACAGCGTTCCAGTAATACCAACACAGACGAGCCGCACAGTCGATCGCCTCGGAACCCGTGCTGGCAAACCATATTTTGGACATGGGGGCCGGCGCCATGGACAACAATTTTTCAGCCAAAGCAATGACAGGCTGGTGGCTTTTGTGGTTGGTGAGTGGGTAATAAGCCAACTCCAACATTTGCTTGTGTGCGGCATTGGCCAAGCGTTCGTTGCCATAGCCCAGGGCAATGCACCACAAACCAGACATGCCCTCAATGTAGTCGCGGCCATGAATATCCTGAACCCAGACACCCTTGCCAGATTGAATGACGCTGGCGCCGCGCTGGGCATGAAGCGACAGGTTGGTTAAGCCGTGAACTACAGCCCTGGCGTCTCTCAAGGGAAGAGAGTTGATGTCTGACATGTATGACTCCTTTGATGTCGCTGCCTACAACATCTTAGGGGATTCTTTAAATACTGCGGACATCAAGTGCATAGCACCGCAAAGTGAAACACCGTAAGCAATTACTGCTTCTGAAAACCGATCTGCTTGATCATTTCACCCCATCGGTCGTAGGCAGAACGCATTTCCTGGCGCAATTCTGCGGGCGTGGAGGGCGAAGCCTCGTAGGCGCCACGGGCAATGATTTCCTTGACTTCAGGGCTGACAAGGGCTTGGCGGAACAGTGCGTTGGCCTTGTTGACCACATCGGCAGACATGCCAGCCGGACCAACGATGGCAATCCAGCTGGTGAGGTCAAGACCTTGAACGCCTTGCTCTGTGAACGTGGGCACATCGGGCATGGCTTCATAGCGATTGGGAGCGGCCACGGCGAACATGCGGATTTTGCCGGTACGCGAATTTTGAATGGCGGTTGGGGCAGCATCAAAATAAGCTTGCACTCGACCTTCTAGCAGGTCGCGCACGGCATCTGCAGTGCCTTTATAGGGTACATGCACCACATCGATGTTGGCTGCTTTGGCAAACGCTGCCGCAAAAATGTGTGAGGACGTGCCGGTGCCAAATGATGCGAAATTGAGTTTGCCAGGATTGGCACGAGCCCAGGCCATGAGCTCCTGAACGTTATTGGCAGGCAGCGACTGGTGCACGGTGAGCACCAGCGGTCCGCGGCTGGCCAGGGTTACTGGCGTGAAATCCTTGAACGGATCGTAAGTGACGTTTTGCAAGGTGTGTGGATTCTGCGCAAATATAGAAGATGGTGCAAACAGCAGAGTTTGACCATCAGGCGCAGCCCGCATGACCTCCATCGCTGACAGCACCATGCTGGCGCCCGGCTTGTTTTCCACGATCACTTGCACACCAGAAAGTTCGGTGATCCGCTTGGCAATGACCCTTGCTTGTCCATCCAGAGAGCCGCCAGCAGCCAGACCGACGATGAGGCGGATGGGTCGTCCGGGCTGTGGATAAACAGACTGGGCCTGGCCAGCCAGCGGGAGTAAAGCTCCCGCACTGAGGGCCCCAAGAAGGGTGTTCAGCTGGCGACGGGTTTTAAAATGTTGGGTCACTGATATCTCCTAAAATGGTTATCATGCTCAAAAAAACTAGTTTTTTTCGTTTTAAAAGTGTAAAAATGAAAAATTACATCTTCTATTTGTTTTATTTTGGACGATAAGTTTAAAATAATCAATAACCAAAGGTAAAACAGCATGAAAGTCATCACCCGCACTGACGAGCGCATCCTGACAGCGGACGTGTTTGAACGCGAAACGAAGGAAGTCCGCGAAAACTTGGGGGTCTGGGAAGAGGGCGCGCGCCAAATTCCCATTTACAGACGTTGCCAGGTGTTGGTGGTTGGCGGCGGACCTTCTGGCACTGCGGCAGCGGCAGCGGCAGCGCGTGAGGGTGCCGACGTTGTCTTGCTAGAACGCTATAACCATCTGGGCGGGCTGTCGACGGGGGGCCTGGTCATTTGGATCGACCGCATGAGTGACTGGTCGGGTCAGTTGGTGATCCGAGGTTTTGCGGAAGAAATCTTTAACCGTCTGCCTGAGGACGCTGTGGCAGGGCCCGATCGTCAGGATTGGGGTTCTCAGGAAGCAGCAAAGGCTCACCACTGGTCATTTCGCACAGCGGCATACCACGGCGTGGTGACATGGTCACCCACTATCGACCCAGAACGGCTGAAACTTCTTTCTCAGGATATTCTGTTGGAACGCGGCGTGAAGCTGGTTTACCACTCTTGGGCTTGCACGCCGCTGATGCGTGATGGCAAGGTTTGCGGCGTAGCCTTCGAGAGCAAGGAAGGTCGCATGGCCATTCTTGCCGACGTGGTAGTGGACGCCACTGGCGACGGCGATATGTTCGCGCGTGCCGGCGAGCACTTCGAAACCGACATTGAAGAAGGTGATGTGCATCACTGCATGAACACCTCCTGGATGTTTGGTGGGGTTGATATGGACCGTTGGATAGCTTTTCGTTCTGGCGAGCCCGAGCGCTTTACTGCCTTCATGGAACAAGGACGACGAACCTGCGGTTTGTTCGATCGACCCTTTGTGTCTTGGCGCAACGACGTTGCATTGTTCATGGGGCCGCGTCAGACAGGCTACTCGCCTCTTGACGTGGACGATCTGACGGCCGTAGAAATACGCTCGCATCGAGCAATGGCCTTGCACTTGGATTACTACAAAGCACACGCACCTGGTTTCGAAAATGCTTTCCTAATGATGTCGGCACCACAAATCGGTGTGCGACATTCGCGTCGGCTCAAGGGCGTCGAAGCTGTGTTGCGCAGCCAGTGGCCCGATGGCGTAGCGCTGCCTACCGAAGTGGGTGTGTCACCTGCCGTCTCTCCTAAGTTTCCAAACATTTCCATTCCCTATGGTGCACTGGTGCCCATCCGACTCGAGGGTTTGCTGGCTTGCGGACGCCATATCTCTTGCGATCGCAATTCGCATGGGTTCATGCGCGAGATACCACAGTGCTGGATCACTGGTCAGGCCGCTGGTGTGGCTGCAGCGTTGGCGGTTGCCAACAAGGTTCAGCCACGCAACGTGGATATTCACCAATTGCAGCAGGCCTTGTTAGCACAAGGCGTGTACCTGCGTCCGCAATCCCAGGCAGCGCAGACACTGAAAAGCGTTGCCACTGAAGCTAGCGCTTAAGGTTGCATGTCCATGGAAACTTTGGCCACAGTCCCTCCTTTGGCGCGTGCAGGCGTCGTTGCCGATACCGTCAGCGCGCTCGACCGCGGCTTACAAGTTCTGGCCTGCTTTCGAGAAGGTCAGCTTAGCTTGAGCAGCACCGAGCTTGCACGCCTGACGGGCATTCCACGCCCCACCGTGACTCGTTTGGCCGCTACGCTGGCTCACAACGGCTGGCTTCGCCAAGACGCCGAAACCGAACGCTTTACATTGGGTGCGGGTGCGCTGGTACTGGCCCGTGCCTTCTTGTCGGGTTACGACGCCCGCGCCAGCGCTCGAGAACCTATGCAGGCTTTGGCTGACGTCACCGGCGGCTCGGTCTATCTGGCAGTATGCGATGGCATGGAGATGGTGCTGATCGAGGCCTGTCGTCCGCGATCGCGCATGTTCACCGCGCGGCTGAGTGTGGGTTCGCGTGTGCCATTGGCAAACTCTGCCCTTGGACGTACCTACCTTTGTGCACTGGGCCCTGAAGCACGCGCGCCCTTGGTCGAATCGCTTCGCTTGATGCGCGGAAATGAATGGCCTGCCCTCGAAGAGTCTTTCACGCAGTCACAGAAAGACTGGTCGTCCACTGGGGTTTGTCTCTCGATGGGTCAGTTTCACAGCGAGATCAACTCAGCAGCCATTGCCGTGCGCGGCCCTGACGGTGAGTTGCTTGTGCTTAACTGCGGTGGCCCAGCGCATGTTTTTGACGAAGCCCGACTGCGTCAGCAGATCACACCTGAATTGCAAAAGCTCGCGCGCACACTGGCCAAAGCCACTGGCGGGGAAGCCATGATTCCCGGAGACATCGAATGAAACTCACTGATGAAGAAAAGGCCATGCGCGATGGTCGTGATGGTCGCGCCGTGGCCCGCGCCATGGATTTGTTAATCCGCTACGGCAACGCCTTGGGTGCGGAGTCTTTTGTAGAAACTCGCAATGTGTGCGGCACTGTGACTGCCACCACGCCGTTCCTGCGCGACTTTGCGATGGCCAAGGGCGGAGACGATGCTGTTTACAGCGAATTCAACCTTGACTCACAGGAAGTGGTGCCCGTTCCTCGCGTCAAAGCCTTTAGCTCGCATCTGCAACTGGGCTTCGATCCCCACCACCCTGAACTCATGGGCGTGGATGAACAAGTTGTGGCTTTTTATCGCCGCAGCGAAGCCATGGCCGCGCGAATGGGTGTGCAACTCATGAACACCTGCACGCCTTACCAAGTTGGCAACGTGCCAACGCGTGGCGAACACTGCGCCTGGATGGAATCCTCGGCCGTGGTCTATTGCAATTCAGTGCTGGGAGCACGCACCAATACCGAAGGGCGCGAAAGCGCCAACGCAGCGATGGTCACTGGCCGTATTCCTTTCTGGGGCTTTCATTTGGACGAAGGCCGTCGTGGCGAACTTGGCATCCAACTGGACATGCCAGTTGAATCGGTGGAAGACTGGGGTCTTTTGGGTTACTGGATGGGCGAATGGGTACAAAACCGCGTGGCTGTTGTCTCTGGCGTGGGGCAGGTGCCCAATCTTCCCAAGCTCAAGCACATGGGCGCTGCGGCCTCGTCTTCAGGCGGCGTCGAACTGTTCCATTTGGCCGGTGTAACGCCCGAGGCCAACACAGCTGAACAAGCTTTTGGTGGACGCACTCCATTAGATGTGCGGCACTATGGCCCCGCAGAGCGTTCAGCAACACTGGCACGCATCAACGAGATGGGGCGTGACACCCAAGTCGATTACGTCATGTTGGGCTGCCCGCACTACACCATTGAGCAAATATGGGAAGCGGCATGTCTGCTCGAAGGTCGCAAAATTCACGAGAACTGCGCGCTTTGGATCTTCACGCCGCATGCCATCAAGTCGCTTGCCGATCGTAATGGTTATACAGAAACCATCGAAAAAGCGGGCGGCCTGATTTTGACCGACAGCTGCTCTGCCATGAGCCGTGCTGTGCCTAAGGGCACGCGGGTGGTGGCCATGGATTCGGTCAAGCAAGCGCATTACCTACCTGCAATTCTGGGCGTGCAGGCTTGGTTTGGCAGTACCGCTCAATGCATTGAGGCTGCCTGCACTGGCCGTTGGAGAAACGCATGAGCGAAACCATCATTCTCAAGGGTCGTTGTGTGGTGCCCGGTGTGGCCGAAGGCGAGGCACTGGTCACGCGTGAACGCATCTCGGGTTGGGGCGGCGTAGATCCGCGCACTGGCACCATTGTCGAAACACGACATGAGTTGCGGGGCCAATCCTTTGCCGGCAAGGTTTTGGTTTTTCAAGGCGCTAAGGGCTCATCCGGGTGGTCAGCGCAATTTCACACCGCTCGCGTGATGGGCACTGCGCCGGCCGCTTGGCTGTTCAACGACATGTGTACCAAGGTGGCCTTAGGCACAGTGGTGAGCCATTCGCCGGCCATGACCAGCTTCGATCGCGACCCGCTAGATCTCATTCAGACGGGTGACTGGGTGCGCGTGGATGCCGATACCGGAACCGTCACGATTACAAGAGGCCGACACTCATGAGTACCCCACGCAAGCTGCGCAGCAACTTTCCTAGGGGCTCGTATCTCTGGTCTGTTCGCAACGCGCAGTGGATGGCCATGGGCTTGTCTGAAGACGACTGCGAAAAACCCAAGATCGCGGTGGTCAACTCCAGCAGCGAACTGGCAAGCTGTTACAGCCACCTTGATCAAGTTGCCAAGGTCCTCAAGCAAGCCATCCGCGATGCGGGGGCCGTGCCAATGGAAATCAGAACTGCTGCCCCCAGCGATTTCATCACTGGTGCCGGTGCGCGCGGTGCTTATATGCTGGCAGCACGCGACCTCATCACGAATGACATCGAAGTGGCCGTCGAAGGCGCGCAGCTGGACGGCATGATTTGCCTGACTTCGTGCGACAAGACAGTGCCAGGTCAACTCATGGCGGCAGCTAGATTGAACGTACCGACCCTCATGGTGCCCTGCGGCTTTCAGGCAAGTGGCCAGTACAAGGGCCACCATTGCGACATCGAGGAAGTATTTGTCAGCGCCATGCACGCCATGACTGGCAAACTTGATATCGAAACCGTGGTGGGTATGAGTCGTGAAGCCATTCGCAGCCCTGGCGTTTGCTCGGGCATGGGGACGGCCAACTCAATGCACATTGTTTGCGAAGCCCTTGGCATGGCCTTGCCTGGCTCTGCGCCTGTCGCAGCGATGAGCGACAAAATGATGGACGATGTGCGTTCAGCCGGACAACGGATTGTGCAGATGGTTTGGGATGACCTCAAACCTCGCGATATTCTCACCGAGGGCGCATTCGCCAATGCCGTGCGAGCCGTGCTCGCCGTGGGCGGTTCTGTCAATTGCATCAAGCATCTGCAGGCCGTGGCTACCGAAGCTGAATTGTCCGTGGATGTTTACGGCATGTTGGAGCAACTGGCTGACACCACGCCCGTCATCGCTGGTGTGCGGCCTGTGGGTGAAGACACCATCGAGTCTTTCGAGGCCGCCGGTGGTTGCCGTGCTGTGCTGCTTCAACTGCAAGAAATTTTGGATACCTCGGTCATGACCGTCAGCGGGCAAACATTGGCGCGCAACCTCGAGCACGCTCAAGTGCTCAACCCCAACGTGATCCGTCCCGTCACTCAACCATTTGCAACCCTACCGGCAATTGTGATGCTGCGCGGTTCGATGTGCCCCGACAGCGGTATCGTCAAGGCGGGTATTGCCCCGCGCAAGACACGACGCTTCAGCGGTCCGGCAATTTGCTTCGAAACTTCAGATGCGGCCATTGAGGCCATCCGCAATGCAAGCATTCAACCAGGCCATGTAGTGATCATGCGAGGTGCCGGAGCCTTCGGGGGGCCTGCCATGGGTGGCGGGGCCTCGCGTGTGGTGTTCGCGCTCGATGGCGCAGGCCTAGGCGACCAAGTGGCACTGCTGACAGATGGGCACCTCTCGGGGCTGGTGTGCAAGGGACTGGTGGTAGCCGAGGTGTCGCCAGAAGCAGCCTTAGGCGGCCCCTTGGCATTGGTGCGCGATGGTGACACTGTTTCCATAGACCTAGACACTCGGCGTTGCGATTTGGAAATCTCAGAACAAGAGATGGCGGCGCGCCGAGCCGCTTGGCAACCTGCCGTTCCCGCGTTTGACCGCGGCTGGCTGCAGATCTACCGCCGCAATGTCGGATCGCTCCAAAAGGGCGCAGTGCTGGTTCGCCCTCAATCAACCACAAGGAAGATAAAACCATGACACACGACACCCCCAAACATTCCCCAGGTGCACTGTCTCGCCGTCAGGTGGTGCAGGCCCTCGCTGCTTCTACGGCAGCTTTTGCATCCCCAGTATTGCGAGCGCAGGCATATCCCGCCAAGCCCCTTCGCATGATTGTGGGCTTTACCCCGGGCGGTGCTGCCGATGTGATGGCGCGCATCATCGCCAAGGGACTTAGCGCACAACTCGGCCAACAAGTTGTGGTGGAAAACAAGCCTGGTGCCGAGGGCATCATCGCCTCACAGGAACTCATGAAATCGGCGCCTGATGGTTATACGCTGATGATGGGCACCAACACAGGCACAGTGGCCATTCCGGTGCTTCGCAACCCACCGCCGTACGACCCGTTCAAGGTCTTTACCCCACTGAGTACCGCAGGCGAGTTCTCAATGTTCTTGGCCGTACCCGCAAGCCTGAAGGTCAACAACCTCAAGGAATTTCTCGATCTGGTGGCCGCACAGCCCGACAAATTTAGCTCAGGTTCAAGCAACAGTGCCGCCGAACTGGCCATGTTGCAGTTACTGAGCACCCGCAACATTCGCTTGGTGAATGTGCGTTACAAGGGCGATGCTCAGGCCATGACCGATCTGGTCGGTGGGCAGATACAGATGATGTTCTCAACTGGCACGTTGACGCCGTCTTTTGTGAAGGACGGCAAGGTTAAATCGCTCGTAACGCTGTTGCCCAAACGCAGCCCGTTGCTACCCGATGTACCCACAGCTGCCGAACTGGGCATCGGTAAGCTCACCATCACCCCTTGGGCGGGTTTCTTTGGCCCAGCAGGAATGAGTACCGACATTAGCGAAAAATTAAGCTTGGAATTGCGCAACACGCTGGCGCGTTCTGATGTGCGTGAGCAGTTGTTGGGTCAGGGCTTTTCAGGCTACGGCATGAGCCCCGCTGAATTCAGCGCTTACTTCAAACTACAGTACGACGGCTTTGTGAGCACTGTGCGAGAGAACAACGTCAAATTCGACTGAACGGGTCGACGAGGCTGCTTGAAGGATTTACAGATGAAAAAGCCTCAATCTTGTGAAGTGAGGCTCAGACATTATTTTGATTGGTGGCTGGTGGCCTGGACTGGAATCGAACCAGTGACACGCGGATTTTCAACGCACCTCTCCAAACTGCGAACCGTTCAAATTCAAAGTTCAAAAACGTAAACGCAAAGTGGTGTGCGACAAACGCAACGTAGAAACGCAACACAAAAGCAGCAACCGTGTGCGAAAGTATTTTCACTATACCTGCCTTCCCCGTGCCACTCGGTTTGTAAAACACTATGTTTTTCCCACAAATACCCGTGCTTTTGACGGTTTTTTGAAGATTTAAGTAACGTAATGAGCGTACAGAAACGCAGCGATGTGCGTTACAACGAAGATAAACGTTGCTGCGTTTTACGTTTGCGTTCTGCGTCACGCTGTCTGCGTTGAAGATCGCGTTCTGTGTTGAGTTGCTGTTTGCTGCGTTCAACATTTTGTTTCAATCCGTGTATGCGTGCCTGCGGTAATGTCAGTGGCGGTTTTGATTTGATTGTTTTAAGTGTTATTTCAGCAATACGCATCAAGTATTTAATGATGCGTATGTGGAACGCACATTAGTTACACATCTCTGTGTAGTTCAGCACATTTCCTATGCCGTAATGTGCTTCGCCAAGCAACTTTGCTTCGTATGCGTTGCTGGCAAACACGATAGTGTGTGCTGTTTGCGTAAGTGACACACGCACCCACAACTGCCAACGTTTCATTTCGCAAATCCGTCACGTAGTTTTTTCGCAGCGTTGTCTATCGCAGAGTCAAGTTCACCGTTTAGTACAGCACGTTTGACAATCTCAAGTACGTTGACGATTTCGCTGCTGTTAGAAACTTCAACAGCAAACTTACCCTTCGCAAGTTCTAAAACTTTAGGACCGAAACGCACACATAACGCTAACTTTCCGTTTTCAGATGTAAACCACCACGCTTTAACACGCTTGTTTGTTTCTACTTGCTTGCGTACACCTGTTTCTTTATCTGCGTAACTGCGGAACTTAACAGGTGAAAACGTTGTTCCAGATTGTTCTGCTTTAGCAAGTTCAATCTGTTCCCAAATTCGTTTAACCAACTTGTTGCGTCGTTGTTCAACTTGCGGCAGCGATGTAGGTTTCTGTGCTGCGACCAGTTTCAATGTATTCAAAGCGTTCATTGCTGATGTCCTTTCTGTGTAGCAATGAACTAACTTTAGTTTCATCACCAGTATCTGGACAACCGAAATCTGCTGAAAAAACTATTTTGTCCAAAACACGCGAAAACCACCAAATAAACGCTCAGTTTTAGTCGTCTTTTCTTATCTCGCTACTAAATAAATGTATGAACTACTACAAGAACTTAAAAGATACAAAGAAAACAGATGACTGGTTACGCACCAACGGAATCAACATCAAATCTTTTACCAAAACCAAACCAAAAACACTTCAAGCACAGCAAGCGGCAACGCAGTTGCTCGATATGTATTCTGCGACACTGGATAAACCAACAAAACGGATTCTTAAAAACTTCAGACGTTGCTATTCAGATAAAAATAAACGTGACAGGATTACGGACGGGGATTGCTATCGTGTTCTTAACCTTGCCGCACGTGTTAAGCGTGGTGAATACAAAGATAACAGACGTAAACGTCAAGCAGCATAAAAGTACACACAGAAACAACGCAAGATAATCCACTTGCTAACAAAGGGAACAAATACAGGGCGAAATATGACGGCTAATGTCCCTGTCCTACACACGTTGCTGTAACAGCGTGTGAACAATAGGCGAAGCCGCAGAGCAGTACGTGTAACAACGGCTGGGAGTTTCAATACATCGGTCTCCACAAAAACTCTGTTACAGGCGTGTAGTAACGACTCAACTCAAATCAAACTACACGACACGGCGGCGAATAGCATTAAACATTTATGTTCGTGCTATAGCCGTCGTGCGTCCAATCTAATCTAAATCAACCAAACATCCCCTCACACAACTGCGTTGTGTTCGGCTTTCAATAAATCAAATATGTGCGAAGCAAGTTGTGTGAGCGAAAGCGATACACAAGCGAACTTCAAGTTCGCTCATAACAACACAGAAAACAGGTAATACATTCGTTTTACCACTTGCTGTACATAACTGGGGTTAGAGCAAATCACCTGGTATTGAGATCTACAGATGTGTTGAAAACTACAGCACAGATTTTGCGTTGCTACAGATGAATTTTGTACAGCAACGCACAGCAGTACATCAAATCAAACGCACAAGCGTTCGTTTTGAATGTCTTGCCCGCTACGATGCTGACGATGGTTAAACGTGCGTTGTAGGGTGTTTTAAGCAATCTATGTGCTGCTGTGTTCTAAATGCCACAAACAACGCATCAAACGCAGTAAATATACGAGATAAGAGAATGTATGAACTGTGTTGACGGCAACGCAACCTGTTGTTCTTAAACGTTTTCACATCAACCCGCCAAAACATCGGGACTTACTTGTCCAACCAACACCAAAGATCACATACTTAAAACAACAACATTATTAGGAGAGTACAAATGGCAGCAGCAAAATCACTTACACACGCAGAGATTGAACGAGCACTTGCTTTTATCAGTCAAAACGCAAACGCAATGCGAAATCGCGTTATGTTTCTGCTAACCACGAACGCAGGACTGCGTGTCAGCGAAGTTGCTGATTTGAAGTTGAGTGATGTACTTGATGCTGACGGAACAATACGCAGCGAAGTTCTGCTTGCTGCTGAACGAGTAAAACACGGACACGCTCGCACCGTGTTCCTAAACAATGCTGTGCGTATAGAACTTGCTGAATACATCCAATCACGCAAATGGTTTGAGTCAGAACAGCCACTGTTCACTACACATCGCGGTCCAAGATGTGCGTTCACTGCCAACACGTTGACGCAGTACTTTTACTGGATGTATAAAAACGCAGGAGTTAAAGGTGCCAGTTCGCACAGTGGACGCAAGACGTTTCTAACTTCACTTGCTGGCAAAGGTGTTTCTGTATTTGTACTTGCCGCACTTGCGGGACACAAATCCATAACTACAACGCAAAAATATGTTTTTGTAAACGATGATGTAAAACGTAGTGCTGTTGAGTTGGTTTAATCACGTTCAGTGTTAATGTTACGTTGAATACGCATTTTCGCAATCCGTTCTCGCAACTTCAACGTATCTTCCGGACTAACTTCCGCTTCATCATCTGGTTTGAACGCCAACTTCCAAGCAGCGTCACGCAACGCCAACAACTGACACTCTTTTCGTTTTAGACGTTTGCTCAATTTCGGTAAACCGCTGTCAAGTGCGTTGCTACTACGACTGCCGCGAACACGTGGAATGAGCACAGGTCCAATGCCGATTTTTCTTTCCATACCAGCATCAAAGTCAATGTCTCTGTCCATCCACTTCTGTAGTTGATGCTGCTCGTAACCTGTTGAAATACCCCAGAGTTCTTCTAAACATTCCAACGCACGTTCGTAGAAGCCGTCAGACTTGTTGTACACACGGTCAATTGTTTCTGACTTGTATTTGGCACGTCCACTGCTGCGTGACGAACTCATACGATCGTACTTGTTGTACTCAAAGTCACCCTGCTTTACCCAAGTCTTGTACGGACGCAACGTACTAGGCTCGCCGTCACCGTAGGTGATTTCGCTCAAGTGCTGTTGGCTTGTGAGTGCGTTGCTGTATTCGCTGTACTGCTCTGCGTCCAGCACACTCTTGATTTGTTTGTCACTGACACTGAGTCCGTTTACAAAGCGACGCAGCAGTTCGTTTATTTTGTTTAGACGCTGTACTTGCTCATTGCTTAACGTTGCGTTGAAATCTGCGTCTGGTAGCGTGTAGGTTTCCGGTTCGTATCCGTCAACGTAGTCTTTTTCCGTAAACACGTAAGCGTCAGCACCAACGCCGCGATAGCCACTGTCTTCACGCTGTATCAGTACACGCTCACCGTACTGTAGCGTTGGAATGCTGTAGTTAGTGTGCTGAATTAAATCAATACACGCATCAACTTCTGGCATCAACAACTGCGTGGTGTACTGAGACACCAACGCACTGTGTTGATTAGGTTGTTTTTTTAGACTTGCCGCGTCCTGTGCTTTTACGTGCGGTGCTTTTGCGGGGAGTTGCTTTTCTTGTGCTTTTTGTTTTCAACGCACCACGTAAATCCGTTGCTGTAAAACCGTGAAGTTTACATTTAGCAACAACATCAGCAAGATCGTCATCACGCAACTTCGCAAGTAACTCTTTGCTTTTTGCTTCGTAATCTGCTTCTGCTTTCTTTGCTTTTTCTTGTGCGGCAGTACGTTCTGCTTCCATCTGTGCTAACAATGTACGTGCGTCAAGTTGTTCAGTTGCCATTTCGGTTTCTCCTTTGTAAAAAATCAGTTGAAACTACTTATTACCATTCAAGTAGGATTATTCAATTTGGCTGTTAGCGTTTAAATTAACGCAAGTTCTAGGAGTCGCTCTAGGATTGTTTAAAGCACCATAACAAAGTTGTGCGAGAGTATCTGATACCTTATCAAGCGTCCAACTTGAACTACCAGCAACCGTTACACAAGTTTTCGCACCGAGTGTGTCGCACACAGCAGAACTTGATGTTTCATATTGTCCAAAGTCGCCAACCTTTGCTGAAGTTGGGAGAACACCGAGAGACAGTGTCACAGTTGTATTCTGTAAAATTATTCCATTTACAGGTGCTTCTGAATAAGTGTAGGGTGGTGTGTAAATCTTAAACGGATTCAACGTGTAATATCTTTTCACAGTTGAAGTATTTCCATCCGCAGCAACTCTGATGATGGTTTGAACTTGATATGTGTTACCGCCAATTGTTTCTGGATTTGATTGACTAAACTGATACTTGTAAGTTGAATCAGAAGTATTTCCAACAGCCGTGTATGCTGATTGAATTGCTGAAGCAGGGTTCAGAGTAACCCCACTGATTTTATCTGTTGATTGAGGCGGATTACTTACACTTCCCCCACTGTCTCCGCCTCCACCGCCACAGGCTGTTAGGAACGTTACTGTACAAGCAGTAAGGACAGTCTTAATGTTTTTAAGCATTGCGTGACTCCATTGTGTTGAATATTCTTCGTGTAATCATAACTATCTCAAAATAATAATCAACTATTTTTTAAGCGAGTCTTTCCGCTGCCGTTGTTGCCGTCAACTTGCTGTAGTGACGTTCAATCATTGCCGCAGAGTTTCCCATCTGTTTGCTTAAGGTGTGTATGTCTGTACTGTTACGAATAAGTTCTAATGTTGCGTAAGTGTGACGGAAGGAATACAGCGTTCTGTTCTGTCCATCCGCTGTCAACGCTAATCCACTGTCACGCATCAAACGTCTAAACGTACCTACAAAACTGTGCGGTTCGTAGCCGTTGCTGAAACGAAACAACTTATGCGTAACACGTTGCGACAACAACTCATCAAAAGACAGGTGTTGTATGTCTTGCTGTCGCTGATGTAAGCGTCGCAGTACATCAACTGCTGCGTGTTTCGCAATCAACCAACGTCCACCTGTTTTTCCGTCAACCCAAATACGTATGTAACGTACATCTTTGTGTGTGTGCCACTCTATGTTGTTCCAGCAGATACCCATCGCCTCAGTTCCGTGACGCATTCCTGTGTACATAAGTATTTCAATGTAGTCACGCAACAAAGGACGAATGTCACGTTCTACAGCCATTCGTCCCTGCGTTTGCCATACATTCATAAACTCAAGTAACTGTTGTACTTCTTGTTCTGAAAACGCAGGACGTGTTTTACCTTTCTCTCCGCGTGTTGTAAGTTTGGGAACTGGAACACGTTCGCTGATGTATCCCTGCGTTACTGCTGTATCAACAATCCTGTTCCACGCACTTGCGAAGTTCAGTAATGTTGACGCTTTAGGTTTACGTCGCATTTGTTTATCACGCCACACCTCAAACTCCGCGATGTCACTGTGTGTCAGTTGTTCAATGCGTTTGTCCGCAAAGTACGGAAGAAAGTAACGTTCAATACAAGACAAGTAATCGTGAAACGATGTTTTGCCTGTTGTTGCGTCAATCTTGCGTCGCAGTTCTGCTGTTGTAATCGCTGCTATTTGTGCGAACGTGTGTGCTCGGTGTGCTAAACCCAAGCGTTGTCTGTACCGTGCTTCGTCGTACAAGTCGCAAGCGACAGCAACTGCTTGTTCTACGCTTGCTTTACGTGTTGATACACGGTGCCAAGTGCCGTCAGCAAGTCGGTAGCGGTGCTGGGTTGTGCTGCGGCAAGCGTGGCGACTGACACACGGAGTTTCGTATCCCGTGTCACTTCCCCTGTATTTGTGCTGTATGTCATACAACAAAGTCACAGCAACGTAGGGGGAAAGTCTGTACAGCGTAGGCGTTTACAAGTGAAACACGCTGCCCCAAAAGAAAAACCGCCGTACTACAAAGTAATACGACGGTTCTAAATGGTGGCCTGGACTGGAATCGAACCAGTGACACGCGGATTTTCAATCCGCTGCTCTACCAACTGAGCTACCGGGCCTTGGAGAAGCGGGATTATAGCATCAGGAAAATGCCTGCTTTTAGGGGAAATCAGGGAGGAGGGATACCCCGTGGGGGTGATAAGGTGGGTTGGTGAATACCGCATCATCCCTCCAAGCCGACGCCTCCCTCATCGACTCGGCCTACGCCGCCCGTCGTCTCTTCATTACGCTTCTTCTCATGACGCTGGGCGGCAGCAGCATGTATGTGGTGTCGGTGGTGCTGCCTGAAGTGCAAAAAGAATTTGGCATTTCCAGGGCCGATGCTTCCTTGCCTTACACCCTCATGATGTTGGGCTTTGGGGCCGGTGGTCTGGCCATGGGCAAGTTGGCCGACAAATGGGGTGTGCATGTTGCCCTTTGGATTGGCGCTGTGGGTGTGGGCAGCGGTTTTATTTTGGCGGGCATGGCGTCCAGCATTTGGTGGTTTGCTTTAGCACATGGCCTGCTCATGGGGCTCTTGGGCAGTTCATCCACATTTGCGCCCCTGCTGGCTGACACCTCACTTTGGTGGGACAAGCGCCGCGGTATTGCCGTGGCCGTTTGTGCCAGCGGCAATTATTTGGCGGGGAGCATTTGGCCTGCACTTGCTCAGCAAGGTGTCGAACTTTTGGGCTGGCGCGAAACCTATATTTGGATTGGCATTGTGTGTGGCTTCGGCATGCTGGGCTTGTCTTTCTTGATGCGGCAGCGTCCGCCCATGATGGTGATGGCAGCGCCGGGCAGTGTGCAGTCACTGGCTTCAGAAAGGCCATTTGGTTTGCCCGTCAATGCCGCGCATGCTTTGCTTTGTGTGGCGGGCGTAGCCTGTTGTGTGGCCATGGCCATGCCGCAAGTGCACATCGTGGCCTACTGCTCCGATCTGGGTTTTGGGGCGGCGCGCGGTTCTGAAATGTTGTCACTCATGTTGGCGTGTGGCATTGTGAGCCGGCTTATTTCGGGGGCCATTTGTGACCGCATTGGGGGCCTTAGAACCTTGGTGCTCGGATCGGTCCTTCAGGGCGTGGCCTTGCTTTTGTTTTTGCCGTTTGATGGCATGGTGTCTTTGTATGTGATCTCGGCTTTGTTTGGCTTGTTTCAGGGCGGTATCGTGCCGTCTTACGCCATCATTGTTCGCGAATATTTTCCGGCCAAGCGGGTGGGTGTTTTGGTGGGCGCCGTCATCATGGCCACCATGATTGGCATGGCGCTAGGGGGCTGGATGTCGGGCAAGGTGTTTGACTTAACGGGGTCTTATCATGCGGCCTTTGTGAATGGGGTGCTGTGGAATGCTTTGAATTTGTGCATTGCTTTGTTTTTGTTGTGGCGCTTGAAGCGAGTGGTATCGCCCAAGGTCTAGCCCTGTCAATTTTTCGATGGCATGTGTCTTGCAGGAGGGAGTGTCAAAACCCTTGATTTCTCCCTTTAGGAGTCGAAACCTTGACACATGCCTACCGCCCCATTTTTGCAGCTGCTGTGCTGGCCTTTGGTTTAGCAGCAGCCCCTATCAGTCAAGCAAGCAGCTTGGTGAACTGGGAGGGTCTCAAGTCAAGTTTCAAATATACCCCCATGGTGGGCGAATCGCTGGAGCGAATCATTGCCAAAACCATGCCCAACCATGACCTTAAACCAGAGGTTTTGGCAGAAGCCTTTAAAGCGCTCAACCCCTTGCATTTCAGCAAGGACATCAACAGTGTGACCATCCTAAGTACGGCCTTGAAGGTGCCCAACCAAAATCAAGTATTCAATATGGTGGAAGCGCAGTTGGGCGACAAGTTTGCTCAAATTGCTGCTTCACAAGCGCCCAACTTGGCTGATGCAAGTTCAGCTGGTACAAAGATGCCGGTCAAAGGCATGTTGGCAGGCACCAAAACCGCCACACCCAAAATCAATCCTAAAACTGAAAGCTGGGTGAGGTTTCCCGCCACGATGTTCGCCATGTCTAAAAAGGTCGAAGGCTGGGTCAGGTTTCCCAGTGCCATTGCACCAAGCCCCGTCACAGCCGAATGGGTTCACTACCCAAGCAACACCAATCAAGACCTCTGAGGCCCGTTAATTTGAATAAATAGGCCGACCATTGGCAGGCTGAATAGGACGCGCATTCATCTTGAATGGGAAGTCTGTTACTTGGTCTTTGCTGATACTCACTTGCGTTTTTAAAATGAAGAACTTTACTTCTTCTGTGCAAGGCGGCGTGGTGAGTGAGCCGTCGTAGTGGAAGAAATCTAGCTCTTTAGGCAGCAAGTTCGCAGGGTTGAACATCACACCGTCGGGCACAACTTCGGGACCCTCATTTTTGGGTGCGTGCGTCCATAAAGTTTTAATGACTGAATTTTCGTTGCCTTCGCGAAGCATCACAGCGAGTACGGCCAGTTCGCCTTCCATGTTTTTGTGCACCAAGTGAACCACCATGGCCGATGGTTTGCCGTCAATGTGTTCTTCGCTAGGACGGTGAAAGTGAAACTGCACCAAGTCGTAAGGTCTGCCATCAATTCGAATTTTGGAACCATTGGGTACGTTCACTTGAATGGTGTGACCGTTGTTCACAATTTTGAGCTGGCCTTGTTTGTAATCTGGTGCGAGGCTGTAGCGAACCTTTTCAAACGGACCTTTGACGTTCAAAGGTGCTTGCGACTTGCCTCTGCCGCAAGTTGGAAATTCTTTGCCCCAATTCTCTGGGCCCATGGCACCTTCGTATTCCCAATGCACAGCGTGTGCATCGGCAGGTCCGTGGGCACCCTTCTTGTCTAATTTTTTATCATTTTTTTTTTCGTCAGAGCTTTTAGCGTCTTTACTTTCTGCTTTGTCAGCTGGTGCTGCTTTGGAGCCCGCCTTACTCTCACCTTTACCAGCTGCAGCCTCAGGCTGACATTCCGACATGACCTTCACTTTTTCGCCAGCTGCTGCTAATGCATTTTGAGCGGCACAAATGACTTTTTGCTGGCCTTTCCAGTCGGTCATTTCCAAAGCTTTTTGAAAGGCTTCTACAGTGGCGGGGTCTTTGGTGCCATTGGTTAAGAGGCGAACGCCTGCCAAGCCCAGTTGACGCTCGGTAGAAAGTGCTTTTTTCTCTTTGAGATACGCAGCCTCAAGGTCTTTCAACACCATGCCATACGAAAAAGCCGCTTTCACAGCTTCAAGTTCTTGGGCTTTGGTCATTAAAGGCGGGAGCAATTCTTTGCTTGCGGCCAACTCTTGTTCAGTGGCTTCGACTTTTTTATCTGCCTCTTCTACTTTTTGAGTGAGTTCAGCCACTTGCTCGGTTGCCGCTGCGCTCGACTTCTTTTGTGTCCAGCCAAAGTAGCCCGCACCAGCTGTAGAGATGGCGAGCAATATGATGGCGATAAGTTTAATCATGGTCTATTCCAGAATGTAATTTCCGTGCTTAGACAGATTCGTCAGTAAGCTTGAAAACTTGAATTTATCGATCGGCTTTGAAACTGATACCTCGGCCGTCGGAAGTAATGCCTACTAGATAGAGGCGTAGTGTTTTGCCTGCAACTGGGCTTTTATGCACAAAGGCGGCACCATTGAGTGTTCTGCCTCCAAATGAAGTGCAGAGTGTTCTCGGTGGAATGGTCAATGCCAGTGTAAATAGACTGTTGTCGGTTGGAGTCAATTTTGCGTCAGTCAAAACGCACTCAGTTTGAAATGGGCCAGAACTGGTAAAGCTGCCATCAGGCGAAATGGTGATTTGAAAATCTGCAAGACTTACGCCACCGTATGACCAACGACCAGTCCACTTCCCGACTATTGAGCTTAGTGAGGCCGTTGAATTTGAACTGAAGCCCTCTGGCGCAATGGCATTGGGTATGGCAATTCGTTTGCTATCTTTGTTGATTGGATCTTGAAAACTAAAGTCAATTTTCATAGATCCATTCGATAGGCTTGAAAAAGTGCCTGTTCCAATTGTTGGGTTTTGCTTGGTAAAGTCTTCGAACAAGGCAACTGAGCTAAGGTCAGCAGTATTTTGTCCTGAAATTTTCCCTATTCCGCTGTAAAGGTCAGGGTCAAATCTAGGTGGTTGGGCGTTGGCATAATAAAAATGAAGTCCAAAAAAGGAATTTCCGCTGCCTGATGTCGGAAGCACGATACCGACCCAATCCTTGCCATCTGTTTTGTTGTCTTTTTCATACCAGACATAAGCACCAGGACTTAGAGTGGAAAGAACGGGTGGTTGGGGGGGATTGTTTGATGGAACATCACTTCCGCCAGTTGAACCCCCTCCACCCCCTCCACATGCCAACATGGTGAGTGAAGAAGCAAGACATACCAAAAGCAGGCAAAAGTTTTTCAAACGCACAGGTGCTTTAGTCAAGGAGGGGAAGTTCATGGCATGGCTCTTTTCAAGATCAGTGCGCTACTTTATAGTAGGGAGCATGAATACCAAACCCAATCTTCTTAAAAATTCGGCCCTCCCACATGCTTGGGGCGCTATTTTGAATGTTGGCTTGGCGCTTGTGGCCAGTTTGCTTGTTCTGTTGGCACCGCTTTCTGCCCAGGCTGAGTGGAAAAAAATAACCACAACCGATTCGGGCATTATTTATGTCGATGACGGCACCATCAAACGCAACGGCCCCATTCGATCGTTTTGGAGCTTGCTCGATTACAGAACACCTCAAAAAGCGCAAAGAGGTGCATTTTTTGTATCCACTCGCACGCACATGGAAATGGATTGCCGCAAAGAAATGGTTCATATCTTGCAGTTTTCCATGCACAGCGGCCCCATGCTCACGGGTGAAATTGTCGACTCGCAGGGTGTGATGCGCGAGTGGCAAACCATTCCCCCCGATACGCCCTTGGTGGCGCTCTATAAATTCATTTGCGGCAAATAAGCGCTTCAATGCAGTCATGGCCGTACCCATCCGGCCTGAAGCCAGTGCCTGTACTGGGCCGAAAAATTCCAAGCAAAATCTTTCACTGACACGCCTGTTGGAAAAACGTCTTGCGTTAAGTGATCCAGCCAGGGGCTTTGCGCATCCAATTGCGTGAGCCAATGCTGGTCGTGCCAATCGGGATGCCGAACCGGCAAATCACTTTCTAGTGCAATGGGCCGAGTGCATGGCCCAGACATTCGATCATGCAAGCTGCCCCATTCTCTGCCTTTGAGTTGCACCTTGAGTTGTTTAAGTTGGCGCTCTACTTGCTGCCAATCGGTGGCCAAGTTTTGAAAGCGCAATTGGCCCAAGACATTGTCAAAAAATACACAGGCCTTGGGGTGTGCCGACAGCAAAGCGTGCAAGTCTTGCAAGCCATCGCGCGTGTGGCAATGAAGTTCTGTGCGTGTGGCCTGAAGTGCTTTGCCATGGCGCCATTTGAACAACAGGGCTGCTCTGGGATCGATGTCAAAAGTGTCTACTCTGGCAAATTTCTGAAGCCATGGACCAGACATCATCCAGCCCGCACTGGCACCAATGAGCAGCAGGCTAGGGCGGCTTTCTAGGTTGCGAGATGCAGAGGTTTGAGCATTAGACAAAAGCCATTGCTCAATGGCTTGTGAAGTGGGTGCCCAACGTGCGTGAGAGCGCCATGCCAGCCAGTGCCAAGCCAAGCCGCCCGTGAGGTTCATGCTTGTGGCTTGAGGTTGAACTGCATCACTCCCAAAGCGTCCATGCGGCGTTGGTCTTTTTTATTCTCTTCACGTTGAACAGCCATGGCGTTTTGATCGGCCAATGTTTGCATTTTGATGCGCTCGCGCTCTTGCACAATCAATTGTTCTTTGATGCCAATGATGGCGTTTTCGGTATAAAGAATGTCGGTTTTAACGCGCTGCATCAGGCTTAAAAGTTGTGACATGAACTGACGCTGGTTCATGGCTTCCCGCATGCCCATACTTTGGGTATCAGACTGGGTAAGGCCATCGCGGTATTCATCGTACATTTTTTGAATGCGCTGTTCACTGGTTTGAAGACTTTGAAGGCGTTGGCGCGCCAGCATCATTTCATTTTGAATGAGCGCAATTTTATCTTCGGCCTTTTGCGCCAAGATGGTCCAGCAGGGGCGAGCCACCACAGTGTCGTTCATGCCAGCACCGCCATCATGTTGCGAATGTCTTCACGGGTACTGGCTTCGTCTTTGCCTTCGTGCATGTCTTGGCGCAAGTACTGCTCCATCGATTCACGCAATCGAATGGCTTCGTCCAATGTGGGATTGCTGCCAGCTTCGTAAGCGCCCACTTGAATCAGGTCCATGTTTTGTTGGTACAAAGACCATAGGCGTCTGAACTTATTGGCCATTTTCAAATCTTCGGGCGACAGCAAACTTTGCATCACCCTGGAAATAGAGCCATTCAAATCGATGGCAGGGTAGTGCGCCGCATCGGCCAATTTGCGCGACAGCATCACTTGACCGTCCAAGGAAGCGCGGGCAATGTCCACAATGGGATCGTTGGCGTCATCGCCCTCGGCCAACACGGTGTAAATGGCGGTAATGGAGCCATGACCATGCCGACCTACACCTGCTCGCTCAATCAAATTGGGTAGCAAGGCAAACACCGATGGCGGGTAGCCTTTGGCGGTGGGCGGCTCGCCAATGGCCAAGCCAATTTCGCGTTGGGCATGGGCCACGCGCGTAAGGCTGTCGACCAACATCAACACATTCAAGCCTTGATCCCGAAAATATTCTGCAATCACATGGGTCATGTGCGCCGCCTTCAAGCGAAGCACGGGCGATACGTTGGCAGGTGCTGCCACCACAACCGACTTGGCCAAACCTTCTTCACCTAAAGATTCTTGAATGAAGGCCTGCACCTCGCGGCCTCGTTCGCCCACCAAACCAATGACCACTACATCGGCTTTGGTAAATCGGGTCATCATGCCCAGCAGCACACTCTTGCCTACGCCAGAGCCGGCTACCAAGCCGACGCGCTGGCCGCGACCCAATGTCAATAAACCGTTGATGGCTTTCACGCCTACATCTAGCACGCTGTCGATGGGGCCACGCTCCATGGGGTTGATGGGCAAGCCCAGCAAGCTCAGACGCGCTTTGCATGCAGGTTTGGGTTTGCCATCCAAGGGCTCGCCGCGGCCATCGATCACGCGGCCTAAAAGTTCGGGGCCTAAGCAAGCAGTGCCCAAGTCATAGGCCATGCGTACCGACGCACCAGGGCCAATGCCCACAGGCTCAGTGAGTGGCATGAGGTACAAAGTTTTGTCGTTGAAGCCCACCACTTCGGCTTCAATGCGGTGGCCATCTTGACCAATCACTTCGCAACTAGAGCCTACCGGCGCCATGATGCCGCGCGCTTCCATGCGCAGGCCCACCAAGCGCACCAAGGTGCCACAGCGCTCAGGACTTGAGGCCCGCGCTAGGGACATGCTGCGGGCAACTTCAGCTGCAAAATTAGTCATGCGCTGGCCCTGCGTTGTTTTCATCTGCCTTGGGGCTTGCTTCGGGCAAGGCCAAGTCCAAGTCGGGTAAATCTAGCGACGATAAATCTAAAGGCTCTGCTGTTTCAAACCTAGAGCCGGCATCACGTGGCAGTGCATCTTCTACGGTTTCTGCTTTGCCTCTGCGAGCGGCCAAGCGCTCGGGTTGGAAGGCTGTTTGCGATTGCCATGGCTTAGGATTTTCCAACAAGGCATGCGCCAAAGTTTCTAGGCGATGCTCAATGAGATCGCTCACAACGGCATCGTCTGCGCGCACGCGCACACTGCCTGGTAGCAAATGAGCGTCTGCCACCAAGCGCCACTGATGTGTTTTTTCGCCAGGGACGGCCTTGTGGTTTTGCAGCAAAGCCATGTCGTTGGGGTTGAGTTCAACCACCACACTGGCGGCAGATTGAACATCCAAGGTTTCAATGCAGCGGTCAATCATGGTTTGAATGGCATTGGCAGAAATGCTCAACTCAGTGAGGGTGAGTTGCTCTGCCAAATGCATAGCCAAACGCTTCAGAGGCTCGTTCCAAGCGGCAGGGTTCTCCTGCAAGGCTGCAACACCTTGCTCAATGTTGACCAAGAGTTGGTTTGCTTTGTCGGCCAAGGCCGCCAAGCTGTCAGCCTGGGCTTGTTCAGCTTCTTGCACGGCAGCTTCTTGCTGCAGTTTTTTACCTTCGAGCACGCCGCGCTCGTAGGCTTCTTTTTTAATATGCTCTAAGGTTTCGGCATCCATGCCAGAAAGTACCGCTTCTGCGGAGGGGTTGGCATCGTCGTGGTTTTTGTCCACCACGTCTGTGATGGTGAGATCCTCGGCTTCTTGCGCAATTTTGCCAGCGGCCAGTTGTTCTTCAACTGTCCACAAGGAGAAATGCGCAGATTTGCCCTGCAAATACTTTTCTTGCACAAACCCTGCGTTTTGCAACTCAACGGGTTTGAGGGGCTTGAGGGGTTGCCACACAGGCGCACCCTTTGGCAAACCCAATTTGGCTGTTGGGCCAGATGAAGCGTTATACAAAATCGCCTCCGCCTAAGACCAACTCACCAGAGTCAGACAACTTGCGGGCAGAGCGCATGATTTGTTTCTGCGCTTCTTCCACATCCGACAAGCGCATGAGGCCTTTGGCGTCCATCTCGTCTTTGAACATACCGCGCGCACGCTCGGACATGTTGTCGAAGAAACGTGCTTTGACGTCTTCGCTGGCGCCTTTCATGGCAATCATCAGCTGGTTGTTGTCCACCGCACGCATGAGCACCTGAATGCCTTTGTTGTCCACGGCGCTGAGGTTTTCGAAAGTAAACATATTGTCTTGAATGCGCATCATCAAGTCGGCATCGATGCTCTCCAAGCCCTTCATGATGGACGCTTCCAAAGCGGTCTTCGTGGAGTTCATGATTTGCGCAGCTGCCTTGATACCGCCAAAGCTGGAAGACTTCGAGCTGGTGTTGTTGGTGAACTGCAGCTTCATAATAGACTCAAGCTCTTGCATGGCCGAGGGCTGCACAGTTTCTAAGCTGGCCACACGCTGAATAATTTCTGGGCGAGTTTCGTCGGGCAAGAAGTTCAGCACGTCGGCAGCCACTTGGTGGTCTAGCACAGACAAGATAATGGCCGTCACCTGCGGGTGCTCGGTTTTGATCATGTCGGCAATAGCGCGAGCATCCATCCACTGCAAAATTTCGAGGCCTTTGGTGCTTTGGCCTGGCAAAATGCGGCCCAACACAGAGGCTGCCTTGTCGTCGCCCAAAGCACGCTTGAACACTTTTTCCACATAGTCGGTGGTGCCCAAACCCAAGCTCGATTGCTTTTTGATGGTGGACACAAAGTCGTCCAAGATTTCGTTCACGGCTTCTTGCGAGACATCAGAAACCGCCACCATGGCGCCGCCCAAAGCTTGCACTTCTGTAGGGTTCAAAAACTTGATAATTTCTGACGCTTGTTGTTCACCTAGCAATAACATCAACACGGCTGCTCGTTGTGCGCCACTGATGTTGGACATCTCTACGCGCAGTTTTTCTGCAGCTTCGATATCCGCTGGGTTTTTGCTTATTTCTTTTTCGGCCATGGTCAATCCTTAGGCTAACTTGATCATCTTCTTTAGCACACTGGCCACACGCGAGGTGTCTTCCGCCACAATCATACGCACCAGCGCAACCTTGTCGTCGTAAGTATTGGCCGTGTCCAACATCTCCATAGAGATGCTCGATTTCTTAGGCTTGAGTTTGGCCTTGATTTCTTCCAAGGTTTCGCCTTCGCCCAACTGGATGGCATTCATGTCTTCTGGTGACAACTCGCCATCGCCCAGTGCAACCTTCTCGGCTGCCAACAATGCGGCTGCAGCTTCAGCTTCCAACTCGGCTGGCGTTTTGAGCAAGCCCAACATACGCAAGACCGCAGGGCGAATGACCATCATGATAAATGCCAGGAACATCACACCCAACAAACCACTCTTGATGTAGGTTTGCATAGATTCATCTTTGTACCAAGGAATGCTCAAGTCGTAAACAGTTCCTGGTTCAAACTTGGCCTGAACCACCGTGACCACGTCACCGCGTTTTTCATCGTAGCCCACTACGCCGCGCACCAAATCTTGCATACGGGTTAATTCTTCATCGGTATAGGGGTTCGGCTTTGAATCGGTGACTTCGCCTTTTTCGTTCTTGGTGGTGGTAGGTGCACGTTCATTGATCAAGACAGCCACACTCAAACGGTCGACGGTGCCTGTTGCGTTCTTTACGTGGCGAACTGACCTGTCCAACTCGTAGTTGCGCGTACTGCGTGCGGTTGTGCTGTTGGTGGTGCCACCAGATCCTGCAGGCGTTGAAGCTGAAGAGTTTGTGGTTGCAGAAGGTGCTGGCGGTGGTGTATTGGACAATGTGCCAGGAATGCCTTCGGCTTCTGCGGCACCGCTTTTGTCTTCGCTCAGCGCTTCCGAACGGGTTTTGGGTCCTTTATCGCGGGTGTCAAAATCTTCGGTCGTTACTTCGGTTTGCGTAAAGTCAAGCGCCATGTTGACCTGTGAGCGCACGTTGTTGTCGCCCACAATGGGGGATAAGATTTGCATCACGCGTTGGCGATACACATCTTCCATTTTTTGCTTGTGATTGCTTTGTGCCGAGGTCAAACCCAAGGCCGCAGCATTGCTCGAATCGGTAATGAGTTTGCCTTGGTTGTCTACCACGGCCACATTCTCGGGTGTCATGAGAGGTACGCTGGAGGCCACCAAATGAACCAAAGCTTGCACTTGGTTTTGTGACACAGAGCGGCCGGAATGAGGCGTGATGATGACCGAGGCTTTGGGCGGTGTGCGGTCACGCACAAACACCGATTGCTTGGGCATGGCCAAGTGCACACGCGCTTGTTGAATGGAGTCAATTTGCATGATGGTGCGTGCCAACTCTTGCTCCATGGCTGCTGTGTAGCGCACTTGTTCCATGAACTGGCTGGTGGTCATGGCCGATTGGTCTTTGAGAGAGTCAATGCCCATGTTGCCTGTTTTGGGCAAGCCTTTCGAGGCCAAGAAAATACGTGCTTCGTGGTACTTGTTGGAAGGCACCGTGATTTGACCGGTAGAGGGATCGAGCACAGGCTTGAATTCGCTAGCCCGCAAAGCTTCTATGGCCGTTTGCTGATCGTCGGCTTCGCTCATGTTCAACATGAGGGGGCGATAGCTGGGCATGTTGATCAAGACATACAAGAGTGCAAACAACAAAATAGCCAAGGCCATCAAGATGAGGGGCATGGCTTTTTTCACGCTGGGCTGTTGCAGCATTTGCTGCACAGAGGCCAAGGGGCCGCCGCCTGCGCCGCCATAATTGTTGCCGTTGGCTTGTTGCACATCCATGCCGGGCGTGAAGGTTGCCAACGCACCGCCCGCATTAGAACCTGCGCCGCCGGTGGTGGCAAGTGCAGTGCTGTTCGAGCCACCCGTGGCCAAGGCCGGGGTGAATGAAGCTGTTGTAGTGGCCATGTTTGAAATCTCTCAGTCGTATCTTTTAAATTAGCTACTCGAAATGAGCCTTAAACAGGCATATTCAAAATGTCTTCGTAGGCCTTGAGCACCTTGTTGCGCACTTGCAAAGTGGCCTCAAAGCTCAAAGATGACTTTTGCATGCTCAGTACCACATCGGTGAGCGGTACGCCTTCGCCGCGCTCATAAGAGGAGGCCATCTTGGAGGCATGCATTTGGTTTTCGTTCACCTTGTTGACTGTTTGGCGAACCAAATCACTAAAGCCAGAAGGACCTTCTGTGCTTTTGGAGCCACTCAGGCCGTTGAGGTTGCCAACTTTATTGCCTTCATCGTCCATGCCGCCAGCAGCTTGACTTTGATAAGAGCGAAGGGTTTGCAACATCGATTGAATGTTGCCTTGGGAGTTAATTTTTTCCATCATGTGTTCCCCTTAAGCGGCCCAGGCCATGGTGCCGTTCTCAGCTTTGAGCTTGGCGAGTTTGTAACGCAGCGTGCGTGGGCTGATGCCCAACTTGGCGGCAGCTTCCATCCGGCTTTCGGTGGTTTGGATGGCTGCCAAAATCATTTGGTGCTCGCTGGTTTTCACAGCTTCTTGCAAGTTAGACGCAATGACCGCGCTGTCTTCGGCATGGCTGGTGTCTGGGTAGCGCAGGGCCTCAGTGGGCATGGCAAACGCAGAGACAGGTACTTCTGGCAAGTCAGACGACATGCTCATTTGCAAATCGGCGGTGTCGTCAAACATCAGGTGTTGCGTATCAATGTGCTGGTCAGCGCACAAAACCACAGCGCGTTGCACCACGTTTTCTAATTCACGCACATTGCCTGGCCATGGGTAAGACAAGAGCTGCGCTTGAGCTTCATCGCTCAAGGTAAATTCTTGTGCGTTGGGTGCATGACGCATTAACAAGCTGGCCACCAAAGGCAAGATATCGCCTTTGCGTTCGCGCAGTGGCGGTACACGCAATTTGAATGTGCTAATGCGGAAATACAAATCTTCACGGAACTCGCGCTCTGAGATGGCTACACGCAAATCTTTGTTGGTGGCGGCAATGATGCGCACATCAATGGCCACTTGGCGCTCAGAACCCAAGCGCGTGAGCAAGCGCTCTTGCAATACGCGCAGCAACTTAGATTGCAAGTGCAAAGGCATTTCGCCAATTTCGTCCAAGAACAAAGTGCCACCTTGGGCTTGTTCAAACAAACCCTTGAAATCTTTTTGTGCGCCCGTGAACGCGCCTTTTTCGTGGCCAAACAACATATCGTCAATGAGGTGCTCTGGCAAAGCTGCGCAGTTCAAACCCACAAACGGGCCACGTGCACGCTTGGAAGACTCGTGCAACACACGCGCCAAAATTTCTTTACCGGCACCCGTGGGGCCTTCAATGAGGGCCGTCACGTTGGCTTGGGCCACACGCTGTGCCAAAGCCAGCAAGTGACGGCTCACAGGATCGACATACACCACACTCTTTTGGGGTGCAGCGGCAGCCACCACCTCAGAAGGGGGTGCCATGCGCGCCACCATGGATGCAGCAGAAGAAGACAAACGCAAAGCTTGAATGGCTTGATGCGCCATTTGCCAAGAAGCGGCAGACCAGTCGTCGGTGGCCAACACATGTGCGGCACCTTGGCGCATGGCTTGAACGGCCAGCTCTAAGTGACGGCGATCGACGCGGCACACCACAGGCACAGCACAACCTGCACGCAGCATGAGGTTTTGGCAGCTTTGCAGCAAATCTAAGGTGGTGTCGTGGCGAAGCACCAAAGCCGCCGTTTGGCCGTGGCTTAAGGCGGACTGAAGTTCGTCAAGTGTGCTGATACAGCGAACAGACAAACCCGCCGCTGTAAGTTGCGCGTGCTCAGGCGCGTCTAAGGGCTGGATCGGGTCCAGCCACAGAACTTGTTGCGCGGTATGAATAGAGCTCATTGCTTTCTGGTGCCTCATGTGCATGTGAATGCATGAGTAGTAGCAATGGCCGTGCCATGTTAAATTGAGTACTTAATGGCTAAATAAAAGGGGATTTTTGTCAATTAACCGACAGTTTGTGGGGTACAAACTGATCTAAACCCGCGTGAAAAAGCCAGCACTTGAAACTTAGAAAAGTTTCAAGCACCAGCGTTTCCGCTAATGAACGAAGCCTAAAGGGACTCCTAAAGGGAATCCTAAAAGGTTTAACCCTGCAACAGCTTGAGCACCGTCTGCTGTGACGTATTGGCTTGAGCCAACACGGCCGTAGCGGCTTGTTGCATGATTTGCGTACGGGCCAACTCGGTAGAAGCCTGTGCGTAATCGGCATCTTCAATCTGGCTGCGTGAAGCTTCGGAGTTCATGACCACGTTGGTCAAGTTGTCAATCACGTGTTCCAAGCGGTTCATGACGGCACCCATGGTGGCACGTGTTGAAGCAATGCGGTCCAATGACTTGTTCACGTTCATGATCACGTCGTTGGCAGATTGCATGCTGAGCAAGTTGGTCGGTGCTTTTTCGCTGGTAATGGGGCCAGTGATGTCGCCATTAGGCCCAAAATCGGCCATGTCAATGGTGATGAGCTGATTTTCTGCAGGTCCAACTTGGAAACTCAAACGACCAATGTTCTTTGGATTGATGGTTTTGGATTCGAAGCCAAGAGCAGTGAAGTTTGAGTATGTGGGGTCTGCCGCAGGCGCTATACCTTGTGGGTAGGCATTGGCACCAGGTTTGACGGTAAATGGTTCGTTAGAAGTTAAAGTGACAGTGCCATAAACCGTTGAAGCTGCAACGCTAATACCATCCGTAGTGCTAGCAGTGGGAGGCGTAAGACTGGCAGTCACTGCGATGTCACCTACGTCTGCGAGGGTTACACTGGTTGCTGTGATGCTAGAGCCACTTGCTACGCCAGTGGTAAATCCTGCAGAAAATGCTGTCCCAGAAAAAGTTCCAAGTGCCGCACTTGCACTGTTGGCAGTTGTGGCTGCAGCTGCGGTTATACCTGATGTTAAGCTAGCAAAAGCGGCCGCTACTTGATTAGCGCTTAAGCTGTTTTTTGCAGTGTAAGTTAAGCCATTGACGGTAACTGATTCGCCAGCAGCCAATGGGTTGAATTTTATAATCGAAGTCTCTTTTGCCGTACCAGAGCCTGCTGTAGTAACTACCGAAGGTGCAGTGGTAGCAGAAATGCTGATATCTGTGACATTGCCTTTTCCTACGGCAGTTGCTGTAACTGCGGTGGTGGTAGCTTTGCCGGTTTCAAAACCTTCGGCAAAAGTGCCAGAGAAGGTTCCTAGTGCGGCACTGGTTGAGTTACCAGCTGTGGCTGCAATAGCAGTCATACCAGATTTTAAATCTTTGAACGCAGCAGCAACTTGTTCAGCCGTTGTGGCGCCTTTAGATGTAAAAGACAAACCATTGACAGTAACGCGTTGGCCAGCAGTTAAAGCAGCGAAAGTGATGGTAGAGCTCTCAAGGCTTCCTGCAGAAATTGCTGATGCACCGGCAATGCCAGTGACACCCAGTGGGTTAGAGGGTGTGGCTGTGTCTAAACCCAAACCAAAGTCTGTGCCGCCTACAACCGTAGAGTCGTACCAAACGGAAATATTTCGCCCGTCTGTGGTTTTAAGTGTCAATCCACCGTTTCCGCTGTCACCTGCCAGCACGCCATGCGTAGCCGTACTCGAGTTGATACTTTCCATGACATATTGACGACGCTCACTGGCGGTTTGCCCTGCAGACAAACTTAAAGAGACTCGTTCGCCGTTAACGTACAGATCAGTTTGTATGGAGGTTGTGCCAACCGTGGTTTTGGTAGCAGAAATGACAGCACTGTTGGCCGTTGCATTCACACCGGTTTCGCCAATTTGCTCATTGATGGCTGCTGCAATGGCAATTGCACTGGCAGCCTTGTTGCTGCCTGATGCCAACGCACTGCTTTTGGGATCGTTTAGTGCCAAAGATGCGGGAATGGCAAATGAGCCTTTGGCAGTTTGAATTTCCAGGTCACCCGCCAACAAGGCTTTGACTGTTGAAGTCGCACTTACACCGGCTCTTAGGTTCGTTTCTGTTTTAGGGGATCCAACTGGCGTGCCTGCTTTGCCGTTCAAAATAGGAAAACCATTCCACTCGTGTGTATTGGAAATTCGCACAATCTCTTGCTTGAGCTGTTGAAACTCTTGGTCCAAGTAGCCGCGTTGGTCACTTGAATAAGTTGAGTTGGCAGCCTGTACCGCCAATTCAGACATGCGCTGTAGCATGACCGTAATTTCTTGTGTGGCGCCCTCAGCCGTTTGAATCATGGAGATCGCATCACCTGCATTGCGAACCGCTTGCTTCAAGCCTTGGATGTTTTGAGTCATCCGCGCTGCAATGGCCAAGCCGGCGGCATCGTCTTTGGACGAATTGATGCGTTTGCCGGTGGACAGCTGTTGCATGGCAATTTGGCTGTCGCGGTTGGACACCTTTAGCGCCGATTGCGTGTACAAGGCTTTGACGTTGGTATTTATGACGGTCATGAGAGTCTCCTAAGGGGGCTAGTGGCAAGGTGTTGCGATTTATTGCTTTATGGCAACACGTTGCCGCTTTTTTGCCGTTAGTTCAATTACTAAAATTAATTGGTTAAGGTAGATGCAGGCATGGCGTCCTGAACTGCTGTGGCCATGGCGTTGCGTTCTTGAATCAATGTGGCGTCGTTTGGCCATATTTGTAAAGCGGTCTCAAGCACTTGGTGTGCTTCAGCGATGTCGAGGTTGCAAGCCAGTGCACGTGCCAACATTTGGTAAGTCATGGGTTGAACTCGGTTGTTTTGAATAGAAACCAGGTCTTGCAAAATTTCGACAGCAAGAGACCAGTCTTCACGGGTAATGGCCAAGAGGCCAGAGATGGCCAGAATGTCTTCACTTAAAGGATATAAAGCTAAACCGGCTTCAGCTAAGGCCTGAGCTAAGTCGGGTTGATCTTGAGCAACGAGGTACTGAATGCCCAGACGGAAATCTACTGGTGTAAAGCGAGAAACTTCTTTGAGGTTCAAAGATTTTTCTGCAACCAAGTGTTGCATGGCCTGTTGTAATTCAATGTGCATGTCTAGCTCCTGTAGTTAATGAACACCAGCAAATTGAATGGAATCAAGGCTGCTGATGCGAATACAGGGTATGGAGCAAGAGGGGTGCCAGCTTTTACTTGCCACTTTGTGTCGAAAGACTGACGGAAGGTGGCAGTGCGTTGCCGTTTTGGCAGAAAAAGTGGCAAAAAAAAGCCACTGGCAGTAACGCCAGTGGCTTTTTGAAGGGCTTGGTAGATTAAACCAAGCAACCCTTGGAGCCTAAGTTTACTTAAGCAAAGCCAACACAGATTGTGCAGACTGGTTAGCTTGCGCCAACATAGCTGTAGCAGCTTGAGAAATAATTTGTGCCTTGGCCAAATTCGTACTTTCCTTAGCGTAGTCCGTATCCAGTACACGGCTTCTGGAGGCATTCATGTTGGTACTGCCTTCTGTCAAGTTGGCAATCGCTGAATCCAAACGGTTTTGATAAGCACCAAGTTGCGCTTGGCTCATAGAGACCGTTTTCATGGCTGCGTCCAGAGCAGTAATTGCTATTTGAGCTCCAGCCATAGTTGAAACATCAACGTTTGCTACCTTAACGCCATTGTTACTTCCGCCAACTGTTCCGGTTTTAAAACCTAACTTTTCAAAGCTAGCATTTCCATCAGAACCACCTTCGACAGAAAAACTTTGGTCTGACTTTAAAGTAACTGCAGCATAGGTTGTAACAGCATTTGCTTTAGTTCCAACAGTCATTAAGGCTGAGCCTGATTTCAAACCATAGTTTGCTTCTGCCCCACCTGAATCTGATGAAAGAGAAATGTTGCGTCCGTCTGCAGCTGTTAGTGTTAAGCCACGGCCATTGTCTGAAGCAACAACACCAGTTTGGCCACTAACTTTATTAATTTCAGACACAACATCACCACGAGTGGAAGCTGTGGTTGTTGTAAGAGTAACAGCCACACCATTAATATTCAAGACTTTGGCAGCTAAAGCGGCAGCTGTAAAAGTATCACCAACAATCGTGTTTGGTTCAGCCTTGGCTGTAACACCTGTTAAGCTGGTTTTTGCATTAATGGCTGCAGCTATAGCAATAGCACTGGCTGACTTTGTAGAAGATGTAGCTTGTGTGTCAGATGCTGTATCTGAGGCGGAGACAGCTGCATCAATTGCGATGCCATTAATCCGCATAGTTCCAGCTTCCAAAATACCTGTAGTAGCAGCAGTTGGAGCAACTGCTGTGGCGCCTACAGCGCGCGAAACACTGGTGACAGTCGATGTATTTGCTTCAAAGGTACCTGCTACAAGACCTGCGTTTGCAATTGTTCCATTGCTGGACGATCCTAGAACCATAGGAGCTCCAGAAGTACTTGTCAATTGATAAGAAGCAGTGGTAACGCCAGCACTTCCTACACCAGTTGCAGCGTCAGTCAAAGTAGTAAATGCAACAGTTATATTTCTTCCATCATCAGCAATTAACTGGACACCCTTCTTGACGTCGCCTGTATCCACTGCGCGCACACCAGTTTGAGCAGTAATTAAATTGATGGCAGCAACAGAGTTTGCACGACTTACACCAGCATCTGCAGTAGTGGAAAATGAACCAGTGGCCACACCATTAATTGTAATGGTACCTGTAAGGGCAGCAGCAGTTTGATCTTTGCCAGATACTACCGTTTTACCAATAGAAGCAACTACACCAGTTTGAGAGGCAACAGCATTGATAGCAGCTACTTTGGCTATCGCGCTAGAAGCTTTATCGCCAGAAGAGAGATTATCATCAAGAGCAGAACTTGCACCAACGGCAACACCATTGATTGTAAGATCTCCAGCTGCAATTGGTTTTGCTAGCGAGCCAGCTGTTCCGCTTAAACCTGTTGCAGTAAGAGACGACCTTCCACCAAGTCCAATGTCTTGCGTTCGAGCAGCACTGATTTGCATAACCATAGAATCGCCTGAATTTACACCAGTTTGGATAGTCATTTTCGCAGCAGTTCCATCAAGCAGCTTGATACCATTGAAGTTTGTCCTAGATGCAATAGTGTCAATCTCTTGTTTAAGCTGTGAAATTTCAAGCTGTGAAGCTGCACGGTTGTCTGCAGAAGCAGTGCCGTTAGAAGACTGCACAGCCAACTCACGCATGCGCTGCAAAATGTCATTGATTTGACCCAAACCGCCTTCAGCAGTTTGTGACAATGAAATCGCGTCGTTCGCGTTGCGAATAGCAACAGCAGTGCCGCGAATGTCTGCGGTCATGCGAAGTGCAATGGCCAAACCGGCTGCATCGTCTTTTGCAGAATTGATACGGATACCAGTGGAGAGTCGCTCCATGGCAGTTTCCATTGACTTGTTCACGTTGCTCATGGACGCTTGAGCGGCCAGGGCTTTGACGTTGGTGTTAATTACTGACATGATCTATCTCCTTAAAGATGAAAAAATTGATTGACAAGAATTCAATTTGATTTCTTGTTAAATGATGATTCGGAACTTGTTTGCAAAAGTTGAGTGAAATAATGAAACTTTTTAAAATACATGGCTGTATTTTTTAAGTTTTTGAATTAAAGATGAGGCCCTTCATCTTCTCAATGCTGTGGGCTACGCGCACCACCACTTCATTGGGAATTTGACGAACTACTTCACCTGTGTCTGCGCTGCGCACAGTCACCACTGGGCCGCCCACAGCGTCGTCAATGTGAAAACCAAGTCCACGCTTGCTGCTGGTCAATTGTTGATTAAGAATGCTCACAGCCTCTTGCACGTTCTGCCTAACTTCTGACGCATCAAACTTAATGGCCACCGGCTTGGGGGCTTGAACTTTGGGCGTTTCAGGAATTTGAATAGCAGAGCTACCAGGGGTGGCTACGTTTGCAGGCGCAGGTGTGTGGGGCCGCATAGCTGGAAAGCCAGAGACCCCTTGCGAAATGTTGCTGATATCGGAAGCCATAGTTTTCCGTTCCTTTCTTCAAAAGCATGCTGAACATGCCGAATACCACCGGACTCCTGTGCCTACAAGCATCAAGAGAAGTTCAGTGGTAGGTGAATCGGCAGGGGCTGGCCAAACTTGAGGGGCTATTTCAAGTTTTTTTGAAAAAAGTGTTCTCTCATGGGAGAAACAGGGAAAATTATTTGTTGGTGTAGGCTGCCATCATGCCCTCAAAGGTGCTCTTTAGGCTGGTTTGCAGGCTCTTAGATTGGCCCACGATAGATTCCATGGCGGCAAATTGTTTGTTGTAACGGCTTAACAAAGCAGTCATTTTGGTGTCTAACGCAGTCAGCTCTTTTTGATAATCCGTGATTTTTTTGGTCAGATTGGTGCTTTGACTAGTAATGGCCCCACTTGCGTCTAGCAAGGTGTTGAGTTTTTTAACAGCCTCACCTGCAGCACCTGCCGGCAGTGCACTTGTAGCACTTAGTTTTTCTTGGTTAGAGGTAAGCAAAGTGACTACATTGTCAAACTTGTTCAGCATGGCGCTGTCTAGTTTGGTGCTGTCTAGCTCCAATGTGCCGCTTCGGTTAATGGACAAACCAATGTCGCGCAGAGCATTCAGACCGCCCGAAGGGGAGGTGGAATCGGTTGTGATCATTGAGCGCATTTGACTGCGCACAGAGTTCACAATGTTGTTGCCTACCAGTGATGCGCCATATTCTGCCACTTTCGATTTAGGATCAGAGACTACAGTCAACATGGAGTTGGCATCGTTGAAGGCTGTTACCAGAGCTTGAATTTTGGTTTTAACGGTGGATGTATCGCGCGAAAAATCTAAACTGGCTGTACCGTTGGTTGTACTGAACAATTCAAGGGTTGTGCCTGCAATGGCATCGGTAATGCGGTTGCTACTGGATGTAATGGCCATACCATTGACATTGAGCGCTGCATTCTCTGCAGATTGCAATTTGCTTGTAAAGTCAACGCCTGTGACTGCTGCGCCGCCAGCTGTAAGGCTTGTTAGCGAGAAAGCATTGTTGGCACCCGAGGTGCCGGTAATCATAATTTTGTAGGGTGTTGCAGCATTGCCAGTGCTAACCAATTGGGCAGAAACGCCCAAATTGGCCGTATTGATGGCGGCTGCAATGCCGGCGGGTGTGCTGGCTGTTGCGGCTATTGCAATGTTGTTTGCAAATTGAGTGGCCACAGGCGCTGCCAATTCAGCGGCATTGTTGGCGGTAGAGGTAAGCGTTAGAACACCATTGTTGTTGGCGCCTGTAGAGTAGCCCGCTGCAAAGGTGCCAGAAAAAGTGCCGAAATTGGCCAGTATGGGATTGTTCTGGCTGCTGGCCGAAATGCCACCGGCTGCAATTACGTCTGGTGATGTGGTGTTGAAATTCGCAAACATTTGACCCACTTCGGTGGCCGTGAGTGCTTTGTTGGCAGTCATGGTCAGTCCGTTGATGGTCAGTGTGTCGCCCTTGTTCATTGCTTTCAAGGTCAAGGTTGAAGTAGATTTAGTGCCACCAGCGCCGTTAACGTCTGCATTGCCTAAACTAAATACTTTGGTGGGCGTTGGGTCAATGCCTTTTTTGAGAACCAAGCTAAATGGTGCGCCAGCGTTAAGTTCAGAAAGCGGGGTGGCAAAGCCAGCTCCGTCAGAGATATTTCTTTGGGGCTTTGCCAGGTTGGTAACGGTAACGGTATGACTGCCAGCACTGGCTGTAGCAGTGGTGGTCACACTGATGGCAGAGGCCTGGCTAACTCTGGGCACCACCGTATTGAAAGCGCTTTGGTCTTTGAGGTTTGAAAATGCTGTTTTTAAATCACTTAAAACATACTTTAGAGCTGCATAACCAGAAACTCCGCTTTCAGATTTCTTAATCTTGTCGTCAATTAGAGTTTTACGGGGTGTCTTTTCAGCATCCACCAAGCTTTGCGCCAAAGTTTTGACGTCCACACCCGATCCGGCTCCTAAGGCCGTGATGGTGTTGGTGGTGGATGCAACAGCAGTGGTAGCCAATTTAGGCTCCCAAAATTGTTAGACGTGATTTAAAAAATTTGTGCATGTTAAGTCAGCCTTAGATTCGGATTGAGTTTCAAAAACTTAAGTGCTAAGTGAGATTTCTTTGTGGGCTTCTTGTGACTTCAATCACTTGATGTAGTTGAACAAATTCAACTGACTCACTTTGGCAAAACTGGCCTGCGCCGCTTCCAAGCTCATCATTTGCTGGTTCATTTTGGTAATGGCACTGGCGTAGTCCAAGTCTTCAATGGAAGACAAGGTGGTTTTCAAATTCAGGGTGGTGTCTTCCAATACAGCTGTTTGCTGATCCACAACATTCAAGTTGGTACCAATTTGAGCTTGTGCCAAGCTCACGCCTTGCGTCAGCGTATCCAGTTCACCCACACCACGTCGAATGTCATCGCCCTTGACGTTGTTCAAGCCAGAAATTAAGTCATCGAGCACTTGGAAAAAACCAACACCAGTGGTTCTGCCATTGGTATCTGGGCGTGCTACTGGCACAAATGCATCGGTGCCAGTGCGGTTAATGGGAATGCTGCGCTGATCGCCCACTCGCACATTCATGCGGGTTTGGTCGCCCATGTACACCGGGCTGCCATTGGCGGTTTCTACAAAGGCGGCTTGCTTCACGCGGCTGCCAGAGAATAAATAGTTGCCGTTGCTGTCTTTGGTGTTGGCTAAGCTGAGCAGTTGGTCACGCAAAGCTTGCAGCTCTGTGCCCAAGGCTTTTCGGTCGGGCACACCCAATGTGTCGTTGGCACCTTGAACGGCAATTTCTTTGGCCCGAACCAGCAAGGTGCTGACACTGTTCAGCGTTGTATCTTCCCCTTCAAGTCTGGCCTTGATGGTGTTCAAAGAGCTTTGATAGCTGTCTTGTTTGTTCAAAATAGATTTCAAACGCTGAATGGTGGCCGCTTGGTTGGGCGCATCGCTCGCGTTGATAATTTGCTTGCCTTGTGCCAGCTGCGCTTGGGTTTGCGTCAGCTTGCTTTGCACGTTACTCATTTGAGCGGAGGCTCGGTCAAACAAAAGGCGGGTTGAAATTTTCATGATGGTTTAGCTTTCACGCACTTCAACGAACTTGCAGCACGCTGTCAAACAGCTGGCTGGCCACTTGCAAAATTTTGGCGGCGGCTTGGTAGGCTTGTTGGTAGCGCACCAAGTCGGCTGCTTCTTGGTCCAAGCTCACACCCGAAACCTGGTCGCGCGCCGTCAGGGCTTGGTCAAAAACCACTTGCAGCGCCGATTGGGAGATGGTGGCTTGACGGGCAATGTTGCCCATGTCGTTCACGTTGTCGATGTAGGCCGAAGCGAATGTTTTACCACCGCCCATCACGGGCTCTGACTCTAAGTCGATCAGCGCCAACATGTTTTCGTTGTTGCCGGTGCCGTCTTTGTTGCCATCAATGACAAAGATGTCGCCCGCTTTGGGTGGGTTGGACAGCGAAATTTGAATGCCTTGGTAGGTAAAGGCAGGTTCAAGGTAGTTGGGGTCAAATTTGCGCGAAGCCACCACGGTGTCGGTGTTGATATCCACAATGCTGAATTGGGTGGGTGAATCAAAGCGCACTTGCAAAGGGTTGGTTCTCAATGCTTGCTTGGCATCAATCGGCTTGCCGGTATAGCCGGTCGAAATTTTGGCTTCGCCTGGGCCAGTCACAAACACCAACAAATCTTCGTTGGCAGTGCCCGACAAATATGCGCCCGTTTTGAAACCCATTTTGGCCAAGTCGGCGGGGGCGCCGTTGGCAAAGCCAAGTTCAATGGGGGTATCTACACCATCTACCAAAGCGCGGCTGATGCTAATTTGGCCGCCATAAGCGATGGCCTTCAAACCCAAGGCATTGGGCGAGGCAGAGCTGTCAATGGCAATGTCTTTGCCTTCGTTGCCTGTGGTGTTGGTCAAGACCAAATTGCCATCGTTGCCCAAGTAGGCTTGTACGGCAGTGGTGCTGCTTTTGCTGTTGATGGCATCAATCAAGCCTTGCACACTGGTGAGGCCGGTGGGTACCGCTTGAATCACGGTAAAGCCAGTGGCATTGCCACTCTTGAGTGACAAAGGCAAATCCAGTTTGAGTTGACTGAGTGGAATGCGAATTTCGTTTTTGGCGCTAGCGGTAATGCCTGAAATGCCAGCAGCTTGAATTTTGGCGGCAATGTCGGAAGCTTGGAGGGTGCCTGTGAGCACAGAAATTTCTGGCAAGGTCACGCCATTGAGTTTGATCAAGCCGCTGGCAATGGAAGTTAAGCCTGTTTGAATGCGGTCGCTTTGCAAGGTGGCCGGCACAGCCACTTTGGCCAAGGTGCTGTGTTTGGTGGGATCTGTTTCTGTGCCGTCGGCTTGCAACACAGAGCCCACGTTGGCTTTAGCGCCATAAAACACGCTGATGTCTTTGTAGCTGTTGGGGCCGTTGACATTCAGGTAGGCATCGCTATAGCTGGCGTTGGCTGCAAAGCCGTTGGCTTCTGTCAAGATCAAGCTTTGGGTGGCAGTGTCTACTGCTTTGCCTGCCAACTGCCTGCCATCACGCGTGAAAATTTGAAGCTGTTGGCCAGGGTCTGCTTCGCCCATCAGCACGCTGATGTTTGCTAAACCATTGGGAATGGTGGCCACCGCTGCCACAGGGCGAGAGATGGTCGGCTTGACTGTAATAGCGGCCGACGAACTGGGGTTGTTGACCAAGGTCAGGGTGATGTCGGGCGGACCGTTGGTGGGTTTGCCCACATACACAATGCCAGCATCGGCGCCGCCGGTGTTGTTGGGTGCTTCAATAACCCGGAACTGTGCTGCAGCAGAAACTTTGAGAGGGTCGTTCAAATTCACTTTGACGGTACCTGCCGACCCTACCGAGTTTTTGTCAATGTTAAAAAGCTCGATGCCTGTGTTGCCATAGGCATCAATGCCACTGGTGTGAATGGCGTTCACTTCTTTCACAAAGTTGTTGGCCAGGGTGTCCAAAGAACTGCGGCTGCTGCCCAGAACTTGCTCCCTGAAGCTCATGATGCCCGACAGTTTGCCGCCGCTAATACCTGAAAGCGTAGTGGAAGCACCGTAGGGGTCTAGCACCAAGCTGACTTTTTCGGGGGCGGCTGAATTGAAGTTGGTGCCCAGCATGAAAGACTTCACGCCATCCACCACCACATCGCGGGTGAGGGAGGGGCCCAAGCTAACGGTCACGGCGCCGTTTTCTGAAAAGCCCGTTTTGATGTGCACATAGCTTGAAAGATCTTTGAGCAACACATCGCGTTGATCAAGCAAGTCGGCGGGCTGCATTTCGGCAGACTTCTGCTTGGTCATTTGGGTATTGACCGCAGCCAGCTGCTTGAAAATGGTGTTCATTGAATTGACGTAGCTTTTCACGGCTTCGTCGGTTTCGTCTTGAACCAAATCCAGTTGGCCCGACAGCTCACCAAATCGGGCCGCTAAGTTTTCAGAGTCGCGCAAGAAGCTGCCGCGCATCACGGTGGAGGCGGGGTCGGACGACAAATCGCGCGCCGCATTGAAAAACTGATCGAGCGCACCACTCAAGCCCATGGAGGTGCTGCCCATGATGTCAATCACGCGGTTGGCGTAGTTCACCATGGGCTCTTGGCTGGTGAGTTGGCTGTTGCTGTTGCGCAGATTGGTTTCTGCAAAGGTGTCGTACTGGCGTTTGATAGTGTCTACCGTCACACCGGTACCCAAGAACACCGTACCCACCTTGGCCACGGGGTTGGCGGCCATGACCACTTGCTGGCGCGAGTAACCGTCGGTGGAAACGTTGGCAATGTTGTTAGACACGGTGCCCAGCGCACGTTGGTACGACTGGACCGCATTGGAGGCAACACTAACTAAATCGCTCATTGGCCACCCCCGTTACCCATAGGCTTGGATGGCAAATTGAGTGGCAAAATTTGCGACTTAGGCAGTGCAATTCCGCTTGGTTTGTCGTTGAGCTTGTCTAAAGAGAAGCCCATGCTTTTCGGATTCAAGGCCATGCCTTTGGCAGCGGCATTGAAAGCGGCAGGATCTTGCCGCTGTTTCAATATATCGGCCGTGGTGGCAAGGTTGGCTTGATTTTGTTCAAGGTTCTTCACCAGCATGTCGGCCAAACCCAGCGAGTTTTTTTTGGCCAGTTGCACCGACACCTCTTTGTCGAACATGCCTTCGAAGGTTTCCATGGTGTTCGACTCAGACAACTCGCTCTTCACAATGGATTCGCGCATGGACTTCATCATCATCTGCAGGAACAGAGCCTCAAATTGCTGCGCTGTTTGCTTGATGGCACTCTTGGCATCCAGACGTGCTTGTCCCTTCAATTGACCCAGACCGTCAAAGTCTAGGTAAGAGCTGGGAGCAGGTGTGTTGATGGCGTCCATGATTCAATAGAGTGATTGGTGTTTAATCAGCAATTGATCAGCAAATCTTGTGCCAGCTTGTAGGTTGATGCATTGCCGCTGCGTGCTTAGATCACAATCAACTCTGCGCGCAAACTTCCTGAGCTTTTGAGGGCTTCCAGAATGGCAATCAGGGAAGAGGGTGATGCGCCCACTTGGTTCACGGCATCCACAATTTGACGCAAGTCAACGCCAGGCTGAAACAAGAACATGGGCTTGTTGGGTTCGCTCACGGTCACTTCGGCGTTTTGAACGGCGGCCGTTTGACCCTGGCTGAATGCGCCAGGCTGAGAAATTTCATTGGTGGCCGCAATCGACACACTGATGGTGCCATGCGTAACCGCTGCTGCCGTCACACGCACATTGCGGCTAATCACCACAGTGCCTGTTTTGGCATTGACCACCACGCGCGCCGTGGGCTCGCCAGGCATGACATCAATGTTTTCAACCATGCTCATAAAGGCTACACGTTGTGTCAAATCGACGGGGGCTTGCAAGGTGATGGACACACCATCTAGGGCGCGCGCTACGTCGTTGCCGAAGCGGCCGTTGATGGCATTCACAATGGCGTTGGTGGTGGTGAAGTCGCTTTCACGCACGTTCAAAACAATGCGATCGGCTTTGTCAAAGGGGTTTTCAACAATGCGCTCTACAGTGGCGCCCGAAGGAATACGCGCAGATGTGGGCACGCCAATGGCAACCTTTGAGCCGGCAGCTTGCGCATCAATGCCAGTGGCAGTGAGTGAGCCTTGAGCCAAGGCATAAACTTCACCATCCACGCCGCGCAAGCTAGTTAGCAGCAGTGTGCCACCGCGCAAATTGCTGGCCCTGCCAATAGCGGACACACTGATGTCAATTTTTTGGCCGGGCTTGGCAAAGCCTGGAAGCTCAGCGGTCACCATCACAGCTGCAGAATTACGGATTTCAATTTTGCCGGCAGTGGCAGTTGTTTCAAAGTCAGACAATGGGCCTTCCAACCTCACGCCCAAGCGGTTAAGCAAGGTCTTCATACTTTGCGATGTGAATGACACGTCTGCGCCATCACCAGTGCCTTGCAAGCCCACCACCAAACCATAGCCAATGAGTTGGTTGGTGCGCATGGCGGCCACTGTGGTGAGATCTTTGATTCGATCGGCCATGGCGTTGGTACAGCTCAGGGTAAGCAAAAGAGCCAAAACGGACCAAGACTTAAAGATGTTGTTCATGATGAGATGCTTTGTGAGTTGACTCAGAGCTGTGAAATTTCAGTCAAGCGGATGCAAGAGTGTTAGAAGGGCCAAAGTTTGAGAAGCGCACTGGTGCCCCAGCCTGCGCGAGTTGCATTCGCCAAGTCGCCAGAGCCGCGGTACGCAATTTGTGCGTTGGCCAAACGACGAGATTGAACCGTGTTGTTGGGCGACACATCGTCGGGCCGAATGATGCCGGCCACTTGAATTATTTCGGAGCCTTCTGTCAGAGCCAGTTGTTTTTCACCGCGCAAAACCAAATTGCCATTGGCCATGATTTCAACCACAGCCACAGCTACAGAGCCGTTCAAGCTGGCGGTTTGATCGGCTGTGCCTGTGCCTTTGTTGCTGATGTCGGTTTTGGAAAAGTCGGTGCCTTTCATCACGCCACCTAGCTTGTTGCCAAGCACGGCCAGACCGGGTGTGAGCATGTCGTTGGTTGAATTGCGAATCACAGATCCGACTTGGCTGCGAGCAGCCTGAGTCGATTCATTGAGTAAAACTGTGATGATGTCGCCCACTTGGAATGTGCGGCCCCTGCCAAACCAGCTGTCGCTTTGACGGCCAACATAAATGCCGCCCGTGGGAACAGGCGCTTGCACTTGTTGAATGGGATAGACAGGTTCAAATTGGGGCGAATGCGTCATGGCTTTGGGCGGTATGACGTTGCAAGCTGTTAGGGAGCCAGCCAATAAAACCCAGGCCATACATTTAATGAATTTCATGGTGCTTCGCATTAGAGGTTGTTGTTAATGAACTTCAACATGCCGTCAACCGCAGAGATGGCTTTGGAGTTGATTTCGTAAGCGCGCTGGGTTTCGATCATGTTGACCATTTCTTCCACCACGTTCACATTGGACGCTTCTAAAGTGCCTTGCATCAAATTGCCAGCGCCCGTCACGCCAGGTTGCAAAACTTGAGGCGCGCCTGAAGCGGGGGTTTCTTTGAGCAGGTTTTGACCACGTGCTTCGAGGCCACTTGGATTGACAAAACGTGCCAACTGAATTTGACCAATCACCTGTGAACCGCCAGCAGCCAATTCAATTGACACTGTGCCGTCACGACCAAATGTGACCGATGAAGCGGTGTTGGGAATGGTGATTGCCGGCTGCAACAAAGCACCAGAGGCGGTCACAATTTGCCCAGTGCTGGAGCGTTTGAAATTGCCATCGCGTGTGTAGGCAATGGTGCCGTCGGGTTGGGCAACTTGGAAAAAACCTTCACCCGTGATGGCCAAATCCAAGGGGTTTTGCGTGTTCACCATGTTGCCTTGTGAGTGCTGCTTTTCAGTAGCCACTATACGCACACCTGTACCCAGCATGAGGCCAGTTGGAGCCTGCGTTGTGGCACCCGTTTGGCCGCCAGCTTGGCGAATGTTTTGATACAGCAAATCTTCAAACACAGCGCGATCGCGCTTAAAGCCTGTCGTGTTGACGTTGGCCAAGTTATTGGAAATGACGTTCATGCGCGTTTGCTGCGCATCCAAACCTGTTTTAGCGACCCACATACTTGCGTCCATGGCGAGCTCCTTTTAATTGTTCAGTTGTTCGTTAAAAAATGAGGACCATTAACCAGAGGCGCGCATCATGGTGCCGCCCGACTCGTCAACGTCTTTGTTTTGTTTGATCACGTTCACTTGCATTTCGAAGGAACGGCTTTGGTCCATGAGTTTCACCATGACTTCCATGGCGTTCACGTTGGAACCTTCTAATGTTTCGGGTGTGAGCGTGGCCAATTTGCCAGTCACAGGGATGTCTGCACTGGGAGGCTGCCCCACCACTTTGTAAAGACCGTCTTCACGGCGCTCCAAGCTTACTTGGCTGGCATCGCGCAACAAAATTCTGTCAATCAGGACGGGCACTGCAACACCTGCTTGTGCAGGATTGGTGGCATAAATAGAGCCATCTTTGCTGATCTTCACAAAGAAGCCAGGCGGGATGGTGATGGGGCCGCCAGCTTGTCCGCGCACCAATGCACCGGTGCCCATTTCCAATACACCCGAGCCATTGAGTTTCAAATCGCCACGGCGCGTGAAGGCCAGGTCACCGTTACTTGCCGTGACGCCCATGACAGTCAAATCATCCATGGCCACATCCAAATCACGACCTGTTTTTACAATCACGCCAGGTTTCATGTTGATGTTGTCGCTGGCAAAGGCTTGTGGTTGCAAACGTGACTCAAAGCCTGCACCTTGAACTTTCATGGTCAGCATGGCTGACTCAAAGCTTCGCTTGAAGCCAGGCGTTGCCACGTTGGCCAATTCGTTGGTCGTCATCTGCCGAGCAGTTCGCATCTCATTGATGGCGGCGGCGGCGTTAAAGGCTAAACGATCCATGTTGAAGTCCTGTTAGAGGCTTAAAGGCTTAAATCTTGATCGGTTTAAGAGCGCAAGTTGATAATGGCCGACGTCATGGTGCTGGACGTCTCAATGGCTTTGGCGTTGGCCTGGAAGTTACGCTGTGCAGTAATCAAGTCCACCAATTCTTGTGTCAAGTCCACGTTGGCTCGTTCTGTGGCACCGGCTCGCAAGGTACCGAAACCGGCAGAGCCTGGCGTGCCCAAAATAGGCCTGCCAGAGGCTGCAGAAGCCAAGAAACTGGAGTCACCAATCTGACGCAAACCCACTGGGCTTGAGAAGTTGGCCAGCAAAATTTTTGCCAAAGATTTTTGAGAACCGTTGGAGAATGAAGCACTCACCAAGCCGTCGTTACCGATGGTCACACCCACCAAGTCGCCTTCTGGGGCGCCATCTTGGGACTGTGACAACACGGCAAACGCAGATGAGAATTGTGTGGAAGCTGAGTAATCGATGTTAATTCTCAAAGCACCTTTACCACCCGCCAAGTACACAGTTTCCAACTGAGTACCTTCGATCGGCGAGACCAAGTTTCCGCCGGTGTCAAAAGTCAGCTCACCTTTGTCTAAGTACACAGGTGACCAAGCTGGCAAGCCCACATAGCCATCAGTGCTGGTGGTTTCATTGCCTTGGGCATCGATGTACTTGGGCTGCGGTGTGCCATTGACTACGTCAACGCGCTGCGTGGGCAGAATCCATGTGGACGTTTCGCCACGACCTGCTTCAACTGTGGACAAACCCCAAATAGGCTCGCCCGAAATTTTGATGAAAGAATCAGCACCCGATGTACCGCTGGTAAATTTGAAAGCCCTTTTCGTGTTGTCAAATTCAACCTTCACACCACTGATTTCTTTGGGTGTGAGACCATCGGTTCGCACTTCTTTCATGGCATTGATTTCATTTTCCAAAGCTTGCGTGAACTCAGCCAAAGAGTATTCACGAACTGCCAAGGTAACTGTCGACTTAATGCCATCGACGGTCACAATGAATTTGTTGTTGGTAGCGTCTACGCTGAAGTTGGTGGCTGTATTCACAGTGGGTGTAATACCAAAAGTGACTGCAGATTTAGAAGGAATACCACGTGTGGCAACTGCCTCTGGCGAAACGATTTGAGCTTTAAGGCCCATGGCCGTGGCTGCGGCAGTGCTCACTGCTGAAAGTGCAACGCTGGAGGTGTCGCCGGTGGTGCCAGATTCTAAAAAGAACTGTTTGTTCACTGCATCAAAGCCAACCTTCATGCCATAACGTTCATTCATTGCTGGCTTGGTCACGGTGGTTGTGATCGTACCTGGGGCAGCAATGGTGCCTGCAGTTGTAACCACAGTGGTTGTGACGCTACCGACAGTAGCTGTCACAGAACTTGCAGTTGTAGCGCCAGTGGCTGTCGCTGTTGTGCTGGTGGTGGTAGTGCCTCGCGAAACACCAAACTTGCTGATCAATTGGTTGGTGGCTTCTTGGGCAATGAGGTCGCCTGTAATACGTGTACCGACTGGCAATGCAGCCAACTTGGCCAAATTCACAGTCACGGGTGATCCGCTGTTGTCGACGTCTACTGTGAAGGCGTTGTCGGTCAAAAGGCCTGCCAGTTTGGGGTCGCCATTGGGCAAGCCTGCCACCCAGTCGTAGCTGCTGGCGCCGGTTTCTGGCACGATGTTACCAGTGGCGGTGGCTGCGATAGATATCTTCTTGTTGGTCAATTCATCCAAAGAAAACAATTGTGTTTTGGCAGTGGTCAATTCGTCCTTCACTTCGCTGTAGGGCTTGGTTTGACCGTATTGGTTCACATAGATTCTTTCGTTGTTGGCATCGGTGGCCTGCACCAATGACGCTGCCACTTGGTCTTCACCCACAAACACGTTGGTTTGCCATTTGTTGAATGGCACATTTTGATTGGCGTTCGATGTTTTGGTGTAATAAATGGTGGCCAAATAACCGTTGCCCCCGTTGTCGTACACGGTAAACGCGGTTGACTTGTTGTACGTGGCAGGGTTGGAGCGGTTGAAGGGCTCGGTAATCACTTCCGCATCGGCTGGGAAGTTCAAGCCCAAAGACACCAAGGATGTTTGTTTGGCATCGCCCGATGTTTTTTGCGGAATTGTCAGCACCACGCGTTCGTTGATGTTCGCAGAACCTGTCGAGTCAACTGTGGCTGCCATCAAACGCTGGCCTGAAGAGTTCACCACGTTAAATTGCTCGTTCAACAAGAACGAACCATTTCGTGTAAACAGTTCTTGCAAGCCGTCGGCCGAGCGCATGGGGAAAAAACCGTCACCGGTTACGGCCAGGTCAAGCGCGTTGGACGAGAAAGAAATATTACCTTGGGAGAACTCCTGAGACACTTGTTTCAGAGACACACCCTGACCCACTGTGGAAGAAGCTTTTTGCAAAGGTGAGGTCGCAAAAATGTCACCGAAGTCGGCGCGTGAACGCTTGAAACCGGTGGTGCCCACATTGGAAATGTTGTTACTGGTCACGCCCAACATGGCGGTGGCAGCATTCAATCCGGTCAGCGAGGTATAGAAAGACATGGTGGTTAACTCCTAGGGTTGAGTTGGGTCTTGGTAAATTGATTTAGAAATGCTTAGGTGCCGATGCGTTGAACATCAGTGAGCTTCACTGACTTGCCGCCGGTTACTTCCAACAAAATGGTTTTGTCGGCTTGTTGATTCACACCAGTCACGGTAGACAGCACATTGACCACAGGGTTGGATGTCTTGCCTTGGCTAATAACAGTGGCTTTGAAGGTGTAGCTGCCATCAGGCACTTTGCCGCCAGCATCGCTGGTGCCGTCCCATGCAAAAGGCATGTCGCCAATGTTTTGTGCACCCAAGGTTTTGCTGGTCACCAATTGGCCTTTGTCATTGAACACTTCGAGCTTCACGCCTTCGGCACCCATTGGCAAATTGATAAAACCTTGAGCTGGTTTGCCGCCCTGCGTGATGATGGCGGGTGCGCCAGGCGCAGCCACCGTTTTGCCAATCATGCTTGTACTGCTCATCATGCGTTCGCCGTCCATGCTGTCGACATAGGCCTTCAGGGTGTCCGACATGGTGGTGGTGGCTTCAAGCTGAGAGAACTGCGCAAGTTGCGCCACGAAGGCTTCGTTCTTCACAGGATCTAGGGGGTCTTGGCACTTCAGCTGTGTGGTGAACAAGGTCAGGAAATCTTTTTGACCCATGCCGCCGGTGGTACCCGACTTGGCCATTAAGGCTTCGCTGGCCGCTTGTGACGTCGTTTTGACACCAGCAGGCGCGTTGATTGTTTTGCTTGAATTGACGGCGTTGGCCGCAGCATTCAATCCGGTGTTGTTGGCTGATAAGAACATGATGGAAGTTTCCTGATCGTTGATTTGTATTTTTTACAAATCAAGTTTTGATGATGTCGATGGTGCGCATCAACATCTGACGCGTGGTGTTCACCACTTCGACGTTGTTTTGATAGGAGCGTGAAGCCGCCATCATTTCCACCATCTCGGTCATCTCGTTCACATTGGCCAAGTAGACATAGCCGTCTTTGTCGGCCATGGGGTTGTTGGGCTCTGACATTTTGCGAATGGGAGACGGATCGTCCGTGATCTTTTCAATCCGAACGCCGCCCGCAAAACCTTGTTCGTGGGGCTTTTGTTGTTGTTCCAAAATAGTTTTGAACACAGTGCGTTTGGCTCGAAAGGCTTCGTTTTCTTTGCCTGTGACGGTGCCCGAGTTGGCCAAGTTAGAGGCCGTGGTGTTCATGCGGGTGGTCTGCGCATTGAGCGCAGAACCCGCGATATTAAAAATACGATCAAGTGCCATGTTAATTAATCTCCACGCAACGCACGGCGAATACCACTCACGCGGCTTTCAAGGATGTTCAATGTGGCTTGGTAATCAGCTGCCACTTGACCAAACTTGGCTTGTTCTACGTTCATTTCCACGGTGTTGCCGTCGAAGGACGCATTGAATGGCACACGAAACTTTTCGCCGCCAGGGCTCTCTTCCATGGGCATGGCCATGTGCAAATTGCTGGTGGTGTTTAAAGCGGACTCTTTGGTTTGTTTCAAGACAGACCGGAAGTCGATGTCTTTGGCTTTGAAGTGGGGGGTGTCGGCATTGGCAATGTTTCGCGCAAGCACTTCCATGCGCTTGCTGCGCAATCCCAGAGCCTGTGCGTGGACGCCCAGTGCTTTGTCAATCATCTCCATGATGTGCTCTCCTTCGCGAATCTTTCAATGCCGGATATCCGACAGCCCAAAGAATTAAAGTTCTTTGCAAAGTGTTCGATTGCAAGAGCCGTGCCATGCTTTTCTTGCCGTTTGTCGATGGGTTTTTGACGGTCGCCCTGGTCGTTTTACGAGGGGAAATGCGGGTTTGCGAGCGTCCAGCGATTCAAACTTCGGACGCAAAGAAAAGCGGCAAACCCTTGCCGCTTTTTAAATATTTCTATGTGAGACGAACGATTGCAAAGCCAAATGGGCTTAGCGCAACCAAGTTTTGGGGGCTTCCAATGCGTCGTAGTCAGCCGCTTTTTGAACTTGCAATCGAATTCGCGCGGTTGAATTTGGGTGCGAATCTGAAGCTGGATTCAAAGCAGGGTTCGTTGCAGAGTTCATCGCCGTATTAAAGGTGTTGTGATTCGTTGGGGCTGATGAAGTGTTCACCGTCGAACTGACGGGTACGCTGTTGGCATTGCTTCGGAAATTTTTAAATCCCAAACGGTCTGCAGCGTTTTGCATCAAGCCTTGCGTGATAGACGAGCGCGTCATGGGGGCTTGAGGATCACGGCCTTCATACAAGTACTTAGCCTGTTTGCCAGGAATGCCCAAGGGCTCTTGAGGGCGTTTCTCGCCACGCGCAGCCGGTTGCAGCACTGCCAAATACAGTTCGTCCAAAGGCACAGCGCCTTCTTTTTTCAGGCCCACTTTCTCGAAGTAGGTGTCGACCAAATGCAATTGTTGATAAACGCTCAGACCCAAAATAGATTTGGGCGATTGGCCAAAGCCCACTTCAGCTGCACCTCGAGCCGGGCCATCGCAAAACTGAATGATGCCGTGGCAACGCGTATTCGTGGCCTGAGGGTTCATGCCGTCGCTTTCCATCAGGGTCAGACGCGCAAAATCGTCAGGCGAAAAGTTGTGCTTGTTGGCCACTTGCAAAACTTTGTTGTAAACATCTTGCTTTTCCACCTTGGGGATAAAGCCCCGATTGACCGCACGGTCGAGGGTTTGGCTAAGCACAGGGTGAGCCACAGCGTTGATGTAATTGCTTTTTGGCAGAGTCGGTACAGATCTGCTGGCTGTGACCGTCACAGTTTCAACTTTGTTCTGGGCGATGGCTGGCGTGCCTTTGGGGCTTGTTTGTGCCAAGTTTTGCGGCTGAGTTTGTCCCGTCTGCCACTGGCTCAACATATTTTGCAATTGAATTTTTTGGCCCGGGAAAATGGCATTGGGGTTTTGAATCCCACTGTCAGTCGCTAAGTTTTGCGCCCACCTGAATTCTTCTGAGGGTGTGAGCTTCACGCCTTGCAATTGGGCTTGCTCTTTCACAATACTGGTGAGGGTGTCACCCGCTTGAATCACTTTGACATTGGCCGGCTGCACTTGCTCCAAAGCTTTGGCAAAGCCAGGACGCGACAATGCCGCCGAACTATTGGACGTGTTGTTGGCAAGGTTATTAGGTAAATTGGCTTCAATTCTCATGATGATGTGGCATCTTTATTGCATGAACTCCGGTATGTTCAAACCAAGTGTCAAAACATCTACACCTGCTCAAGCACTGATGCAAATCCTGTGCCTGACGGTTTTTTGGCTGTATGCAGTCTTTTTGCCTTTTTCGGTCAATGCGACCAACAATACACCAAACACTGCGAAAGCCAACCCAGCTGCCGATGCCTTGAGCGTGCAAGTGCGTCAGTGGATGTCTCAAACCCATGGCGTGAATGTCAAAGATGTGGTCATTGCACCCCTGGACGATCGATTGAAAGTTCAAGGCTGTCAAAAACCCCTGAACGTTGACCACCCATTTGCCTCTAAAGAAACTGTGCGAGTTCGTTGTGCCGAGCCTGTGTGGCAGCTTTACTTGCAAGTCACAATGCCCACTGCGCGCAGCACCGCCCCAGTGGCAGGCTTGCCAGCGGGTGCTCTCAATTCAGGGACATCGCCAAGCGCCGCCACCCCGCCAAACTTGGCCAATCCTCCAAGAACCATCGTGGTTGCCAAGCGCTTGTTGCAACGAGGCGTCATTTTGCAGCCCGAAATGCTAGAAGAAGTTCAAGCTTCCCCCGGAAATGCCGATACTCAGTTACTGAATACGGTGAAAGACGCCCAATTGGCTGAACTCACCCGAGATATTCCTGCAGGGCAGCCCCTGAGGGTGTCTGATATTCGCCGTGCAGTGCTGGTCAAGCAGGGCCAAACGGTGATGTTGTCGATTGGGAATAAGTCGGAATTTGAGATTTCCATTCGAATGGAAGCCATGCAGGATGGCCGACTGGGTGAGCAGGTGAAGTTGAAAAACCCTGAGTCAGGCCGCCAAGTTTCGGGTGTGGTGACGGGTCCCAATGCGGCAAAAGGGCTTTGAAATGCTAAAAATGCACAATTTTTGGCCTTTTAAGTCAAAATTTCTAGAAAAATGATTCAAGTTCTAGAATCTACTGCCGATACTGAGCATGTCCAACCCCCTTTTTGTGGGTTGATGTGAGAAGAAATTAGAAAGTGAGCTAGGTATGACCGATGCAATTTCAAACTATGGACAGCGCGCCCAATCGGACGCGTCGTTGCGCAGCGCATTGGACAAAGCCAACCGCAAAAGCAGCTCGAAAGACAGTGTGGCACTCGATTCGTCAGCGCCTGCTGCAACCACTGCCAAAGCGCCCGGCGCTGATCAATTGCATTTAAGCAATGTCGCCGCACGTGCCATGGCCGAGCCCGACTTTGATCGCGTGAAGGTGGAGTCTATTAAGCAAGCAATTCAAGATGGTCAATATCCATTGAACCCACGCAAAATTGCTGAAAGCTTCCATGCCATTGAGCAAATGATTCGTGAGTGAGCGTGCACTTACTGTATCCGACCAGCTGGTCCAGCTGTTGGCTTTGGAGTTTGAATCTCTCAAGAGCCAAGATCTGGACCGGTTTGAGTCTTTGCAGCCCGGCAAAAATGATCTTTTGAGCGAGCTTTCTGCACTTTGCCCCTCGCCCGAAGACCTCCAAAATCTCCCCGAGTGGGATGCCCTGCGTGAATCGCTCATTCAATGCCGCGACATGCACAGACGCAACGCTGTGCTCATCGAACGCAAACTAGACACCATTCGCGGTGCCTTGCACAGCTTGCAAGTGGGCGAATCTGGCAGCCCCGTTGAAGTTTATGACCGCTTAGGCCAAGTGGCCCGTTTCAGCAAGGGCCGAGGATACCAAGAAGTTTGAGTGTCAGTCGCTCACCGAATTTGCTGGTGAGGGGTTTGAATCTGCAGGATTCACAGCTTGTGTGGGATCTACAGGATCTGAGCTTGTTTTTTCATCGCCTGGGCGCATGCCCTTAAGCCAATACACCCAAGACAAGACAACCGCCACTGCGGTGTAAAGCTCTTGCGGAATTTCTTCATCGACATTCAAGCGACTGAGCAATGCCAGCAGCTGGGGGTCTTCGGAAATGAACACGCCTTGTTGGCGCGCTTCTTCGATCATGCGCATGGCCAAATCGTCGTCGCCCTTGGCGGTAACCACGGGCACGGGGTTCTTGCCATAGGCCAGTGCCACGGCTTGACGCATGTAGCGGCTCATGCTGAAACATCCACCACCAGGCCCCGACCCGAGGGCGTCCAGTCACTGGCTTCTGGGGGCCGTGCGCCATGCACAACGTTGAAGGCGCGCATGTTGAGGCCTGCAGCGCGCAATTCATCGCCAAGCAGGTAAGACCTAGAGCGGGCTTGCCCAACCACAAACTCGTTCTCAGCCCACATGGTGAGCTCTAGTTGCTGGGCATTCATGAGTTGGGTCTTTAACCAAACAGGACCCAAGTCTTCTGTTTTGGAATGCACATTGACCGTGAGCACCGCTTGTTCGCCATCTTGGCGCGGGCCGCGTCGAACGGTGAGTTCAATGGGGTTGGCATCCACAAAGGGCAAGGTCATGCTGAACAAAACTTCTTGTTGTGCTTGCGCTTGCACAGCTTGGACTTGACGGGCTTCAACGTCGTCAACAGCGCGGGTGAGCTTTTCAATAAGGCCTGTGTCTGGCTCTTCATCGGTCCGCGCCATACTCAACTCGGCAATGAGCTTGCGCATTAATTGCTTGACGTCTTGGGGTGGTTGCAATCCTCTGGCCATCCAAACCTCAGCGCCCATGGCGCCCATCATGGCTTGCTGCAAAGTACCTGGCGTGAGTTGCGACATGGAAAGTTGCAGGCCTCGCCATTGCGCTTGCAAGTCGGGGCGCTGAACTTGGCTTAACAACTGATCTAGCGTGCCTGGCTGAAAAAGTTGCGGCAACACTGAATTGACATTGGGCCTGTAAAGCAAGTTGGCAATGCGCGACACAAGGGGCGGTGCGTTGATGGGCACCAAGTTGCCACCTTGGGCGCGCAACCAAATGGACTCTCCCACTTGGGTTGCCAAGAGGCCCGGCGCAGGCAAGGCTTTGCCTTGCAACATGAGCATGGGTTGGTCTTGTTGTAGCCTGATGGAAGCCTGAACCACTTGCCCGTCTTTCAAGCCCAACTCTGCGGCTGTGCTGGCCTGCAAAGGCAGCAACTTGCCTTCCAGATAAATGGTGGGGATTCGGCCGGGCGCAGCAAGTGCGTCGGCCACCGAAATCATGGGAACCGGACCCAAGGCTTGCGAACTGAAGCGTCGCGAGCTGAGGGGCCGGGGTCTGGATCTTTAGCAGTATGAGCTGCCGCAAAGGGGGTCAAAACCGCGACGGCAATGTGGCCATGGTCGGGAACAGCCAGCGTGGTACCTGCTTTGACACGCTGCTGAGGGTTGCCAGAAATGATTTTGGGATTGGCATCTTGCAAGACTTTGCGCAACACGCTGGTAGCGATGGGGCTGTTGGGATAAAACTTTTGCACCAGTTTGTCCACAGCCATGCTCTGGTCCAGAGTGACCTGAGCCACAGCCACCAGCTCTGTTGTGTCTGCACTTTTGTCGGCTGCGCGGCTGGGCGTGGCCATGAAACATGACATGGCAGCCAAGAGCAGCCAAGAGAAGGCTGTGATGCTGTTTTTAAATTCAAGGCGTGATGAAGTGTTCATGTCAAACTCAATTCAATCATTAAGGTGTCAAAGAGGCGTTGGCCTGAGCGTTAGCGTTGGGCCGTGCATTGACTTTGACAGGTTGTTTGTTTGCACTGGCAGGTGGCTTGCTAGGCAACACAGAGGGCTCTTTCACCAAGGTGTCTGTGGGCCAGGCGCGCCAGTTTGTTTGGGCAGCTTGTGCTGGGCCAGCCACCACCATGAGTTTGGACCCATGCGGTGAAACCGATTGCACCATGGCCAACAAAGTTTCCGGCGCGCCCTCTCTGCTGATGAGCTGGGCTGGAAACTGCGCGGGATTGGCAATCAGCCATTCATCGCCTTTGCGCACGCCAGACAGAGCACCCGCATTGATTTCAATTTGTTGACCACTGACGGCTGTGACTATTGGGTTCAGGGGTTGGCAATTGAGCCAATCATGGGCCGTATTGCGCCAATTTTGAAGTTGTTTTTGGATGCTCAAGACGCTGGCTGCGGTTAACTTGGGCGCCGACCAAGATGAGCGCTCTATCGCTAACTGGAGGGTGACTTCCTCTTCCATCTGAGCAGGCTGACCTTCGGTGTTCACCAATTGAAAAGCCAGTTTCATGATGAAGTAGGGATGGGCGGCGCCTAAATAAGCCTCTACTGGTGTGGGTGGCAAAGATTCTGTCTGCACTTTCAAAATGGCGTGCCAAGGCAGTGTTTCTGGCCGATTGCCCACCAGCGCCCGTTCGTAGGCGGTCATGCTGTTGGCCATGGACGCGTCAGTCATGGTGTTGACAGCACGCCACGCATTGGTTTTGCCATTTTGGGTATTCGATTGAACCCACTGCGCCTGAATCTGGGGCACCAATGTTTGCAACAAAGAGTGAGGTGCAAGAGGGTCGATTTGAACCTCCAAGCCAATGACATGGTTCATGCGAGCGCCAACTTGTGGCGTACAGGCAGCCACCTTGAGAGCCGATGTTGCTTCGGACTTTGCGTTTTGACTTGGACTCCAGAGCTGGGTCACCATGTCGCGCAGCTTTTGAGCAGCAACTTGAACGCTATTCTCAGAAGCATCAGATGCACTGGGCTTGGGTGTTGCAGGCGGGTCGTCTGGGTTGCTGGGATATTGCAATGTGGCCTTGGCTTGGCCGTTTTCATCGCGCTCAAATCTCAGGACCTTGACGCCTCGAACTTCCATGCCATTTTTGAAACTGCTGTTTTCACGCAAACTGCCCTGCGAGTCCACCCAGCTTGTGGTGGAGACGCGGGTGGGAGTTTGCAATGAAGTTTCCACCAAACTTTGTCGAATGGCATCCAGGCGCTCTTGTGGCGTGAGAGGCGCTTGAGGTGCAATGGCACCAGTCGGCACCTTTTTGCTGGGCGCTTGCGCCGTGCTTTGGGCTGCAACCTGCACGCTCATGCCGACGCTCAGCGCCAGGCACAAAGCATTCACGTGAAGGAGTTTGTAACCCGAGCGCATGATCAGCGGCCTTTGGAAACCATCTGACCCATGAACAAAATGCGCAAATCTTGCACCACGTCTTTGTCGAGCGACAAAGTGGTTTCGTAAGTGTCTTCGCCCACGGGTGTGATGCTGACCAAACGAGCGCCATAAATCACACCTTCGACTTTGGTGCGAAAGGTATCGTTGGTCACCACCATGTCGGCCACGGTAGAGCTGGAATCTAGTTGCTGACCATAGACCTGCTCGGTCAAGTTGCGGTAGGCATCGAGTTTGGAGGCCCTGATGGCCATCAAACGCTGCTGCGCCGGGTTTCTGTGGTTTTGCACAGCAACCACCGCATAGCCTGTGGCGGTGATGGTTTCCCGTTTTTCAATCAACGGTGAGACGATGGTGTTTTGGTCTTTGGTGTTGGACGACAACATTGCCAAATCGACAGATTTACAGCCTGTCAGGGCCACCAAGCCAAATACCAAGCAGAGTGAGGTCATGCGTTTCATGTTCAGTTCCTTGTTAGAGGAGGACTTGAAGTCCTTCACCCTCTGATTCGGCATCAACTCTAGAAGCTTGAGAGCTTTCGATGCCGCTTGTTGTGAAAAGGAGAAGCACCTTGACGGTTTTCCGACATTTAAGACATTTTTCACCAAAATTGCAATACAGTGCTGTCTTGAGACAATTCATGATCATTGCAACCATCGCCCATGGCTAAAAAGAGTCCTTCCAAAGCCTTTATTGGCGCCAGTGCAGGCGCTGAAGCCATCCGCCACCTCATTGAACGCGTAGCGTCATCCACCGCCACGGTTTTAATTACCGGTGAAAGTGGCACGGGCAAGGAGTTGGTGGCCAGGGCCTTGCACGATCAATCCGACCGAAGTGGCGGAAATTTTGTCCCCATCAATTGTGCGGCCATTCCCAAAGACTTGTTGGAGAGTGAGCTGTTTGGCCATCGCAAGGGCGCCTTCACGGGCGCCATGGCCGATCGAATTGGCCGGTTTGAGTTGGCCCATGGCGGCACCATCTTCTTGGACGAAATTGGTGACTTGTCGCTCGATATGCAGGTCAAGCTTTTGCGTGTGTTGCAAGAGCGAACCGTCGATCCTGTGGGCGGCTTGAAATCGGTAGAGGTGGATGTGCGGGTGGTGGCCGCCACGCACCGAGATTTGGAAGCGGAAATAGAAGCGGGTCGATTTAGAGAAGACTTGTATTACCGTCTCAATGTGCTGCCTTTGAACACGCCCGCATTGCGCCAAAGAACACAAGATGTGCCTGCCTTGCTGGTCCATTTTGCAGAGCATTTTGCGGTCAAAGGTCAGACGCCTATTTCATTCACTGCAGACTTTATAGACGCACTGAAAGATTATGCGTGGCCAGGCAATGTGCGGGAATTATCCAACTTGGTTGACCGCTTTAACACGCTGTTCAGTGGCCAACTTTTGAGTTTGGCTACGGTGCCCTCATCCTTGTTGCCCAAGGGTTTGCGCACGCTGCAGGCCCAGCGCGTGAGCACACCCATTGCGGATTCCCTCGAAATTGTGGCGCCTCTGAGTGCCAAAGACATGCTTCAAAGTGCCAATGCTGAGGTGATGAACCCCTTTGCCAATCCTGCGCCACCTTTGACAATGGACCTGCACAATGAAGTGGAGGACATCATCATGCTGGCGCAAGGTTTGCCCAGCTTGCCGCCAGAGGGCCTGTCCTTGAAAGACCGCTTGGCCGATATTGAGAGAGACCTCATTGTGCAAGCTTTGAATCGCACAGACGGCAATGTCTCGCAAACGGCGCGGCTGCTTAATTTGCAGCGCACCACCTTGATTGAAAAGCTCAACAAGTACGACTTGCGCCAGGGCACTCTGCCTGTTGCCACCAACGACCTCGAAAAAGACGTGGGCTAAGCCACGCTAGCTCAAGGTTTGGAAATCAGGGTTTGGAACTCAAGACGCCACTGGCACCCGCAGGTGTTGTTTCTTGCTGAGCGCGTGGATATTGAACCATGCGCTCGCGTTGTTTGGCAGCCGCAAGTGCGGCTTGGTTGGCGGCATTGGCGTTGGCGTTCGATTTGATCGTGACAGTATTTTCAGCAGCTTGTCGTTCCCTTTGTAAGCGCGCCAGTGTTTCCATTTCTTTCTTGAAACTACCAGTTTCACCTACGGCACCCTGAAGGCCACCCACCTGATTGGCCAGGGCATTCAAAGCTTTCGATTGCTGCACAAAGCGGCCCTCTAAAGACTTCACTTGCGCGGCCAAGGCCTGGCCTTTTTCACCCACTTGTTGGGCGGTTTTTTCCGGCACGCTTTCGGATTGTTTGATGGCCTCGTTCAGGCGGGTCTCCAAGCTGCCTTGCATTTTGGTGATGTCGTCTTGTTTGGCCACCATGGCTTGAAGGCCTTCGTTGACGGAGCCGACCATTTCCAATGAGTCGTTCAACTCCACAACGCGTTTGCTCAGAGAGGCCAGCATGGTGTCCATTTGATTGATGCGTGACTTCAGAGTGAAGATGGATGTGCCAAAAATGATGGCCGTGATAAACATCAAGCCGCCTGCAATGCCCAACATAATTTGGTGCTGTTTCTTGTTGACCTTCATGAGCTCTTCAAGATTGTGCGTGGCTTTTTTCATGTTTTCGCCTGCGCCCACAGCCAAGTTGGCCGAGCGGGTGGCCAGCTCAGCCGACTCTAGCGCCACCATTTTGATGCCCTCTAACTCATCATTGTCTGCCTGAGCATGGGAGGCTGCATGGTCTGAGTGGCCATGATCGTGTCCGCCAGTTGTGGGTTGAGTGCTCATTGCGAGTTCCTTTACTCAAGCTTGTCCAGGCGCGCACGCAACTGGTCATTCTCGATTTTGATATTGATAACGCGAGCTGGGAAGTCCATGACTGGCTCAACTTCATAGACGGGCTCTGAAGCCATTGCCGCCATTTCTTCGCCCACAGCTTGACTTTCTATAGCATCGACACCAAGCGCTTTCTCTTGAGGCTTCAAGATGCTGTCAAGTTGGGCGATATCGATCTGTTTGCGAACAGGCGGCGGTACAGTAGCGCTTTTTTCATTGGAAACAAAGCGATCGGGCATCTCGGAGGCACTTTGATAGCCCTTGTAATTGGGGTCTTGCGCATGCACGCTGTGCAGCTGCTCGGCCTTTTGGCTCACACCGGCATCCATCACAATATGCTCTACCGCATGCAGGTCGGGGTCGGCCAACACTTTGCGCACAGCTGGTGTACCTTCTTCCCCCTTTTTGCCCACAGCCACATTGGTGCCCTCGGGCATGGTGACTTCGTGCGGGCGATCACTCTTGATGATCAGGGGCTCGTTGGATTGGGGTTTGTCGCTCATGGTGTTTCCTGACTTAATTGCATTAAGACGTCATCAATCTACCGTCTGCATTAAATTGCATGGAGGCAGGGACTTTGGGGGTGGGTTTAGCCATGGGTGGTACGCCTGGCCTGACGTCAGCCAGGCTAAAGACGTAGGCAATGACTTGCGCAACGGCCAAATACAAGGCCTCGGGCACAGGTTGGTCTAACTCGGTTTTGAAGTAAAGCGCACGTGCCAGTGGCGGGGCTGCAAACATTTCGACGCCGTGCTTTTGAGCTTCTTCGCGAATGCGGGCGGCCATGTGGTCAGAGCCTTTGGCCAGCAAAATAGGAGCGCCATCACCGGTGGGATCGTAAGACAGAGCCACCGCAAAGTGTTCGGGGTTGGTAATGACCACGTCGGCGTCTTTGACTTTTTCAAGCATTCGGTTGTTGGCCATTTCGCGTTGGCGTCTGCGAATTTGCTGCTTAATTTCTGGGTTACCTTCCATGTCCTTCATTTCATCTTTGACCTCTTGCTTGGTCATGCGCATGCGCTTGATGAAAGAATATTTTTGGTAGGGCGCATCAATGAGCGCAATGACCAATAAGCTCAAAGACAACCACAAGGCCGATTCGCCAATCATCCAGGCGGCTGCAGCCAGAGCAGGTTCGACGGCCATTTGACCGAGCTGCAACATTTGGTCCATTTGCCGGCTGACCAGCGCCCAAAGAACAGAAGCCACCAATGTGAATTTCAAAATGGCCTTCAACAATTCCACAGCGGCGTGTGTGCCAAACATGCGCTTAAAGCCTGACAGCAAACTCAGTTTGCTGAACTTGGGCGCAAGGCTTTTCAAAGAAAAGAGATAGCCACCCGTGGCGCCACTCGACAAAATGGCCAACACAGCAGTGACCAACAGCACAGGCACGATGAGCAAGAAGCTCTCACCCAAATGATGCGCAAAGGTGGTGACCATCAGGTCGGGGTTGTCTAAAGATTTGCGGTCAAATTTAAAGCCGGATGCAAAAAGCTCGGCCACCTTTGAGAGCCAGTAGCCACCCATCATGAACAAAGCCAAGATGGCGCCAATGGTGACCGCTGCGGCAGGCAGCTCGATTGAGCGCGCAACTTGACCCTCTTCGCGGGCGTTGCGTAATTTTCGGGCCGTGGGGTCTTCGGTTTTTTCAGCGCCAGATTCTTCTGCCATGCTTGCGCTCCCTTAAGTGATACCGACCAAGGCGCGGACTTGAAAAAAGCCCTGCATCCACAGCCACTGAATGCGTGCGCCAATGCTGGGCAAAGCCAGAATGAGCACGCCAAAACCAGCAAAAATCATGGCTGGAAATCCGACGGAAAAAATATTCAAGCTGGGCGCAGCACGCGTGGCCACACCCAAACCAATGTTGATGAAGAGCAAGGCCACCATGACCGGCAAGGCTGTGAGCAAGGCGCCCAAAAACAGCATGGAGCTCCAGGCAATCACGTGCTTCATGGCTTCAGTGCTCATGAGATTGCTGCCAATGGGCAAGGTGTTGAAGCTTTCCACCACCAAATTCAAGAGCAGGGCATGACCGCCCAGACCCACAAAAATGAGGGTGGCCATGACCAACAGAAATTGTGAAATCACGGGAACGTTGCCCATGTTGGGGTCAATCATGGTGGCCATGGACAAACCAATGGCGTTGGCAATCGATTGACCGGCCAGCACAATGGCCGCAGTGACCACTTGGAGCATGAGGCCCATGAGCAAACCAATCATGAGCTGGTTGCAAATTTCTAGGAGGCCGCCAGGTGAGAGAGGGTCAATAACGGGCCACTCGTGCAGGGGGTAAACCAACCAGGTGATGGCCATGGCCAGCACAATGCGAATGCGCAAGTTGAGTGCACGCAATGAAAAAATAGGCGCAGCCACCAACAGGGCCGAGATACGCAGCATCGGCCAAAGGAGCCCATAAAAGCGCTCCATTAGTTCGGTGACTGCAATGTCCATATCAGGTAAAGAGACCAGGGATGCGCTGGAAAAGACCGCGCGTGTAATCCACCATGGTGGTTAACTGCCACCCACCCACCACCGCCAAGGTAATGGCCAAAGCGGCCAACTTGGGAATAAAGCTGAGCGTTGCTTCATTGATTGAAGTGGCGGCTTGCAAAATACCAATGATCAAGCCCACAAACAAAGCAACACCAAGCAAAGGTGCAGAAATTAAAACAGTGATCCAAAGTGCTTGGCGACCCAAATCAACAACGGTGGCGGTGTCCATGTGAGGGCTCCAATTTAGGTGGCGAAGCTGGCTGCAAGCGATCCGAGGATCAAGCTCCAGCCGTCGACCAAAACAAACAACATAAGCTTGAAGGGCATGGAAATCATCATGGGCGACAACATCATCATGCCCATGGACATGAGCACGCTGGCCACAATGAGGTCAATGACCACGAAGGGGATGTAAATTAGAAAGCCGATGGTAAAAGCGCTCTTCAATTCAGAGGTGATGAAGGCGGGCACCAAGGTGGAAAAGGGCACGGCAGCTGCATTGGCGGGTTCGCCTTTGTTGGCCATTTGCATGAACAAACCGATGTCGTCTTCGCGGGTTTGCTTCATCATGAAGTTGCGCAGAGGCTCTTCTGCCGCGGCCAAGGCTTTGTCAAAGGCCATGCCTTTTTGCATGTAGGGCACCAAGGCGTTGGTGTAAATGTCGTTCAAGATGGGCGACATAATAAACAAGGTTAGGAACAAAGCCAAACCCACCAACACGGTGTTGGGCGGCGTTTGGCCTGTGCCCAATGCTTGGCGCAAAATGGATAACACAATGATGATGCGCACAAAGGCGGTCATCATGAGCAAAAAGGATGGCAGCAGCGTGAGCGATGTCATCAAGGCCAACAGTTGGAGCGACAAGCTGTACTGTTGTTGGCCTTTGGGGCCGCCTGTGACGTTGACCATGGGGATGCCCTGTGCGGCAGCGGCCAATGGGAAAGCCAACATGGCCAAGGCAATGATGCCGGTGGCCAAGAACCAGGGTTGTTGGATCAATTTACGCAACATGAGGTGCTCCATTGTTGGAAGGGGTTGCGTGAATGAGGGCATCGATTGGCGGAGCTGCTGATGCTGGCCATTGTCCCAAGGAGGTCATTTGGGTGGGCGTGATGCCGACCAAGACTTCATTGTCCCCCACTTTGAGAAGTGCAAATTTTTGACGCGGACCCACACTGAGTGTTTCAAGGACCTGCATGCGTTTGCCAGCATTCTGGCTGTTCAGGCGGGATTGCAGCTTGCGCAAAGTCCACAAGAGCCCTGCCATGATTGCCAGCACCAAGGCAAAGCTGCCGATCATCCGAAACAGGTCGGCGCTTTCAAAACCGGGTGCCATGCGGAGCTCTTTTCTTGTGGTTCAGAAGCCTGAAGTTTAAAGGTTCTTCATGCGTTCTGATGCGGGCGCCACGCGGGTAAGGCGGACGCCATAGCGATCGTTGACCAACACAATTTCGCCTTGGGCGACCACGGTGTTGTTGACCAAGAGATCGAGCGGTTCGCCCGCGATGCGATCGAGTTCGACCACGCTGCCCTGAGTGAGGCGCATGAGGTCGCGAATTTTGATCATGGCGCGGCCCACTTCAATGGACAGTGTGACGCTGATGTTTTGCAACACCTCAGGATTGATCTGGCGATGTGCTGCTTCGTTTTCGATGGCGGCTTCTGCGTTGGTATCGGTCATGTCTTTTTCCTGAAAATTTATTGCATACCGGGTATACAAGCCCGTTCAATTTGCACAGCGGTTTGTGCGCCTATGGTACCTACTTGAACATCAAAAGCCGGTAACCCATTCACAAGCAATCGGGCCAATTCTGGTTTCTTAAAGAACAGCACGTCGCCTTCTTTCATGGTTTCAATTTCACCAAATGAAGACTCAACGCTGCCCAACAGAACCCTTGCTTCCAAGCCTGCGCTGTCAACGGCTTCTTCAAGTTCAATGCGCCATTGCTTGTCTGATTCATCGTTGCCATCGCCAGACTGTACTCGGCTGCGCAGCAGTTCACGAATGGGTTTGAGTGATGCATAGGGGTAGACCAGATCGATGAAGCCTTGAGAGTTCATGTTGCCTTCGGCTTCGAAGCGCGTCAAGATGACCAAGTCGTTTTCGTCGGCAATTTGTGCAAATTGGGGATTGATTTCAGAGCTGATCAATTCAAATTCAACTGGCAAGACTGCAGCCCAAGCTTCTGTCAATGACTTGAAAAAGACTTCCAAAATCATGTTGATGATGCGCGATTCGGTAGGTGTGAACAAGCGGCCAGGGGGCAAATTGCCAACACCTTTGCCAAACCCGCCAAAGAAACTGTCGAGTGAACTGAACACCACCGTGGGGTCAATGACCACAATGGAATTGCCGCGCAAGGGGTTCATGCGAACCACATTGACAGACAAGGGGGCTTTCAAACTTTTGAGGTAATCACCGAAGCGAACAATTTCAACTTGGTTGGGATTGACCTTGGGGCTGGTGCGCAGCATTTCGACCAAACCCAAACGGAAGGTGCGAATGAAGCGCTCGTTGATCATGTCGATGGAGGTGATGTTCACCCCCAAGCTGCTGTCCTCAGAGGCCAGGTCGTGTTTCTTCACCCGTGCGGTGGTGTTGAAACCAGTGTCAACTGGGATCGATCCATCCATCACGCCTTCTGCCAAGGCAGAGAGTTCGTCGGGTGTGAGCAAAGAAGTGGCCATGAAACTCAAACAATCAAAATGAAATAAAGCAAATACTTTGAACGATGGGCGCCATCACTGCACGATGAAGCTCGTGAAATGAACTTCTTCGATGCCACCAAAGTCTTCGTACTTTTCAAGCAAGGTGTTGATGCTGTCGCGAATTTTGACAGCTATTTCTTTGCGGAACTCAGGTTTAACCAAGTCTGCATCGGTGGTCTGTCGCATCACATCCAAAACAGCGGAGCGAATGGCAAAGTCGTGCTTTTTCACATTCTCAAAGACGCGCTCATCGTAATGGGTCATGACGGCAATTTGAACCGACATGACTTTTTTGGAGCCACTCACATTGACCAAGAACTCGCGTTCAATTTGCAAGTAGGTGTACTCAAAGCGGGTGAGTTCTGGTGAATCTTTGGTTTTCTTGCCAGGCTTCTTGTCGTCTTTTTTCCCGCCATGGGCGTCGGCCTCAGCAAGCTCAGGATCGACCACGGGTTTGGGGTTGAAGTAACCTGTGAAAAATAGCGTACCCATCACAATGCCCACAATGAGGACGATCAAACCAACAACGCCCCCAATGATCAGGACGATGGGCTTTTTCTTTTTCGGCTCTTCTTCAACGACTTCTGCTGCTTCTGGGGCTGCTGTTGCCATAGGGCACCTCTATATAAACAAATTGTCACCGGTTGAACCGGGCGTTTCAGTTAAATCTCAAGCCAGTGCGTCCCAGGCATCAGAAGATCTAAGCTCTTTGATGCGAGATTCAGCGGCTTTGACATCCGACACAGGGGCACTGACATGGTTGTCAGATTCCGAGTTTTGACGAGGTGTCGAGTTTCCGCCAGATCCACGCTGGTTTTCACTGTTCACCCAGACATTAGCAACTGTCATGCCTGATTGTGCCAAGCTATCCTTGAGTTTGTTCATTCCTTGTGCAATCAATTCTCGCGTGAGTTGGTTGTCAGTCTTGAAAATGGCGTCCAAACCCTTCGTACTCATGTCAAGCTCAACATCAATTTTGCCCAAATGGGCGGGATTCAGCTTCAATTGCAGTTTCCATTCCCCGCGTTCCAATTGTTCTTGGAGTCGCTCGCCCATGGCTTTGCCCAGTTTGTCGGCCAAGTCCTGAATTTGGGCCGCTCTGTCGGTCAACCCGGGGTTGGCCAAGGCTGCACTGGTGGCGGCGGCGCCCAAAGTTCCGGTGCTGGCGGTGTTGCGTGCTGAATCAAGGCTGATGGTGCTCCCACTGCTGGGGTCTTGAAGGGTGTCAAATGTTGACAAGAGTGCGGGGTCATTGACGCCCAAGTCCAGCAAAACCTCCGGCACATCAGCGCCGAGTACTTTGCTACTCAATATGTTGGAGGTCATTTGCCCCCAAGCGGCAGCTTGATCGGTGCCATTCAATTTGGCCAACTGTCGGGTCATGTTTTCCCATGCTGGCACCATGCGCATGCGCATGGCATCCAAAGGGCCAAGCTCTGGTGACATTTCGGCCACAGTTTCTGCGGTGCTCAGCGCTTGAATAGGTGCTGCGCCCATGTCGCCCACTGTTTTGAGAATGCCCGTGGCGCCCGCTGTTGCCAGCAAGGCGGATACATCGGAAGTTTTGATGGCGCCTTGTGTTGTAAGCTGAGTTGCTGGCGCCAATACGGAACTTTCGACCTGAGCTGAAATTGTCAAACTGCTTGGAGTTGCTTGGATCCAACCTAATGTGGGTGCGCTTGGCAACAGCGTGAGGGTGCTGGCACTGACACTGGCGCAGACTGCAACAGGGCTAGCAGGCTGACTCATCCCCATTGTCAAGTCTCCAAACAAGGCCTGGACTGCCGACTCGCTCAAACCTTGAGCTCGGGCAAATTGGGCCAGGCTGTTGGGATCGGGCAGCGGCGAGGCCGCTGTGATCACAGAGAACTGGCTACCTAAATTCAGAGTTTGCAGGGCTGCCGTTGTGGCATCGGTGGCTTCCTTGGGCTCGGTTCCGGCAAGCTCTTGCCGCTCCCCCTTGGCCATCAAGTCACGCATCACACCCGCAAATTCCTGCCCATTCATGGGCTTGGCAAGGCTCGGGTCTAAACCCTTAGAACCGCTGGAAGCCCCTACTGACGTGGGGTTTGAGCTTGGGGTCGTTGCAAAATTCAGGTTGGCGTCCATGTTATTTCCATCTTCAGTTGGATCTATTCACCCCGGTTTTTAGGCCGGGCACGCCTTGTATTAGCAAAAATCGTGACAGGTCAGGGCTTGCCGCTTTGGCTGAAACTGGGAAATGGGGCTTGGTGTCGGGATTCCACATGGCATGGACCTTGCTCAACAAGCTGAACTATGGAAGAAAAACCATGCAGTTTGATTGTTCTAACCCTCTAAATAGCCCCTTAGGCCAACCATGAGCACCTTGACCCTGTCAGCGGTTCGACAGAACCTGTCCAAATTCGATTACGCCGGCCTGGGCTTGCCCGCCATGGTGTTGTTGATCATGGCCATGTTGGTTATCCCTCTGCCACCCTTGTTGTTGGACATTCTGTTTACCTTCAACATTGGCTGCAGCTTGTTGGTCATCATGATTGCCATTGGCACCCGCAAGCCGCTCGAGTTTTCATCTTTTCCATCTGTTTTGTTGTTTGCCACCATGCTCCGTTTGGGCTTGAACGTGGCATCCACCCGTGTCATTTTGGTCGATGGCCATGAAGGTCACGAAGCTGCTGGCAAAGTGGTGGCGGCTTTCGGTGAGTTTGTGATCGGTGGCAACTATGTGGTGGGTTTCATCATCTTTGCTATTTTGATGATCATCAACTTCATTGTGGTGACCAAAGGTGCGGGACGAGTATCTGAAGTGAACGCTCGTTTTACCTTGGACGCCATGCCTGGTAAACAAATGTCCATTGACGCCGATTTGAATTCGGGCGTGATTGACCAAGAAACCGCGAAAAAGCGCCGCGAAGAACTTTCCCAAGAATCAGACTTCTTCGGCTCTATGGACGGTGCCTCCAAGTTTGTGTCTGGCGATGCGGTGGCGGGCTTGCTTATTTTGGTGATTAACTTGGTTGGTGGTCTCATCATTGGCGTCGCTCAACATGATTTGTCCTTGTCCGAAGCTGGCCGAATTTACACCTTGCTGACCATCGGTGATGGCTTGGTCGCACAGATTCCTGCATTGTTTTTGTCATTGGCTACAGCCATCATCGTGACCCGTGTGACCACTGCTGAGTCCATGACGGAACAAGCCTCTTCTCAGTTGTCCAACCCCGCGGCCTTGTACCTTTCGGCCGCCATTTTGGCCATCATGGGCTTGGTACCCGGCATGCCTCATTTGGTGTTCCTTACAATTGCTTTGGCCACCGCAGGCTTGGCTTATCGCATTACACAAAAACAAGACAACCCCGTTGCCACCCCAGCAGAGCAGGCTGCTCAAGCGGCTTTGGACGAGCCAAAAGAATTGGATTGGGACGATGTCGATCAAGTGGACTTGATTGGCCTTGAAATTGGCTACGGCTTGATTCCCTTGGTGAACCCCGAAACAGGCGGTCAATTGATGAACCGTGTGAAGGGTGTGCGCAAGAAATTGTCTGCTGAGTTGGGCTTTTTGGTTCAACCCGTGCGCATTCGCGACGCTTTGACCATCGATCCTGATGCGTATCACATTGTGTTGAAGGGTGTGATTCGCGGTAAGGGTCAAATCAGAGTGGGCAAAGAATTGGCCATCAACCCAGGTCAAGTTTATGGTCCTCTGGAAGGACAAGCCACGCAAGAGCCAGCTTTTGGCTTGGACGCTGTGTGGATTGATCCTTCGCAGCGCGACTTGGCCCGTACTTTGGGTTACACCGTGGTGGATGCCAGCACCGCAGTGGCCACACACTTGAACAAAGTTTTGCGCGACAACGCTTCCGATTTGCTCAGCCACGACGAAGTCCAGCAGTTGCTTGATAAGTTGGCTGCCAAGTCGCCTAAATTGGTTGAAGACTTGGTGCCTGGCAAGTTGTCTTTGGGTGTGGTCACACGCACTTTGCAAAACTTGTTGAACGAATCGGTGTCGATTCGGGACATGCGCACCATTGCCGAGACCTTGTCTGAAGTGGCCAGCCGCACACAAGAGCCCGAGCAACTCACCTCGCTGGTTCGTCCTAAGTTGGGCCGCATGATTGTTCAGAGCTTGGTGGATGACACCAATGGCTTGTCGGTCATGACCTTGGACCCTAGCCTTGAGCAGCTCATTCACAACATCTTGCAACAAACCGCCCCTGGCCAAAGCATTGCCATGGAGCCAGGTTTGGCTGAGAGATTGTTTGGTGCTTTGCGTGATGGCGCCCGCGCCGTGGAAGAAATGGGTCACCCTGCTGTGTTGGTGGTGTCCCCCTTGATTCGCCCCTGGTTGTCCAAGGCTGTGCGCTACCGCGTGAACGATTTGACCTTGTTGTCTTACAGCGAAATTCCAGACGACCAGACTGTGAAAGTGGTCCATACGGTTCACGCTGAAACTCGATAAAACACATTCAAAGATTTAGATTGAAGAAGAGATAACACCATGGAACTTAAACGCATACTTGCCCGCGACACGCGCAGTGCCACTGAAAAGGCAATGGCTATGTTTGGCCCCGATGTGTTGATCATCTCCAACAATCGTGTGGAAGGTCAAACCGAGTTGATCGTTGCCATGGATGTCGCAGAAGCTTCGCCAGAGGAGTTTTTGGATGAAAATGAATCGAGCTTGAATGCCAAACAGTCAGTGACTGTTTCTGTGGCTGCCATTAACGCTGCGAGACGCATTTCCAGCACACCCTCTTCTTTGAACAGCCCCTTCAGTGATCATTTGCATCAGCTGTTGCAGCCAGGTTCAAGAACCTTGCAAACAGAAACCGAGCCGGTTGCAATGGTTGGCACAGAGCAAATTTTGACCGAAGGCCGCGATCAAGTGCGAAGCCAAGAAATTGTGTCTTTGGTGCGCGAAGAGTTGGCCGCATTGCGCCAAGAATTTCGATTGAGCCAGCAAACAGCCAGCTGGCAAATGAACCAGTATTGGCCAGCGCACATTCAGCCTTTGATTCAAACCATGACCGAAGCGGGTGTGCCGACAGCTTTGCGTGCCTTGTTGCAAGAAGGCTTGCGCGAGCAACCCACTTTAGACCGTGCCTTGGACAGCATTCGCGCCCAATTGGCACACAATTTGGAGCGTCCGCAAGAGGGTTTCCCAAATCGCGGCATCCATGTGCTGGCGGGTTTGTCGGGCTCTGGCAAAACCTTGATGGTGGCCAAAGCCGCTCAGCAGGTGGCCATGCATTACGGCGTTGAGTATGTGGCCGTGGTGAGCTATCACGACATGCGTGCCGGTGCTTGGAGTCAAACCCAAATGTTGTGCGCACAGTTGGGCGTCGATTGCTTCCGTGCCAGCAGCCCTGAAGCATTGCAGTTGTTGCTCAATGAGTTGTCGCCCAGAAGGCTCATATTGATTGACACCCCCGGCGTTCAAATGACCGATCGTTTGGCTGAAATTGTGCAAATTTGCCCACAGGCTGGCCTGCACGCCGTGGTTCCAGCCGACTCTTCGGGTGTCAGTTTGTCCCGAATCATGTCGAAATCCAAGTTGCCATGGCAGTCACTCATGATCAGCAAGCTGGATGAATCCAATTCACCCTGGCCATTGATCCAGTTTTTGATTGCAGACGGTGCGCAGTGCGTGGTTTCTGCGGGCGGTGGCTCTGACAAGATTTCCGAGGGTTTGAAATCGTCGGGTTTGCAAAAACTGATCAACATTGCGATAGACAATTTGCAACCAATTTCAGACGCATTTGAAGATGGCGCGCTTGATGAGGCCGCAAAACCTGCGACACTAGACGCTCAGGTTAGCGAAGTGGAAGCTGCCAATGAGCCTCTCACCCATGACATGGGTTTGAGCCGTCCCAATTGGTCGCTTGAAATTCCTCAAAGTGAGCTTCATGGATAAAGCAAGAACAACGCAGGTCATTGGCATCGCCAGTGGCAAAGGAGGAGTGGGTAAGACCACTGTCTCTGTGAACTTGGCTGTTGCACTGCAGGCCATGGGTCACCGCGTCATGTTGTTTGATGCAGACATGAGCTTGGCCAATGCTCAAATTGCATTGGGCTGCCGTTGTCCCTACAACCTGAGTCATTTTTTAAGTGGCGAAAAAACACTTGCCGAGATCATTGTGACCACCCGTCAGGGCGTGAAGTTGGTTCCCGGTGCTTCTGGCATTCAAGAAATGGCCGCCTTGGGCGACATTCAGGCAGCCAACATCGTGCGCGCATTCAGTGCCCTAGACGATGACATCGATTTCCTCATTGTGGACATGGCTGCTGGCATTTCGCCTGAGGTTTTGGCCTTCATGGCGGCCTGCTCTAGGCGCTTTGTGGTGGTGCGAGACGACCCGTCTTCCATTGCCGATGGCTATGCCACCATCAAAGTGCTCATTCAAGACCATGGCTTGGACGAGATTTACCTGGTGCCCAATGGTGTGGGCAGTGCCCAAGAGGGCTACCAACTGTTTGAGCGAATCAACCAAGTTTGCGCCCGTTTTCTGAACCGAACCATTCGATATTTGGGCTCGATTGAAAACGAT
>JAPLPO010000062.1 GCA_026400155.1 Burkholderiales bacterium | reverse complement strand
GTGAACTTTTGCGCGACCCGGTCAATCCATACCCCGTCGCACCAATTTTGATAGCCGCCGCCGGAAATGAGCAACATACAGCCGCCGTTTTTCTCCACTGGGGCCGGTGTAGGCGGCCGAAGCCGGGGTGCCAGGAATTATCAATAAGCATCCCGGGATATCACCCGAAAAAATGGCCATGGCTGTGGCCGTGACCATGGCCGCGATGGCAGGAATTGGCGGCATGAAAAACGTGACAGGAACCAACAAGGCCGTGGCCATGGTTGCAGTGAGCCCAGGCACTGCCCCAACAAACAGACCATAAAACGCTGCAGCCACCATCACCATGAGGGTGTAGGGCTCAAAGACCATGGAGAATGCTTGACCGATGGCTGTCCACATAGAGAGGTTCCTAATTCATGCGACTGACTGAATAAGCGATATGAACAATTTCACCAGGCCCAAGGGGTGAGAACGCCCCAAGGCAGGGGGACTCGCAGGAGCTTGTAGAAAGCAAAATGAACAAGCAGCGTTGCAATCACAGCCACAATCAATGTTCGACGCCAGTTGATTCTTAGGACTTTGAACAGTGCAACCAACATGATGAAACTGGTGGCAAAAAAACCAAGTGAGTTTGCAAATGCAATGTAGAAAACCACAGAGGCTAAAAGTACAAACAAGGCTAGTACATGCCGTGGCGAACGAACCCAGTCCTCCCATGCAAACCATGCTGTGGGGGTGCGATTGCGAAGACCTTTGAAAACCAGTAAGACACCAGTGACGCAAAGGCCTGTGGCAATTAAGCTGGGGAAAAGTGCCGGGCCCACAGGTTGGCCCGGTATATTTGGAAAGCCTTTGACGGCATAGAGCACCAAGGTGCCCAATGCCAAAAATAACAGCCCAAAGAGGGTGTCGTGAATTTTCATGGTCTTATTTGACCAAGCCGACTGCTTTCATGGTGGCGCCCAATTCAGTATTTGACTTCACCATGAATTTGGCAAAATCATCGGGTCCTGCATAGATCACGCCAAAGCCACGGCTGGCCATGAATTCGTTGTACTCTTTGCTGGCGGCCACTTTGCGCACTGCTTCAGCCAATTTGTCGCGCACGGGTGCGGGCAAACCTTTGGGAGCCACAATGCCGCGCCATGCTGCCATGGTCCAATCGCTTCCAATGGCAGCCTTCAAGGTGGGCACATTGGGGTACAAAGCAGAAGGCTTGTCATTCATGATGGCCAAGCTTTTGACTCTGCCAGCGTCTATCAATGAACGCGCTTCTGGCAGGGATACAGGGGCAACTTCAATACCGCCCGCCACCATGTCTTGCAAGCCAGGGGCGGCGCCATTGCTGGGGACCCAAGGCAAAGCCGCTGGGTCAATTTTTTGGTCGCGCAAAAGGCCTGCAATGGCCAAGTGCCAAATACCGCCTTGTCCTGTTCCAGAAGCTTTGAATTTGCCAGGATTGGCCTTGATGGCTGCCAACAGTTCGTTCACTGTTTTGTAGGGCGAATCGGCACGCACTTGAACACCCGCTGGGTCGGCATTGACCAAACCAATGGGCGTGTAAGAGGCGCTGGTCAGGTCGGTTAAACCTTGCCAGTGCATCATGCCAATTTCGACGGTAGCCAAGCCGATGGTGTAGCCGTCGGGCTGAGCAGAAGCAATGGCTGCATGGCCCACCACACCGCTACCACCCGTGCGGTTCACCACATTGACGGGTTGGCCTAAGTCTTTTTCAAGCAGGCTACCAATGATTCGGGCTGTTGCATCGGTACCGCCACCAGCACCCCAAGGCACGATGAGCGTAATGGGGCGAACGGGATAGTTTTGAGCTGCGGCGGGCAGGGCGCTCAAGACACCCAACATGCCCAGCATGGCTGTGGCCAACAAACGACGACGGGGTAATGCAAACATAACTCACTCCTAATTGATGGATGGAACAAAAATTTGCCAACCAACGCAAGTTACGCTCATTTGAGTCAAAAGACATTAGGGTGAACCCAAAGATCTGGGTCGAACAAAGAACGCCGACCCGATGAAGGGCGTTTATTTAAGACCTACGTGCGAGAGGCAAATTCAAGAGCAAGTTTTGGGGCTTGATTTTGAGCAGATTTTGCGGGTCCATGGCCATGGCCAGGTACACCGGTTTGCCACTCACTTCCTGCAGCATGTCGCTGGCGCTGTCAAAGTTCAGAACAAACAAACACAGCATGCGACGCTGGCGGTCTTCGTCAATGCTTTGAGCGTTGTAGAGGTCGTTCAGCATGCTGCTGGCCTGCGCATCGAGGCCTACATGCCAAACCCAATGCGCATCTTCAATTTCGCGGGCCGTGACAATGTGCACGCTGGCGCTAGTGAAGTGGGCTATCCAGCGTTCGAGCACGCGGCAAAAAGCATCAATGAGAGGCTGTCCCAAATTGAGGCAGGCCACCATGTCGAAGCGTTCGCTGCGCTCCCAATAGCTGTCTTCGGTGCTGTCTTGAATCACATCCAGGTCGACACTGCGCAGGGGAATGCCGCCTTGCTTGAGCAATTCACCCAAGCTGCCAAAGCCGCTTTCAAGGGCGTGGCGTTCTACTGTTTCGTAATCTGCCGCCATCACGGAACCATCTTCCAAGACAGATATTTTTTGAGTTCTGAACAGCAACTCTGCCGCGCGGGCTTCTAACGGCGTGCAGTCGTGGCCCAAGATGTGTTGCACCAAGACTTGCGTGATTTGATTCACCAAGATGGGCGGCACATCAACGCCTTGCCCCTCAAACAAAGCCCAGTAACTGGCTTCTAGGGTGGCGTGGGCCAAGATGCGATTGCGAAAACGCAACCACACCGCCATGTTGTCGGCCGCATCGCGATCTTCTACAAGTGCCAGGTCGGCAGCTTGTAAATGGAGTCGCGGATTTTCCAGCAAGCGCTCATGAATATGAATTTCTTGCTTGCAAGAACTTTCAATGGGCGCCAACTCTGGGCGCAACAGCAAAACCCTCAGAAAATCATCTGTGACGGTGAGGTGACCCCGCGCGTCTTTTTTAAGTTGTGCATAGCCCGCTTGGGGCCAAAGACTTTGCGCAGAATCACTCATCATGAAGAAGCTGTTCTATTTCAAATCGGTTTTTTGCCACGGGGAATCACGGCCGTGATTTTTTGCACTGGGCGCTCTGTGTCTACCGCAATGGTTTTGGGTGGTGAAGTGTCCTTTTTGGGTTTTTTGGACTCTTTGTTTGATTTTTGTTGACCTTTGGCCATAGGATCACCTTGAGGTAGTTAAGTGCCCAGTTTACGCGAGGCACAATCAATGCCCAAGAGAGAAGCGACACAGAGGCTGCATATTCAGGGTTTGTCATGACAATTTTTCACATTTCACCCGATGAGCTCGAGCTCACCGCCATTCGGTCGCAGGGGCCCGGTGGTCAAAATGTGAACAAGGTGGCCAGCGCCATTCAATTGCGCTTTGACATTCGGGCTTCCAGCTTGCCCTTGGATTTGAAACAGCGGCTTCTCAATTTGCGCGATCACCGCATCACACAATCTGGGGTGGTGGTGATCAAATCGCAAGAGCATCGCAGCCAAGATATGAACCGCATGGCCGCATTGCTGCGCTTGCACGACTTGCTTGAACTGGCGGCAGTGGAGAAAAAGAAGCGCAAAGCGACGCGGCCGACACGCAGCTCGCAAGTGAAACGTGTCGACAGCAAAGTGAAGCGAGGACAGACCAAGTCACTTCGGGGCAAAGCACACTGGGATTGATCAAAGTTGGCCTAAGGTTCTAGGCTTGTTTGGGCAGAGTTTCAAGGACATTGCGCATCCACCCACTTCAGTGCTTGCTGCAAGACCTGCGCGCCGTCCGCTTGCACGATGTGGCGCTGTGGCATGCTTCTTAACCAAGTCAGCTGTCTTTTGGCCAATTGCCGGGTGGCAAAGATGCCGCGGTCACGCAATTCGGTCATGGGCATGATGCCGTCTAGGGCTTCCCAAGCTTGCCGATAACCCACGCAGCGCATCGAGGGCAGGTCAACTTGCAAATCGCCACGCGCCCGCAGTTTTTTGACTTCCTCTAAAAAGCCTTGCGCCAGCATGTCGTCAAAGCGCTTTTCAATGCGTTGGTGCAGCCAGGCACGATCGAGGGGTTCTAAGCTGAGCATGGGAACGTTGAGAGCCACATTCGCACTGACAAGGCCTTGAAGTACAGCATGGTGCCACCCACCAACACTGGCAGCTTGCCTCGACTAGAAATCTCTTGGACGCAGGCCAAAGCATCACGCGCAAATTCTGCAGCGCTGTAAGCGTTGAGGGGGTCGCGAATGTTGATGAGGTGATGTGGTACAGCCGCCTGTTCTGCCAGACTGGGCTTGGCCGTGCCAATGTCCATGCCTTTGTAAACCAAGGCGGAGTCGACACTGATGATTTCAGCGCCGCCTCGTTTTTGCAGGTGCTCTGCCATGGCCATGGCCAAGCCTGTTTTGCCACTGGCGGTGGGTCCTGCAATGGCAACTGCATGGCGCTTCATTTTTGGACAGATGCAGGGGTAGGGGCAACCTGAGGCAAAGGAATTTTGCGCACGGCCAAAGAGCCAATCAGGCCCAAACAAATGGATGCATACATGATGCCTTGTGCCATGGTTAATAAGGGGTCGCTCATGTGCGTGCCAATCCAAGAGCCAATGCCAAAAGCGACCAGCATCATCGAGAAGCCATTCAAGGCCGAAGCCGTGCCAGCCATTTCAGGAAATGGGGCAACACAACCGCTTTGGCCGCAAGGTTGGTGCACGCCATGCGCTAACAAAAAGATGTTGACAGGCAGCATCACAGCCCAAGCGCCAAACCAAGATTGCCCTGGGCCTGCATAAGCCACCAGCAGCATCAGGGCGCCCGCCAACAAACTCACAAAACTTGCCATGAACACGCAGGTTTGAACACTGATGCGCAACAACAACCAACGACAGATGATGGTGCCAACAATGTAGGACAGCGACATTGAAAACATCAACAGGCCATACACTGTTTTGCTCAAGCCCATGGTTTGTGTAAAAACAAACGGCGAGGTGGCCAAGAAGGTAAAAAGACCCGCATAAGAAGCGGTAGACAAAGCGCTGTAGGCTTGAAAGGTGGGGTGACGAACAATGTGTTTGACCGATGTCCACAAGTTGTTGATTTGGAGCGCGTTCGGGTTGCGTTGCTGCAAACTTTCATCAAAATAAAAGTAAATCAGTACGCCCGTGAGGCTTGCAAAAACAATCAAACTGCTCAAAGCCCACCGCCATCCCAGCAGGTCTGTGAGGAAGCCGCCTACTGGTACACAAGTACAAGCAATGACACCCAATCCCGTGAGGGCCTGAGACATGATTTTGGCGCCTTGCACAGGCTCATACAAATCGCGAACGATGGCGCGTGCAGCCATCACACACGCACCCATGGCCACACCCTGAAGTGTTCGCGCTGCAATGAGGGCTTCAATGCCAGGCGCCAAGACACTGCCAATGGCAGAAGCCACATAAACCGCAATGCCGCCCAACAATACGGGCCTGCGCCCCCATTTGTCAGACAAGGGCCCCCAGACCAACTGGGAGGTTCCAAATGCCAAGAGCAGTGCGGTGAGTGTGAGTTGGGCTTGCACCATGCTGGCGCTAAAGCCTTGGGTTAAGGCGGGCAGGGCTGGCAAGTACAAGTCGGTGGTGATGGGCTGCAAGCCAAGCAGCATGGCCAGCAAAAGAACCGTCATCGATTGACTGCGCGTACCCAATGGGGGCGTGTTGGACATCAACGGCCTCGCAAGAACAGAGCGTCTAATTCACGCAGACTGACTTGCCGCCAGGTTGGGCGGCCATGGTTGCACTGATCTGAGCGCTCGGTGTCTTCCATTTGTCTGAGCAAGCCGTTCATTTCATCCAATGAGAGTTTGCGATTGGCGCGCACCGCGCCATGGCAGGCCATGGTGGCCAAGATTTCATTTTGGGCGCGTTGCACCACAGTGGCTGCATCGTGTTGTGCCAATTCAGCCAACACACTGCGGGCCAGTTCCACTGCATCGCCTTGCGCCAAGGAGGTGGGAACTGCTCGAACAGCCAAGGTTTTGGCTGAAAGGGCAGAAATTTCTAGTCCCAATTGCCCGAGCACTTCTGCGCAACTTTCTGCCGTGGCTATTTCTTGGGGCGTGGCAGCAAAGGCGCTTGGAATTAACAAAGGCTGGCTGCTAATTTGAGTGCTGTCGAGTTGCTGTTTGAGGCGTTCATAGACAATTCGTTCATGCGCCGCATGCATATCGACCACCACCAAGCCTTGCTTGTTTTCGGCCAAGATGTACACGCCTTGCAGCTGGGCAATGGCCCTGCCAAGAGGCCATTCATGTGCTTCTTGCGATGGGGTGTCGGCAGCAAGTTTGGCCATGGAAGGCGTGCTTGCAAAGCTAGCAGTTTCTTCCTCTAGCTTGGGGGTATTGCCCCACAAAGCTTTTAAATCAGCCAAGGCTTGTGCAGGATCTTCTGAGCGTCGCTGAGTTTCAAATGCCATACCGCGTTGTGACCAACTGGGATGGATGGGCGCAGCATGAGGGCTGGGTCGGAGCTGAAGTGGCTGAGCGGCTACTGAATCTGCAAGGCTGCCAGTGGCACCCTGCGTACCAGAAAGCAACTGTGCACGGGGCACTGCCAGTGCACTTTCAATGGCGTGGCGCATGGCCTGATGGACTTCACGGCTATCGCGAAATCGGACTTCAATTTTGGTGGGGTGAACATTGACATCTACGCGAGCCGGATCCATTTGCAAATACAGCACAAAGACGGGTTGGCGTTGGCCGTGCAGCACATCTTCATAGGCACTGCGTGCGCCGTGGGCAATGACTTTGTCGCGAACAAAACGGCCATTGACATAAGCGAATTGTTGGTCGGCGCGCGCTCGCGCTGCATCGGGCGTACCGGCTCGTCCTCGAACATGAACAGGCCCAGACCTGAAATCGATGTTGACAGAAGAAGCCACAAAATCTTCGCCCAAGACATCGGCCAAGCGTTGGTTCCATCCCGCTTCGCCTGGATGGCTTCGCCATTGCTCGACGATTTTGCCGTCGTGCCAAATGGCAAAACCAACCTCGGGTCTGGCCAAGGCGTGACGTCTGACAGCTTCAATGCAATGGGCCAACTCTGTATTTTCAGACTTTAGAAAGTGACGGCGTGCAGGTGTTGAAAAGAAGAGCTCTTTGACTTCGACGGTGGTACCAACGGCCCTGGCCGCAGGCCGCAGTTCACCCGTTTGACCTTCTAAAAGAAAAGCGCTTGGCGCGCCTTCAATGCGCGACAGCAAACTCATTTCAGACACTGAGTTCATGGCTGCCAGTGCCTCGCCTCGAAAGCCCATGGTGGCCACTGACTCCAAATCTTCCAAACTCACAATTTTGCTGGTGGCATGCCTTTTCAGGGCGATGGGCAGTTGTTCTGCTGGAATACCGCAGCCATCGTCTTCGACCGATATCAGGCGAATACCACCGCCCAGCAGACGAAGTGTAATTTGCCTCGCACCTGCATCAAGCGCGTTGTCAACGAGTTCACGCACCACGGATGCGGGCCGCTCAACCACCTCACCCGCTGCAATCTGGCTGATGAGCACATCAGGCAGTTCTCGAATGATGGGTGGAGTTTGAACTTTGGACATCGTCAAATTGTAGGTGCAGGACCCCCTTATTTCCCGATGAATGGGGAGGTGTTTCAAGAAAGGGATAATCTGCGCATGGACTATTTCATGCAATTGATCGATTTTATTCTCCACGTAGACCGCTATTTGGAGATGTTTGTAGCCAATTACGGACCCTGGGTTTATGCCTTGCTGTTTCTCATCGTGTTTGTGGAAACTGGCTTGGTGGTGATGCCTTTCTTGCCAGGCGACTCTTTGTTGTTTGTGGTGGGTACGTTGTGCGGTACGGGCCTTCTGAGCTTGCCTGTGGCCATGAGTTTGTTGCTGATTGCGGCGATTCTGGGAGACCAAGTCAATTACCGAATAGGTCGTTACTTTGGACCCAAGGTTTTTCAATGGGAAAACTCGCGTTTTTTCAACCGGGCCGCTTTTGACAAGGCGCACAATTTTTACGAAACCTATGGCGGCATCACCATTGTTTTGGCGCGCTTCATGCCCTTTGTCAGAACCTTTGTACCCTTTGTGGCGGGTGTAGCGGCCATGACCCCTTCACGCTTTGTCGCCTTCAATGTCCTTGGCGCCTTCATTTGGGTGTGCGGCCTCACGGGTGCAGGTTACTTGTTTGGGGAAACAGCCTTTGTGCAAACTCACTTGAGCAAAATCATTTGGGCCATGATTTTGATCCCTGGCTTGTTGGCGCTGTGGGGCGCTTGGCGCGCCAACCAAAAGTCAAATTAAGTTGAGCGCTTGCGAGCCAAGGGTGGATTGCGCTCAAAGTATTTTTGCAAGCCTTTGACCAATGCATCGGCTATGTCGTTTTGGTATTGCGGATCGGCCAGCTTGGCTTCTTCACTCGGGTTGCTGATGAATGCGGTCTCTACCAGCACACTCGGAATATCGGGTGCTTTCAAGACTGCAAAGCCAGCTTGCTCTACTTTGGGTTTGTGGAGCCTGCCGATGCTGCCAATTTCACGCAAAATGGCGCCGCCTAAATTCAAACTGTCTTTAATTTGAGCAGAAGTGCTCATGTCCAGTAGCGCTTGTTGAACTTGTGAGTCTTTCACGCCCAGGTTCATGCCGCCGATCAAATCGGCCTTGTTTTCTTGCGAGGCCATCCAGCGGGCCGCGCTGCTAGAGGCTGCGCCTTGACTAAGCGCAAACACGCTGGCGCCTTGCGCGTTGGGTGTGAAAAAGGCATCGGCATGGACACTTACAAACAAATCGGCTTGGACTTTTCTGGCCTTTTGCACGCGAACATGCAGGGGTACAAAAAAATCGGCATCGCGCGTCAGAAAAGCCCGCATGGGACTGCCCTTGACTTGAGTGGCATTGATGCGATCGCGCAGTTTGAGTGCAATTTGCAGCACCACATCTTTCTCTTTGGTACCGTTGGGGCCAATAGCGCCTGGGTCTTCACCGCCGTGTCCAGGGTCGATGGCTACCACGATCAATCGATCGGTGATGGGCGCGGCGGGCACATTGCCCTGAGGACCTTGGGCATTGCTGGGCGTGGGCGCGTTGGGGGTAGAACTTGCAGCGCTGGAAGTTGTATTGGCGTTGGCATTCTTGTTGAGCCACTCGGCAATGGGATCGTTGCTTTGGGTTCGCTCTGCAATCCAACTTTCCAAAGGGTCTAGGGGTGTGCTTGGGTACAAATCCAACACCAAACGGTGTTGGTAATTGCCGACGGGTGTGAGGGCGAAAACTTGAGGCTGAACCGCCTGTTTCAGGTCAAACACCATGCGAACCACACCAGGGCTGTTTTGGGCAACACGAACGCCAGTGATGTTGGGATCGTCGGGCTTGATTTTGCCCACCCATTCTTTGATGGCGGGGTTGAGTTCCAAGCCTTCAATGTCAATGGCCAAGCGGGGCGGCGATGGCACAAAGGTGTATTTTGTTTTCAACGCCACATCGGATTCCAAGGTGACGCGGGAGTAGTCTCTGGCAGGCCATACCCGAACGGCCAACAAGCTGGCGCCTTTGCAAATATCGGCCCAGCCCAGCATCAAGGCAAGGCTTGAAAATTTGAGCCAATCACGGCGCTGAATGGACATGACCTGTCGAGATTTGAGAGTTGGAGGGAATGGCAGCTTGGATGCCTTGCAAGATATTCAAACCTTGCGGTGTGAACGCACTGGCCTCAATTTGCCGACCATCGAGTTCGTTGACAGTGATCTTTAATTTCAAATCGGGCAGGGGCAACATCCCTTTTGCTTGCTCGGCCCACTCCGAAATTTTCAAGCCTTGGCTGGCAAAGATATCGCGAAAACCAGCTTCTTCAAATTCTTCAGGCTCATTGAATCGATAGAAATCAAAATGCCAAATGGGAAAGCGCAAGCCATCTTTGTCATGCAAAACCTCATGGGGCTCGACCACGGCATAGGTTGGGCTTTTGATGCGGCCCTTGACGCCCAAGGCTTGCAGCAAATGCCTGACCAAGGTGGTTTTGCCAGCCCCCAAGTTGCCTTCTAGTTCGAGGTAGGCATTGAGCAGCTCGCTTTGTTGTGCCATGCATTGGGCAAAGGCTTGAGTCTGGTTTTCTTGAGTCCATAGCCAGCTGCCTGTGCCACGGGGCTCAGGAGTTCCTACAATCTCTGGGTGAACACCACTCATCATTCTCTTTCAATCAATGCAGCCAAGTTGGATGCCGCAGCCTTGTGGTCCAAAATGCAAAATGCGGCGCAGGCATTGGGATTTTCTCAAATTGGCGTGACAGGTGTGAATTTGTCCGAAGCAGAGCCCGGACTCAAAGCCTGGCTGGCTGCAGGATTTCACGGCAGCATGAACTATATGGCAAGTCATGGCCTGAAGCGCGCAAGACCCTCCGAATTGGTCCCTGGCACCGTCAGTGTGATTACTGTTCGGATGGATTACTTGCCCAACAATGTGGCAGATCTTTCGGCTGAAAGTGAAGCCAATGCCTTAAAGCAGCCCATGCAGGGGGTGGTGTCAGTTTATGCCAGGGGCCGGGATTACCACAAAGTTTTGCGCCACCGACTGCAACAGCTGCAAGCCCAAATGGCCGATTGGGTGGGGCCGTTTGGTTACCGAGTGTTTACCGATTCTGCCCCTGTGATGGAGGCCGAGCTTGCAGTCAAAAGCGGGCAGGGTTGGCGCGGGAAAAACACCCTTGTTTTGCAACGCGATGCAGGCTCATTTTTCTTTTTAGGTGAAATCTTCATCGACTTTGAGTTGCCAGAAACAGCGTCCATCACATCGCATTGTGGTACCTGTTCGGCATGCCTTGATCTGTGTCCAACAAAAGCCATTGTGGCCCCATATCAATTGGATGCGCGGCGCTGTATTTCCTATTTGACCATCGAGCATGCTGGCGAAATACCGCATGAATTGCGCCCCCTCATTGGCAATCGAATTTATGGCTGCGATGATTGCCAATGGGCGTGTCCTTGGAACAAATATGCCAAGAAAAGCACCTTGCCTGATTTCAATTCGCGAGATGCGCTAACTGCGCCTCAGCTGCTCGATTTGCTTGAATGGGATGAAGCCAGTTTTTTAAAGAACACCGAAGGCAGTTCCATTCGGCGAATAGGCCATGCCCGATGGCTTCGCAATGTGGCATTGGCTGCAGGCAATGCACTGCGGGGCGGGCAGAGGCATGACATCACGAAAGCTGAAGCATTGGCACTTCAAAAGGCCCTGATTCGCTGGCAAGACCATCCAGATCCGGTGGTGCAAGAACAGGTGGCTTGGTCTTTGGCGCAGCCCGCTTAAAAGTGCAGACCCTGAAGTACTCCAAGAGCCAAGGGCAAGCTCAACATGCCCAGCAGGGTTGACAGCGTCACCAGCCCAGCCACCAAAGACCCGTTGTAGCCCATTCTGGCAGCCAGCACGTAGCAGGTTGACGCAGTGGGCAAGGCTGAAAAGATAAGCAAAACGGTGGTTTGCAAATCGCTCAGTTTGAACAATTGAGCCAAGCTCCATGCGACGCAAGGCAAAAGCAAGTGTTTCACAAGCAACACCAAACTGCCCAGAAGTTTGCCCTGGTTCAAGGCTTTGATTTCCATGCCAGCACCCGCAGACATCAGCCCCAAAGCCAATGAGGCCGCACCAATTTTAGACAGGCTGGGTTCAATGATGGCCGGAATGCTGAACCCCAATAAATTGAAGGCCAAGCCGCTGGTGGTGGCCAATATCAAGGGATTGCGAACCAGCTCTCGGCCAAAACCAGCGTCGCCGTGACGGGCCATGGGCCACACCGCCCCCACATTGAACATGGGGACACAAAAACCGATGAGCACGGAAATGAGCAACAAACCTTCTGCGCCGGACAAGCGTTCCACCAGGGCCAAAGCGATAAAGGAGTTGAATCTGAAGCCGATTTGAGCAGTGGCAGCGTGGTCTCTGCGGTCTAATTTGGCCCCGATCCAAGGCCAATAGGGCAGGCTGTAGCTGAGGGCAATGCCCGATAAACCCATGCTGATGCCCGCCAACAAAAAGCTCGAAGTGGCTTGAATGTCCAAAGGGCTTTTGGCAATCGAGTAAAAAAGCAGGACTGGAAACAGGAAGTAATAAACCAAGAACTCGGCTTGTTGCCAAACGCTGCGGTTGAGTCCCGTGAAGCGGCACAGGAAGTAACCACACAAAATCAGGGAAAAGTCGGGAAATAAAAGCTGAGCATAATTCACCCCCGTAGCATAACGGCTGTATTTGGGGGTTTGGTCTCTCAACACCCTGGTTATTGCTTATGATGTTGTGAAGTCATTTTTAGGAGTTTTCATGGACCGTCGTCAAAGTTTGCTGGCTTCTGCCGTTGTGATTGCCTTGGGTGTGGTGGCCGGCACCGCCAGTGCTCAAAATTACCCAAGCAAAGTCATCAGATTGCAGGTGCCTTTTGCGCCTGGTGGCACCACCGACATCGTTGCCCGAGTCATTGCTGAACCTTTGGGCAAGGCCATCGGCCAATCTGTGGTGGTGGAAAACAAGGCGGGCGGCGGCGGTGTGGTGGGTGCGCAAGAAACGGTGCGCGCAGCACCTGATGGCTATTCTTTGGGTATGGCCACTGTTTCTACAACGGCAGCCAACCCAGCCATCAACCCCAAGAATCCGTACAACCCCATTACAGACTTCACCCCCATCATCAACATTGCAGCCACGCCCAATGTCATTGCCGTGCATCCCAGTTTCCCAGCACGGAACTATGCAGAATTTGTGGCTGAGTTAAAGAAAAACCCTGGCAAATACTCCTACGCGTCTTCAGGCACGGGTGGCATTGGCCACTTGCAGACAGAACTTTGGAAAAGCTTGGCTGGCGTGTTCATCACCCACATTCCTTACAGAGGCGCTGGCCCTGCTTTGAACGACACGGTTGCGGGCCAAGTCCCCATTATTTTTGACAACATGCCGTCTGCTTTGCCGTTCATTCAAAATGGCAGATTGATTCCCATTGTGGTTGCAGCCCCTCAGCGTTTGACTCAGCTGCCCAATGTGCCCACATTCAAAGATGTTGGTTTGGAGCCCGTCAATCGCATGGCTTATTACGGCATTTTGGGCCCCAAGAATTTGCCCAAAGAAGTGATTGACAAAATCAGCGCTGGCACCAGAAAAGCCTTGGAAGATCCGGCTGTTCGCAAACGCATTGAAGACACAGGCTCATTGATCATTGCCAATACCCCCGAGCAATTTGCAGCTCAAATTAAAGCTGAATTTGAAGTCTACAAAAACGTGGTGGAAAAGCAGAAACTCAGACTCGATTGATGTCAGTTTCAAGCCAAGCCGCCATCGACCGCTTTGTTCATGCGGTTTGGCTAGAAGATGGTTTGTCGGCCAACACTTTGGCAGCTTACCGACGTGATTTGCAGGCCTTGGCAGATTGGCTGGAAGCCTCAAGCATTGGCCCCTTGGATTCTGCCCAAGAGTCCCACTTGCAAGCCTACTTTGCAGCCAGGCACAGCCTCTCTAAAGCCACGTCAGCCAATCGCCGCTTAACGGTTTTCAAGCGCTATTACCGTTGGGCCTTGCGCGAACGAATCGTGCAATTTGATCCCACTCTTAGAATGCTGGCAGCCAAGCAAGCATTGCGTGTGCCCAAAACTTTGTCCGAAGAACAGGTAGATGCCTTGTTGTCTGCACCGGATGAAAACACCAGCTTAGGTCTGCGTGACAGAGCCATGCTGGAACTGCTCTATGCCAGTGGTTTGCGAGTTTCGGAATTGGTCAAACTCAAAACTCTGCATGTTTCTTTGAACGAAGGTGTCTTGCGAGTGATGGGCAAGGGCAGCAAGGAGCGACTGGTCCCTTTTGGAGACATGGCCCGCGACAGTTTGCTTGCCTATTTGCAAAATTCTCGCGGCGCTTTGCTCGGCCCTAAACAAACCGATGATTTGTTTGTCACGGCCAGTGGTCCCAAGGCGGGCACGGCCATGTCGAGAGTGATGTTTTGGCAGTTGATTAAGAAATATGCGGTCACCTCAGGGATCACAGCACCTTTGTCACCCCATACCTTGCGACATGCCTTCGCCACACACTTGCTCAACCATGGTGCCGACTTGCGATCGGTGCAGGTCTTGCTGGGTCATGCTGACATTTCGACGACCACCATCTACACCCACGTTGCCAGAGAGCGCTTGAAGAACTTGCATGCGCAGCATCACCCCAGGGGTTGATTGGTTTAAAAATGGATTGAGATGCCGCTGGTGACAACATAATCATCATTGATGATGGGCATCCAGCGCCACTTGTCAAAGGTGGTGCAAGGATGTGAAATGCCGCTGCCAATGATTTGCCCCACGGTAGGGTGCTCTGAGGTGGGTGATTGTGGGTTGAAATGCAAATAAGCATGCTGATCGTTCAGGGCCTTGATTTCCCAATGTGCTGGCACCGAACTCACTGCAGCATCGCCCAAGGCAGCTTGCCAAATGGGCACTGGTAAATCCATGTCGTACGACACATCGCGTTTGCCCATGGACAGCAAGGCCAGGCCAGGTTCAGGGCAAGATTGAACCGAGCTAATGACTTCCAGTGCCGGCTTGAGTGTTTCTGCCAGCCTGAGCCGCTCGCCAACGCATCGCAACATTTTTCGGTATTCCACGTGATCATGCGTGAGGTAGCAACCTGAGCGCAAGATGCCTCGTGCCGGTCTGCTCAGTTGAGGCTGGAGGTGCGCTGCAACCAGATCAAAGATGGCAGATCCGCCTGCTGTGATGAGTACTTCAGAGCATTGGAACAAGTCTTCTTTTTCGCAAGCCAAAGCTAAGTTTTGTACGCGCTGCATCAAGGTGGCGACGGCCGCTTGGTCGTGCTCGTGGTGACAGGTGGCCAAAGCACCTTCATAGCACTCAATGCCCGCCAACAAGAGGCCATTGGTGGCTTTGATTTCCCGAGCTAACTGCATGGCAGTTACAGGGTCTCTGCAGCCGGTGCGTTTGCCATCGATGCCCAGTTCGATGAGCACAGAGAATGCTTGTTGAGAAGAGCTACTGGCGCGCCAAGTTTCTATCTGTTTGAGTTGCGCCAGAGAGTCAACCAAAAAGAAAACACTGACATCAGAATGAGTTTGAAGCAGATGCGACAAGGCGTCTAAATCGGATGCCTGAAAAACCTGATTGGCAATGATGATTCGTTTGATTTGATTGCGAATACCCATTCCAGCTTGAAACACCGTGGCAAAACTGATGCCCCAAGCGCCGGCATCGATTTGCATTTTGTACAACTCTGGCGACATGGTGGTTTTGCCATGCGGCGCAATATCAAGCTTGCGGCTGCTGCAAAAATCTTGCATCCACTTTAAATTGTGGGCAATGGCAGACGCTTTGATGACGGCCAGAGGAAAGGGCAGGTGGCCTTTCAAAAGATGCCAGTTCTGATCTCCCATGTGGGCCAAGTCAACTGGGGCATGATGCCCTGGAAACCCTTTGAATGAAGCATTGATTTGCATGATTGTTAAATCAGGTATGTTTCACAAGCCATTGGCTGCCAAAAAGTTCAATTCTTCTTCGTCAAAACCAGCCAATCTTCTGGCTTCGAGGTTGTATGGCGACTTGAGTTTGGGTGCATCGTATTGCTGAATCAGTTGACGGTAGGTCTGGATGGGGTCGAGTCCCCGAGTTTCACACACATACCGGTACCAGCGATTGCCCGCAGCCACGTGGCCAATTTCTTCTTCCAAAATGATGTCCATGATGCGGCCTGCCGCATGGTCGCCGGCACTGACGAGTTTGTTTTTGACGGCGGGGGAGGCATCTAGGCCCCGCGCTTCCATGGTTCTGGGGACCAAGCCAATGCGAGCCAAAATATCACCGCGGGTTCGCTCTGCCATTTCCCACAGAGAGTTGTGTGCAGGGAAGTGACCATAGTCATAGCCCATGCCCAGCAAATGCTTTTGGATGAGCAAAAAATGCTTGGCTTCTTCTTTGGCAATGCGCACCCAGTCAAGGTAAAAATTTTCAGGCAGGCCTTCAAATCGCCAGACCACATCCAATGCCAGGTCGATGGCGTTGAGCTCAATGTGCGCAATGGCATGCAGCAGTAAGGCTCTGCCTTCTAGGGTGGTCAAAGGTTTTGACTTCAAAGCAGTATGAGACACCAACTCGGGTTTGACCGGCCGACCGGGTATGCCGCCTGGATCGCTCACATGCGCCAGCGGATCGATGGGCAGGTCCAAGGCCAAGGCCAATGTCAATTCGGCCTTTTGTACCGCATTTTGAGCCAGCAAGGGGCCTAAGACCGCTGCGCGCAGGTGCTGGTTCAATGGGGCTGATGAAGGTTTGACCATGCGCTATTTTAGGGTTGCCTACAATGGAGGTTTTGAACGCCCTCAGGAGCAAGTGAAATGGCCATTTATTCTTTGGATGACAAGCGACCCCTCTTGGCTGAAAGCGCTTGGGTGGCTGACAGCGCCCAAGTCATGGGGGATGTGGTGTTGGCTGCCAATGTCAGCGTTTGGTTTGGCACCGTGATTCGCGGCGATACCGAAACCATTCAGGTTGGAGAAGGCAGCAATATTCAAGATGGCAGTGTGCTGCATGCAGACCATGGCAAGCCTTTGACCATTGGCAAGCACGTTACCGTGGGCCACCAAGTGATGCTGCATGGCTGCACCATCGGCGATGAGTCGCTAATTGGCATTGGGGCCGTGGTGCTGAATGGCGCCAAAATTGGGAAAAATTGTTTGGTGGGTGCAGGCTCCTTGGTCACAGAAGGCAAAGAATTTCCAGAGGGTTCGATGATCATGGGTTCGCCTGCCAAAGTGGTGCGTGAGCTAAGCCCTGAGCAAATTGAGGGCCTGCGGATGTCTGCCAAAAATTACGTTCTGAACGCGCAACGCTTTCAATCGGGGCTGAAAAAAATTGTCTGAACTGCATAAATTTTTATTCGAAGGTTTGCCTGTTAGGGGTGCCATTGTGCNNGTTTAACCGACGCATGGCAAGAGTCTTTGCAAAGGCGTGCAGCCAATACCGAAACCGGGCCCTATCCGGCTCCCGTGTCAGAGCTGTTGGGTCAAATGTCGGCTGCAGCCATCTTGATGCAAGCCAACATCAAGTTCAATGGCGCTTTGGTGCTTCAGGTGTTTGGGGATGGCCCAGTTAAATTGTCGGTGGTTGAAGTTCAGCCCGACTTCGGGTTTCGCGCTACCGCCACGGTTCAGGGTGAAGTTGCGCCAGATGCGTTGCTCAGCCAAATGGTGAACCAACACAACGAGGGCCGTTGTGCCATCACCCTCGACCCCTTGGATCGATTGCCAGGACAGCAGCCCTATCAGGGCGTGGTGCCCTTGTTTGGCGATCGCAAAGAAAAAATTGAAAAATTAAGCGAGGTGCTTGAACACTACATGCTCCAGTCGGAGCAACTCGATACCACCTTGGTTCTGGCGGCCAACTCACAGGTAGCGGCAGGCCTGCTCATTCAGCGCCTGCCCTTGGAAGGTGAAGGCAACTTGGCAGGGCGTTACGATGCGGTTGAACGCGAATCGGTACTTGGCAAAGATGAGGACTACAACCGAATTTCCATTTTGTCCAAGAGTTTGAAGCCCGAAGAATTGTTGGGCCTGGACGTCGACACTATTTTGCATCGCCTCTTTTGGGAAGAACCGTTGCTCCGATTTGAACCCTTGGCCGCCGAAACAGGACCGCGCTTTCAGTGCCGATGCAGCAGAGAGCGCGTGGGTCGCATGATCAAAAGCTTGGGAACAGCCGAGGTGGAGAGTATTCTGGCAGAGCGGGATTCCATCGAGGTGGGGTGCGAGTTTTGCGGTCAGCAGTACCACTTTGACCCTGTTGACGCAGCCAGTTTGTTCACACAATCAGAGGTTTTACCGCCCACGGGCCCAGCGCTGCATTGAGATTCAAGACTTCAGCAAATCGCTGAACAATTTGTGCTCACAATCTGCATCGCTGCACAAGTCGCAGCGCCAAGCGGTCCGGCCTCGATTCAGACCAAATTGAGAGCTTTCTCTCTCTTGTTGCGTCTCTACAAGTGGCAGCGAAGCCAGAAGACTTTGGAGTTCGGGGCGCAGGCTGTCTTGCAGTGCCAACACGGCTGCATTCACTCTGGCTTGGCCCTGGCCGTAAATCACCTTGAAAGGAATGCTGGCTTGCGACAAGGCTTGCCGCAGCAAACTGTCCACTGGTTCACGCTCATGTTCGCCGTCTCTTTGCAAACCATCGGCAACCCAAGCGACATCCAGACCCATCACCAGCGTGACATCAAATTTGCTTTGGTGCTCAAGCGCAAATTCGTAAAGTGATAGGTCTTGAAAAATAAAGTCGCTGTAGACCGCTGTCATCAGGGGTGTTGTGTCTGCAATGACCCAGCCCTCTTGGATGGAAAAAATAGCTTCCAATTGAGATGCTGCAATCTGAGCTTGCTCATGAGCGTCGGGCGTTCGCCCATGGAGATGACACCATTCTCGAAGCTTTTCTGTGACTGTGAAAACGGGGAGGCCATGGGCACTCAAAGCCTTTGTAATGGCCAGGCTCAGGCTGGTTTTGCCTGTGCTCTCCGCGCCAAGCAATGCGATGCGAACAGGTTCAGTGCGCATGTTGTTTCCGCCAAGCTTTCAAGCCCACCACGCTGAGCACTGCAAAGACAAAGTAGAGGAAAGCAGTTAGCCAGAGGTGTTGCGTGACCATCAATGCGATGGTCAAGATGTTGACGACCAACCAGACCCACCAAGTTTCTATTTTTTTTCGACCTAACAAATACTGCCCCAACAAGGCCAAGGCGGTGATCAAGGCGTCTAAACCCACCACCTTGCTGTCGGAGAATTGTTGGAGAACCAAGGTGCAAAAAAACCAGGCCAAAAGTGTTGCTACCCCTGCTCGATGCCATTCATGCCGTTGAAGTGAGCTGATCGGCAGTAGATCAGTCGTGGCTGTTATGTTTGGTGCAGTTTCGTCCTGCGATCGGCCTTGAAGCCATTGTTGCCAGCCCCAGGCCGCCATCACAATGAACATTACCTGCAATGCCGCTTGTCCATAAAGCTCTGTTTTCCAAAAAACAAAGCCATAAAGAACAGAACTGAGGATGGCCAACAACCATCCCCAATGAATTTGGCGAATGTTGCAATAGACCATTGCCAACGACAACACGAAGCCGGCCCACTCGACCGGATCTGTCATTTTTCGATCTGCACGAAAATTTCGTTGGCTTTGACCATGCCCAGTTCATGACGGGCACGTTCTTCCACGGTGTTCAAACCTTCTTTGAGGTCGTTCACCTCAGAGTTGAGTTGGCCATTGATGCGCTTGGCTTTGGCATTCAATTCGTTTTGAACTTGAATTTTATTTTCCAACTCAATGACTGTGGGAACGCTGCCTTTGCCGAACCAAATTTGACCCTGCAAGACCAATAGCAGGGTGATCAAGATGGCTGGCAAAAGACGGTTATCCATGAGCATTGAGGAGAGCTGTCTGGAAAAATGATTTCAAATAATATTAGCGCAAATTGTAAAACGCTGAGCGACCTGGGTACTCAGCCACATCGCCCAAGTCTTCTTCAATGCGCAGCAATTGGTTGTATTTGGCCATGCGATCGCTGCGGCTCATGGAGCCAGTTTTGATTTGACCTGCGTTCAAACCTACCGCGATGTCGGCAATGGTGGAGTCTTCGGTTTCGCCAGAACGGTGGCTGATGACAGCCGTATAACCGGCGCGTTTGGCCATTTCAATGGCGGCAAATGTTTCGGTCAGAGTGCCAATTTGGTTGATTTTGATGAGGATCGAATTGGCAATGCCCTTGTCGATGCCTTCTTTCAAAATCTTGGTGTTGGTGACGAACAAGTCATCGCCCACGATTTGAACTTTTTGGCCCAAACGGTCGGTGAGCAATTTCCAACCATCCCAGTCGCCTTCGGCCATGCCGTCTTCAATGCTGATGATGGGGTAC